>WFPJ01000145.1 GCA_015487615.1 Aquificales bacterium | reverse complement strand
GCTCGGAGATGTGTATAAGAGACAGATGAAATAATGCGTAAATAACTTTTATATCTCTCCTCCGAAATCTCCCCTTTACGAACAGCCTCCTTTACACCGCACCCCTCCTCTTTTATATGCAAACAATCCTTAAATTTGCAAACGTAGTTACGGAATTCCCTGAAGTAATCCTTTATATTCTCCCTGTCAATAAATTTCAAGGCATCAACCTTTGAAAAACCCGGAGTATCCGCAACAAACACATTTCCTTCAAGCATTAAAAGGCTTACGCCTGTTGTAGTGTGCTTGCCCCTGCCAGTTTTTCTGCTCACCTCCCCCTTTCTCAGATCAACACCGCTTATAGCGGATATTAATGAACTTTTGCCTGTACCTGAAGGTCCTGCAAAAACATATATACCAGGCTCAAATATATTGGAGAATTCCTCCAAACCCTCGCCTGTTATAACACTAACAGTTAAAACCTTGTAACCTACATTTTCATATATATTAATCCACCTTTTTAATTCTTCTTTCCCTTCCTTATCCAAAAGGTCAACCTTGTTAAAAACAATATATATACCTACACCCTCCTTTTCGTATACAACCAATAGGTTATCAAGCATAAAATTGTTAAACTCTGGTTCCCTCAATGTTGAAACTATAATCACACAATCAACGTTTGCAACAGGAGGCCTTATAAGTAGATTTTTTCTTTCCTTAACATTCTCAATGACAAAGATACCATCACCTTCCTTATAGCCGGTTACTATATCTCCCGCATATATTCTTTCAGATGTTCTTATTCTGCCCCTCGGTATCCCCCTTAAAACCTTGCCTTCCAAAAGTACATCTATCCTTTGAGCCTCCCTTTTTACTACAACACCTTCTAACACTACCATCTATTCAGAATAATTCTACAAGGATTGTGTTATAATAAACAGCACATTTCAGGAGCAGGAAATGGATGTAGGCGTTATTCCAAACATTACACTTTTTATTCAAGGTGTTCTATTCCTAATTTTTGTAGGACTGGTATCCGTCATTTTTGTAAGACCCTATACCCTTGCCATGGAAGAAAGGGAAAACATAATAAGGGACAACTACAACAGAGCGGAAAGGCTTAGAAAGGAAGCGGAAGAGATAAACAGAGAAATAGCCAAGATAATGGAAGAAACAAGAAAAGAAGTAAGCAGAGTGTATGAAGAGGCAAAAAAGGAAGCGAGCAAAATAAGGGAAGAAATCATTTCAAAGGCGGAAGAAGAGGCAAATAAGGAATTAACAGAGAAGGTAAACCTGATTAGAAAATCGCTTGAAGAAGAAAAGGAAAAAATGGAAAAAGTCATAAAAGATATAGCAGATGAGATAGTCAAAAAGATTTTGGGAGAGGTTGCATGAGTTTACTTTTAATACTTTTCATATCTTTTGGGCTTTCTTACGGGGCGGAGGAGCATACAAACCATACGTTGGAAATTTTTTGGAAAGGATTCAATATAGCCCTTTTCTTGGCTATAGTTTTCTTTTTAAGTAGGAAACCTGTAAGTGAAGCTTTCAATAACTTTTGGAAATCTCTGACAGAAAAGCTTGATGAATCCCACAAAGAGGTGGAAGAAGCACGTAAGGATCTTGAAAGGGCAAAGAAAGAGCTTGAAGAGGCAAAGATCAAGAAAAATGAATCAATTAAGCTAGCGGAGGTATCCGCAAAAGAAGAAATTGAAAAAGCAAGGATAGAATCGGAAGAAATTGCCAACAGATTAAGGGAAAAGACAAAAGAAGCTATAAATATAGAGTTAAAGAGGGCTAAAGAAGAACTTGCACTTTACGGAATAAAAAAAGCTACGGAGATAGCAGAAAACACCCTTAAAGAATTATTTGATGATAAAAATATACAGAAAAAGTATATTGAGAGGAGTATTAAAGCCCTTAAGGGGGAAAGCAAGTAATGAAAAGAAATATTGAACTTGCAAGGAAGATAACAAGACTTATAACGAGTAAACTGCCTAAGAACAAAGATGCATTTATTAACGCACAATCCTTCTTAAATTTAATATCAGCCCTTTATAAGAAAAACAAAGAATTTAGGAATTTCATTATTAATCCTTCTATCCCTAACGAAAAAAAGGTTGCCTTTATAGAAGGGCTTATGAATAAAAGTGGGCTACCTCAAGATATAAAGGGAATCTTTGAATACATAATATCAATCAATGCCTTCTCAGTAATTCCTGATGTAAGCAGAATGCTTGAGCATGAAACTGAAAAGATAATGAAACTTTCTCACGGAAAACTTATAATAGGTCACAAAGTTGACAAGAAAACCATATCAAAGCTGAGTAAGATAGTTGAAGAGAAGATAGGAAGAAAGATAGATCTTGAAGTTGAGGAAAATCCGAATATAATAGGTGGATTCATACTAAAAACCCACGGATTTATAATTGACGCTTCGGTGAAAAGACAACTGGAAAAACTAACTACTGTTAAGGGAGGTTAACTGAATGGAAAGAACCCTTATTATTATTAAACCTGATGCAGTGGGAAAAGGAGCAATCGGTAAAATAATAGACAGGTTTATTGAAGAAGGGTTCAAAATTGTAGGATTGAAGATGTTTAAGTTCACGAAAGATCAAGCGAGAAAGTTTTATATCGTTCATAAAGATAGGCCTTTTTATGAAGAGCTTGTTGAATTTATGACATCCGGTCCTGTTGTTGCATGTGTGCTTGAAGGGGAAAAAGCTATAAGCAGGGTCAGGGAAATTATAGGTCCGACGGATAGCGAAGAGGCAAGAAAAACCGCACCCAACTCTATAAGAGCACTCTACGGTACTGATAAGGGTAAGAATGCAATACACGCCTCGGATTCAAAAGAATCTGCAAATTATGAAATACCCTTTATATTCTCAAGTCTTGAGCTTATTGAATAGTTCAATATCCTGTCGTTCGTTTATGTTTAAAAAGTGCTTTGAATCTTCGTGTTCTATCACTCTACCGTCAACATGTTTTAAAAATTCCTTTATACTCCTGCCACCTCCTCTTATAAATCTGTAAAGATCCAAAGTTAAACAATAACTGTATATACCGGGAAAGGGATGCACAGTACCGTTTATTTTAAATAGGGTGTAATTTAAAAAATGTTCCTTGAATAATAAACTAATGGTTGAATAATCTACAAAGGGCATATCACCGCTGAGTACAATGATATCTTCACCGCCCGACTTAAGCAGTGCGGTAAATAAACCTATTATTGATGCCCTTTCCTCAAAAACATCCGTTAAAATACCGTCACAATCAACATCTTGATACGGTTCCTTTTCCTTAACAACAAGATAAACATGCCTGCTAAAATGACGGGCGTTTTCAACCACTATATCAATAAGTCTTTTACCGTTAAGTATATATAAAAGCTTGTTGCTACCGAACCTCTTACTTAGACCACCCGCTAAGATAAAAGTATTAAGCATAAGTTACTCCTTAGGTAAATAAACAAATGTACCCGGAGGGATAAAATCGCCCTTTATGTGAGGATTTAAATCTCTGAACAATCCTTCATCAATATTGAACTCACTTAATATATCCTCTACGGTTACCATCTTGTCAAATTCCGTACTCTGAACAACCGTAACATGATCCTCCGACACATTTATACCGTATCTCTCCGCATCCCTTGCTATAAGAAGAATTGCAAAGAAAGCAGGTACATATCTTCTAGTTTGGAGAGGCAAATTTTTCTTTTTCTCCCAAAAACTCTTACCTTTTGTTCTTCTCCTCACACAACCCTCACCGCAGTTGTAAGCTGCCAAGGCAAGCTCCCAGTTGCCAAACTCCTCGTAAAGATCCTTCAAATACCTTGCCGCAGCGTGAGTTGATTTAATAACATCTTTCCTTTCATCCACAAATTTGTTAATTCTCAAGCCGTATTTTTTAGCAGTTGAAGGCATAAACTGCCATAAGCCTACCGCACCGGAGGGAGACCTCGCAAAGGGATTAAATCCGCTTTCAATAACTGGCAGATAAGCAAGTTCCTCCGGTAATCCGTACTCCTTCAGTATGGGTTTTATAACTGGTATATATAACTTAGCCCTTTCAAAAACATCCCTTAGATACCTCTTATTTTTTAAATAAGCCTCCAAAAATCTCTTAATCTCTTTCCTATCAGGAACCCTAATGCCTAAATGTTTAGCTTCCTTCACAATAAACTTCTCTTCTTCTGGTGTAAAGTAAAAGCTACCCTCTTTAACAATGTAGATATCATTACTGCTTTTAGGTAGTACAGCTTGTCTTACAGCGGGTGTACATCCTGCAAAGAAAATAAGAAATAGGGGTAAAACAGCCCTCATCAAAGTCTTGCTTCTTTTATCGGTTTTTTCTTCCAGTAATTGATACTGGGTGAAACCTCATAAAAAGCCCTCTGTAACTCTATTATCTGCTTTATTCCTGCAAGGGCTACCGAAAGCATGGCATCGAATTGATCCTTTGAAAAGGTGTGTTCCTCTCCCATTGTATGAATTTCCGCAAGCTTGCCAGAACCTGTTGCAACCACATTCATATCAACCTGGGCGGATGAATCCTCCTCAAAATCAAGATCAAGTAATATATCGTTGTTTACTATACCTACACTAACAGCAGCAACAAAGTCCCTTAACGGGATCTGAGAAATCAAGCCCTCTTCATATATCTTTATGAGAGCATCCGCCATCGCTACAAAGGCTCCCGTTATAGAAGCGGTCCTTGTACCGCCATCAGCCTGTATAACATCACAATCAATCCATATAGTCCTTTCACCTATTTTGGTAAGATCAACCACGCTCCTCATGGCCCTCCCTATCATACGTTGTATCTCATGAGTTCTTCCTCCAATTTTACCCTGAACTGACTCTCTCAGATTCCTTGTTACGGTTGCTCTCGGTAGCATGGAGTACTCCGCTGTAATCCAACCCTGATTTTTACCCTTCAGGAAAGGGGGAACAGTATCCGTAATTGAAGCGGTGCATATTACCCTTGTATTTCCGCACTCAATAAGGCAAGAACCTTCCGGATAAAGAAGATAATCCCTTATTATCCTTATCTGTCTTAATTCCCTTTTGCCTCTACCCTTTCTCATTTTTGTCTATTTTACAAAAAAGGTAAGGGAAGGATTATAATAGCTCATAGTATAAGGAAGATTAAGGTTGACGGAAACTGGCATCTTCTTGGCTGTTCTCTCAGCCCTCTTTTGGTCAACAAATGATATTTTTAACAAAAAAAGTATTCTAAAAGGTTATGATGAAAACTTCATTCTATGGATAAGATTTCCACTGTGCGCCCTACTTACACTTCCATTGGGTATATTACTGTGGGATCCATCCAAAGAACTTATCATAAGCACCTTCTTCTGGCTACCGCTTGAGATAGCAGGATCCATCTTTTTTATAAAGGCACTTAAATTCTCTCCCTTATCCGAAGTGGTACCATTTCTCTCTTTCATACCTCTTTTCTCCGCCATTGGAGGCTTCCTTTTGCTTGGCGAAACCATTGATAGCAAGGGAATATCTGGCATACTGCTGATTATATTAGGCTCCTTCATAATAACAGGGGGTTCACTTAAAACCTTCCTTTCACCGGACAGGGGTATATTTTATATGATAGCATCCGCCTTTTGTTACGGTATAAATGTAGCTGTAGGAAAATATGCGATAGTTCACAGTAATCCTTTCTTTTTTACATGGTATTATTGTGTAGTCATGACCTTGGGGTTATTACCCTTTGTAAGGAAAAAGGAACTTACGAAGGTAAGCAACTACAGATCAAAATATATAGTACCCATAGGCATACTCTTTTCTTTGGGTGGTTTGTCATACAATCTTGCTTTGACCTTTGCACCGTCCTCTTATGTAGCTTCAGCGGAAAGGATTTCTATGATATTCGGTGTCATATACGGGAAAATATTTTTTAAAGAGAGGATAAAAAGAGCTTTTCCAGCGACTATACTTATGGTTATAGGAGTATTCTTATTAACACTATAAGGTATATTTACCTTAATTAGCCATTATAATAGCAGAATATATAAAAGAAGAAAGAAGCATGAAAAGAGTGTTTATTTTTTTTACACTTTTTATAGTTGCATCGTGTAGTCCAATAGGCAATAAAAACACAATAACAGAACTTAGTTTATGCGCTTTTAGGTTGAATGAAGGTTATAACCCTCTCAAGGGAGCAAGTGAAAAATTCTTAGCCTTTTATGATGAAAAAGGGAATATTTATTTTATAGATCCAAACAATCCATCAAATGCACTACTTAAAGATAGCAACATAACATTTTCGCCATTAGGTCCCCGCACTGTTGTAAGCGGAATATACGATAACACTATTGGTAGGATAACGGACCTTGATTCAAGGTATCTTATATATCTTAAGAATAAATCCCTTTATAAATTGAGCCTTCTAAAATCGGATACTTCTCCACCCTTAAAGGTTTCTTCAGAAAACGAAACAGCTGTCATATGCGATGATAACGTTATTCCAGATTATGAAAATCCCGAAAGATCTATTTATATCTTTTACTCTTCCCCAGATCAAAATTGCTGGGACAATAATGATGTACTCAAGCTCATAAGACTTGACATGGGTGAAGCGGACAACCCAATATCTATAAACGACAAAATACCGTTGGGTGTTTTCAGAGACAGTCAAACCCTTGGTATAAGAAAGTTAATTATGTTAAAAGAAAAAAATAACAATTTGTATGATCTTGAAAGTTGTACGGTAGATATAAATGGTTTAACATGTTCATCAATACTTCCTGCAGAGTTTGCATCCACACAGGGGATAGCCACAGCAAGTGTAATAGCAAATTACATATATAACGGTCAATTCTATACAGCTATAGTTATTGAAAGAAAACTCTATATATATGATGGGACCACCATGATAAAACCGTCAAGCACATGCGAACTACCTTCATCAAACATAAAAGTTGCCCAAGACGATACATCCATATACATAGGTGCGGGTACAAAAATAATAAAATTTAACTATTCAGATTTAACGTGTTATATTCTGCCAAAGGAAGAAGATAAAACTATAAACCAATTAAATGTGACTGATAATAAAATTATTTACAGGGAAGGAAACCGATTAAAAGTAATAAGTAAAGACGGTAGCTCCGAAACTCTTCTACTTAGTACGATTGATACACTATGGATTGTAGGAACATCGGGCAATCTTATTTTCTACAACATATACGGAGGTCAGGGCTACAGGGCGGGATACATAAAGGATGACGGATCAGTATCCAAAGAATTCCAAGGTGCGTACTGGGGAGGTGTACTGTTTTACAAAGAGTCTCCACCCCATAAAAGGATAAAACATAGCATGTTGCTTGTTTCTGCAAATGGGTGTCCGTCTGAAACAAAGCATCTCGGTACCCTGAACAAGATTTATAAGAGTTTATATATAAAAAACCCTACTGAGGGTTACTTCTTAGGAAAAGCATACTATAACTCGGTAACGGGAGACATAGTCATGTTCAGATCAGACAAAGAAAACTCCTTGGTAAATATAACAGATACCCTTGAGATAAACGAGTATATCCCCCGCTAATGTGTCTTGTTTATAATATCCGTTAAGGAGGGTTAGAAAATGGCGAAGGAAGAAAAAGAGCATAAAGAAGCGCAAAAGGAAGAAGTTGATCTACGCAAGGAAATTGAAAGGTTGGAGAAGGAGTTGAAGGAGCTAAAAGAAAAGCTCGGGGTTGAAGGTGAAGAGGAAAAGCTCACAATAGAGCAAACCGTTGAGAAAGCTAAGGATATAACAGCAAAGCTTATGGATATGGTTCAAGGGCTTGTAAAACTAACATCTTCCGCTGCGGTGGGAGCAATTGAGGGAGCTAAAAAGGAGCTTGAACGCCTGAAGAAGGAAGAAGAAAAAGAAAAGGAAGAAAAGCAAGAAAAGAAAACGGATTAACCTCCCGATCTCCAAATCTTCAGTATTACCGTAATGAAGAAAAGAAGGGTTAAAGCTGATACAAAGTATATTACAAATTCCTCTTTGACCAGTTCGGGTTTATAGGCAGATATAATAAGGGAAGAAGCTATCATAAAGCCTAGGGTAAGTATACTTATAGAAAGCCTATTTAAATCCCTTCTTAGATCCTCTATAAATCTCGTTTCTCCTTCATATTTTATAGACACCTCAAGTTTACCAGTCTCTATCCTTTTCACCATTCTCCTTAATCTTTCAACACTCTCTATAAGGGACTTTATAAGGAGGAACATATTCCTTTCAATCTCATCCTTTATAAATGACGGGGAAATAACTAACTTCCTATACTTATCAACATAGGGTCCCATAACATCAATGACCCTGAAGTTTGGGTCCAGTTTACTACCGAGTCCTTCCGCCATTGCTATGGTTTTCATAAGTAGGAATAGATCGGATGGAAGTTTTATATTATATTTGTAGGACAATCTGAAAATCTCATTTATAACCTCTGATATCTTTATCTCCTTTATAGAAAGGCTTGTATAGTAGGAGAAAAGTATTTCCAGCTCCTTTTTTAACAAATACTCCTTACCGGTAAAACCCACAACGCCGAGGTCAAGCAGAGCATCCATCATAAGAGAACTGTCCCTTTTAACCACACCGTTTATAAGCTGTAAAAGGTTGAGACGGGTAACCTTATCTATAACACCCACCATACCGAAATCCAGAAGGGCTATACTTCCGTCGTCTCTCACAAAAAAATTTCCTGGGTGAGGATCCCCATGGAAAAAACCATCCCTGAAAATCATTCTCATAAATATATCCACACCTTTTCTTGCTATATTCTTAAGTGAATATCCCCTCCTCCTAAGTTCCTCAATATCATCTATCTTTATACCCTTAACATACTCCATAGTCAAAACCTTTCTTGTTGTGAATTCCCAGTAAACCTGCGGTATATAAACATCTCCGTCTTCTTTGAAATTCTCCCTGAAGGTTTCCGCATTCCTTGCTTCCCTTATATAATCAAGTTCGCCTCTTATTATGTAAGAAAATTCATCGTAAAAAGAAGAAATATCTATTTGCCTCGCAATCTCTACACGTCCCGAAACTTGTTCAACTATCTCCCCTATTATCTCAAGATCCTCCCTTATTTGTTTCTCAATACCGGGTTTTTGTACCTTAACCGCAACCTTTCTACCATCTTTCAAAACAGCTCTGTGAACCTGACCTATGGATGCGGAAGCTATGGGTGTCTCCTCAAACTCCAAGAAAATGCTCTCAATCTTTTCCCCTAATTCATTCTCAATCTGCTTTTTTATCTCCCCGAAGGGACAGGGGGGTATCTTATCCTGCAATTTTGACAACTCTTGAATGTATTCCTCGGGTAATAGATCGGGTCTCGTACTTAAAATCTGACCGAGTTTTATGAATGTAGCTCCGAGTTCCTCAAAAGCCATTCTTAAATGCTCCGCGGCGGAATACGGTTCCTTTCTACGCGGGTGTCCCATAATACCCCAATGGAAGGGTACAAGCCTGCCGAGACCGAGTTGTATTACGAGAATACCAAATCCATGCTTTGCAAGTGTTTTAGCTATGTACGCTTTTCTTCTGAGATTCCTCGGCCTTTGCATATATATCCACCACCTTTTTACATGCTTCCTTTATATCCATAATATCAAGGTCCACCTCATGCCATCCTTGTCTCCTGAACCATCTTATCTGTCTTTTAGCTTGATCACAAGTATTTTTGATAGCTTCCTTTATGCTTTCTTCAAGACTTCTCTCCCCCTTTAAATAGGGTATAAACTCCTTATACCCTATAGCCTGCAGTGTCGTAAGGGACATTCCCCTTTCCCACAATTCCTTTATCTCTTCAATCAATCCATTTTTTATCATATCTAGTAGTCTGTTTTCTATCCTTGATTTCAAACTCTCCCAGCTCCTTTTAATGTAAAAACCCACATATCTGAAACGGGACCCTTTCCATTCATGAAAGGAAGAAAAAGGTCTTCCTGAATTTATAAAAACCTCCAAAGCCCTCACTATTCTTCTTGTATCCTTCGGATGTATCTTCCCTGCATAAGCAGGATCAATGGCTAAAAGCTTCTGCCATAAAAACTCCGAACCTTTTCTTTTTGCAATCTCATACAATCTATCCCTCAGTTTCCAATCAGGTTCAGGCGTCTCCGCAAGTCCGTACAAAAACACCTGTATATAAAGGTATGTACCACCTACAAGCATGGGAACCTTGCCCTTATTAACTATCTCCTTATAAGCCTCACAAGCCATCTTCTCAAACATCTTCACATCAAAGTACTGATCCGGATTAACAACATCCACAAGGTAATGCTTTACCTCTCTCATACACTCTTTTAATTTTGCGGTACCTATATCCATATACCTGTAAACCGCCATTGAGTCAGCACTGATTATTTCACCTCCTATCTCCTTAGCCACACAACAGGCAATTTCGGATTTACCTACCGCGGTCGGCCCCCCTATAACCAACAAAAGTTTGTTATTTGATTTCAATTTCAAACTCTACCTTTCCTTTTGGCGTTTTCTTTATTGATTTAGGTTCCATAAGCTTTACAGTATTTTCGTCAGTCTCACCCCTCACAATAAGCCTGCCTTCCGCATATTCAATGCTGTATATAACAACACCCCTTCTCAGTTTCTCTGTTAACTTTTCTATCCTCCTAGTAAGCATAAATCTGTCATTGCTAGAGATCAAACCCTTCACCTGACTGTAAACGGACACAGCAGGAAGGTTAGGAAAGGCTTCCTTAAACTCCTTTTTTTCTAATGCCTTTATATCCTTAATTATTTTCTCCCCAAGAAAGTTTGAGGTGATATAAGACAGAATTAAGAACAAACCTGCAACACCTGAAACCAAAGCCATTTTCCTAAGTTCGGAGGGTTCAATCCCGCTCCTTCTGAAAGAGGGTGATTTATCTTTGTAAACATACTTAAGGGACGCTCCGAAGGCGGAATTTAGAGGGGGTTCACAGTGATCATTTCTAAAAACATTATCAAATAAGTTATCTATACCTTTCAAAAGACTTCCGCCTCCGCTTAAAAGTATTTCCTTACCCTTCAAATTATGACCTATTGAGTTAAGTATATCTTCAACAGCCTCCCTGACCTTAACATCCGATAATCCTTTCTCCTTCTTCAGCTCCTCAGCTTCGCCTTTATCTATACCGTAAGATTCCGAAACAATCCCGTCTATATAATCACCCCCTTTTAAAACAACCCTGTAATTAACTATTTTCCCTTCCGCAATCTCTATATAAGTGGTTTTCCTTGAACCTATATCAAGGACAACACCGTCCTTTTTACCGTTTGCCCTTAATACTCTGGCTAAGGAAAATATTTCAGGATCAAGGGCGAAGAAATCATCCGGTATATCAAAATCCCTGAACACAACGAGGTACATTGTTCCATCGTCAACTTCCACATCCCAAGTAACTTCTCCGTACTTCTCACGCACCTCAAGGTCAATGTACTTCTTTAAGCTGTACTTGTTTTTAATATCCGTACCTTCTATCCTTAAAAGGGAAAGATGGGAAGGTATAACATATATTTTCCTTCCCTCCCTTCGTGAAAATTCCCACTCCTTTTTCCAAGGGGAGTAACTTACACTGATCCTCTTTGTATTATCTATACCCGTATAGATCATTCCCTACACCTCTTTTATAACACTTATAACCTCCTGAGGCGTTGTTATACCTTTCATAACCTTTCTTATACCGTCCTCCATCATAGTAAAAAAGCCTTTTTCCTTCGCACGTCTCCTTATGGGTCCCGCATCCTGAGTTTTTATAATCAAGGATTTAAGATCATCATCTATTTCAAGAACCTCAAATATACCTATCCTACCTTTATATCCAGTACCGAGACATGCATCACAACCTTTTCCTCTATAAAAGGTATAATCACCATCCTTTAACCCTAGCTCCTCCAGTTCTGTAACTGTGGGCTTGTAAGCTTCTTTACAATCCTCACATATCCTTCTGACAAGCCTTTGAGCAATTACACCCTCAAGGGCCGAAGCTATAAGGAAGGGTTCAATACCCATATCCGCAAGTCTTGTTACTGCGGAAGGAGCATCATTTGTATGAAGTGTTGAAAGCACAAGATGGCCTGTTAATGCTGCATGAACCGCTATATCCGCCGTCTCCGCATCCCTTATTTCTCCCACCATTATAATATCGGGATCCTGTCTGAGTATGGACCTCAAGCCGTTGGCGAAGGTAAGACCAACCTTCGGATTTACCTGAATCTGACTTATACCTTTAATCTGGTATTCAACAGGATCCTCAATGGTTATTATGTTCTTTTCAGGTCCCTTCACATAGAGGAGCATGGCATACAGGGTAGTACTTTTACCTGCCCCTGTAGGTCCGGTAACGAGGACTATCCCATATGGCTTTTTTGCAAGGCTCTTAACCTTTTCAAGATCTTCACCTTCAAGCCCGAGATCCTCAAGTTCAAGAAGGGAACCCGATCTATCAAGAAGTCTCAACACAACCCTCTCCCCCAAAACGGTAGGCACAGTAGAGACCCTTATATCAAGGTCCTTTTTTCCTATTTTTATCCTTATTCTGCCGTCCTGAGGTATCCTTCTCTCCGCAACATTCATATTTGCCATAACCTTTATACGAGATACTACCGATTCATACATGGTTTTAGGAACCTTAAGGTAATCGTGAAGTATTCCGTCAAGTCTCAACCTTATAAGGGCTTCGTCTTCGTAAGGTTCAAAATGAATATCAGATGCCCCCGCTGTAGAAGCCTTAATAAGTACAGAGTTGACAAGGTTAACTATGGGACTGTCCTCGGATTCTAAGAGAATATCTTTACTTATATCACCTATCTCCTCCTCTTCCGATTCAATGATCACCTCTTCCATGGACAGTCTGTTTTGGAGCTCCTTAGTGAATTCCTCTTCTCCAACAACAATAAGTTCAATATCCTTGCCTGTTAAAAACCTTATCTCTTCTACATCCTCATCTTTGAAATTCGGAGGTACCATCAATTTTATTCGGCGATCGTCCTCTTCCAAAGGAATAAGACGATACTCTTTAAGTATGTTCATATCTTTTGAATGGCGGAGAGGGTGGGATTCGAACCCACGGTAGGGCTGTTAACCCTACTGCCGCTTAGCAAGCGGCCGCCTTCGGCCACTCGGCCACCTCTCCTACCTAAATAAATTATAACGGAATCTGAAGAAGTGTATTAAAACCATCAGCAAGATAATAAAAGAATAATCCGCAAAGGAACATCCTTTTTTCTTCACAACTTCTTGTATAACACCCCTTTCACTTACAGCAATATAGACATCAATACGACCGTCCTTTTTCCCGTCCGCATCATCATTCAAACCTATACCTATTCCGTTTCCGTTTACAGATGCGTTCTCCATAAAATAGCCCTTTCCGTCTGCACATAATAATACAAACATACCCCTTTTAACCTCAGGTAACTCTATCCTCAGCCGTGTATCCGAATTTCCCTTTAAATTAATGCTCAGTCGCACAGAACCGTAAGGTGAAAGCTTATAGCCTTCGGGAAGTTTACATGTCATCTTTTCCGCCTTTAATGTTTCAAATTCACCCTCTGTTATATAAAAGATCATCTTACCGTAATTTGTATTAACTTCGCCTATATCGGACCATCCCACAACTGTAGCCCTAATACCAACACTGAGTTCTGGCAAATCAGGATCATCGGATGATATAAGAAGTACCCCATCATAGGTGCCTTCCCCCGAACCTTCAAAATAAATCCTTACAGTACAGTTATCCCCGGGATTAAGGGTGAACGAAGTATTTCCGCAAGGTTTGTCCCCGCCACTAACATCAAGGCTGAATTTATTTCCCAACACATAAATATCCATCACGGAAAGAGGAGCGTTACCTACATTGGCTATATTAACATCCTTGAATTTGCTTTCGTACTTCAATACATTCCCAAAATCAATCTCAACCATATCAAGCTTTATATTGGGATAGGAAGGCGGAGAGGAAGGGTCATACTCAACCGCACCTATATCAACATTGGGTCCTACAATACGGGGTCCACCCCTATAGTCCTCAAGGGGTAAGGCGGGTGCATCGTTGTAACCCGTATCAATTGCAGGGGAGCCCTGCCTTAGTCCGAAATCTCCTGCATAAGGATTCGCAATAAGGGGATTTTCAAATATGTTGTTATCCATGTAGACATTCACATCATCGCTCCAAACATCCAGCTCTACACCATCCTCCGAAGATAGTATGTTGTAATGAATATTCAGGTCAAGTTTGGCGGAAGGTTGAGACATCAAGAGCACTTCCCTACCCACATCAGCCCTATTCCCGTAGATGATATTGTTATAAAGGTATATAAAAGCTCTTTTATCGCCAAACGGATAAGAATATATAAAAACACCTCCCCCCATAAGTGCGGTATTATTATAGATGGTGTTGTTAGTAATAACAACTTTTCCATAAGAAATATCTATACCAATACCACCTCCGGACAATACAACGCTGTTTCCGTATATAATATTGTTGACTATTTCAACATTCTGCTTACCCCCTATCCCTGCTTCTATAGAAATTGATCCCACATCAGCGGTATTATTAACACAGTAGTTTCCGTATATATAGACAGCGGGATTATTATACGCATATATACAACTTCCAACCGCGCTACTGTAATTATCGCCTGTGTCAGCAGTATTACCAACAATGAAGTTGTTATATACATAAGATACAGAGTTATCAACTCTCAAACCTGTATACTTGGAATTATTCAATATTCTGTTTCCTATAACATTGACAACCTGAGAAGACTGAGAATAAAACGCAACTGCGGGCTTACCTGTTGATATGTTGTTTTCTATAAGATTATTAATAAAGGAAACGTATGAACCCTGATATCTAATAAGATAGGATGTAACATTTGCACCTAATATGGTATTATCTTGAAACACGTTGTCCCTTAATTGGGCGGTGTTAGATTTTACAAATAATACACTTGCGTCTAAAGAAAAAGTATTTCCCCTAAATTCACAACCCACCACACTTACCATAGCCTGCGAGGTCCTTATCTCCAAAGCGGAAGCAGAAATTCCCAATGTTGTTACGCCGCCAGCATAAAAGACTATATTCTCAACACCTATCTCCACATTGGAATCATCAGCCAAACCTGTAGTATTTATGCTCATTATCTCCGAACCCCCTCCATCCAAAACAGGCTTATTATTCGGATCTAAAGCTTTTATATAAATACTGAAATTTTCGGTGGATGAAGGAGTATAACTGACTGTATTTCCCAAGGAATATGTCCCCGCCTCAAGATAAATAGTATCAGCCTCTCCGTTACTTGCAGCGATATTTAAAGCATCCTGAAGACTGCAAGGGTTAGCCTGACTGCAATCCGCACCGATGGAAGGATTGGGAGTTACATACAAATTGGCAGCCCATAATAGTACAGGGAACAAAAGCATTAAAACATGCATTTTATTTCCCCCGTCCGCCCGTATTCCGAACTATTATATAATATCTGTTGATATTCCATGAATTTAAGGATAAGTAAAGAGGATCTCGCTTACTGGACAGGCTCTTTATTAATAAACCTTCTTATATTCACAGGATTTGCAAGTTTATTTCTCGTAACACATATTGAAATACCCGAACCACAACCACTAAAGATAAAAATAAGGGAGGTAACGATAAAAAGTCCTCCTCCAAAAGTGGCTAAGCAAAAGAAGGCTTCAAAGGTTAATAAAAGAGCAACAGCGACAGTTGAAAAGGCTCATAAGGAAGGAGATGTACCAGTAAAGGTTGAGAAGAAAAAGGAAGAAGATGTAAGGATATTGGCAAGTATCCAAGAGTCCGTAAGGGAGAAGCTTAAGGAACAAAAGGAAAAGGGAACTACAGTCCACGGAAAGAGTATAGGCTCTATATCCGCTGTAGTATCGGGAAGCGGTATAACTTTCTCAGCGGGAAACAGAAAGATAATATATACCCCTCCCTTACCCTACCTTGTAACACAAGAGTTCCCTGCCCCATTGAGAATAAAAATATGGGTTAATCCTTACGGAAGGGTTATAAAGGCTGTAATAGTACAAAGAAGCGGGAATGCCAAAATAGATAGTACGCTGTTAAGATATATAAAGCTGGTTAAGTTTGAAGCATTGCCCGTTGACTTTGTACAGACGGGTGAAGTCGTATTTAGATTTACGGGAGGTTGAAAAAAATGGGTATAGGAAAGCAGGTCAGGATTGAAAGGATTATAGACAGAAATACGGGGCATGCCATTTTTGTCCCCATGGATCACGGTGTGAGTTCAGGGCCTATAAAGGGTATTGAGAATATCAAAAAAACAATAGATTTAGTAGCGGAGGGAGGAGCATCTGCAGTTATCATACACAAAGGTATGGTAAGGGCGGGACACAGGGGTAAAGGCAGGGATATAGGGTTGATTATTCACATGTCCGCATCAACGGATTTGGCACCTACCAAGAATGAAAAAACCTTGGTCTGCACAGTGGAAGAAGCTATAAAACTGGGTGCGGACGGAGTGTCAATACATGTGAACATAGGAGCAGAAATGGAAAGGGAAATGTTGAGAGACTTCGGTAAGGTTTCAGCCCTATGTGATGAGTGGCAAATGCCCTTGCTTGCCATGGTGTACGGAAGGGGTCCTAATATTGAAGATCAATATGATGTGAATGTGGTAGCACACTGTGCAAGAATAGGTGCGGAGCTGGGTGCGGATATAGTAAAGGTGCCCTATACAGGGAATCCAGAAAGTTTCAGGAAGGTTGTTGAGGGATGCCCCATACCTGTTGTGATCGCGGGAGGTCCCAAAATGAAATCGGAGAGGGATGTCTTAGAGATGGTGAAGGGTGCAATGGATGCGGGAGCGGCGGGTTTATCCATAGGCAGAAACATATTTCAGGCGGAAGATCCGAAGAAAATGGTAATGGCAATGGCTCACATCGTTTATAATAAAGGATCTGTTGAAGAAGCCCTTGAAATACTCCGCACATAAAGGAGGTAGTTTATGGCCCTGCTTGAAGGGAAAAAAGCCCTGATTACAGGTATAGCTAATGACAAAAGCATAGCTTACGGTATAGCTAAAGCCTTTAAAGAAGAGGGTGCGGACTTATGTATATCCTACGCCAATGAAAATTTGCTAAAAAGGGTAAGGTCTGTAGCGGAAACCCTTGAAACGGATTTTCTTGTTAAGTGTGATGTAACATCAGATGAAGATATAAGAAATTTAAAAGAAGCCATCAAGGAAAGGTGGGGCGTCCTTGACATAATAATACACTCAATAGCATACGCTCCAAAGGAAGAGTTTAAGAACGCTTATCTTAATACTTCCAGAGAAGGCTTTAAAATAGCTATGGAGGTTTCCGTCTATTCCTTAACCGCACTCGTAAGGGAGTTGCTTCCACTTATGGAAGGAAGAAAAGGATCGGTTCTAACCCTCTCCTACTACGGTGCGGAAAAGGTGGTCCCTCATTACAATGTTATGGGCGTGGCAAAAGCAGCCCTTGAAAGTTCTGTAAGATACCTTGCATACGATATAGCAAAATTTGGTCACAGAATAAACTGTATATCTGCAGGTCCAATAAGAACCCTTGCAGCATTCAGTATAACCGGATTTCATCTTCTTATGGAACATTCAATAAAAGTAAATCCCTTCGGTAAACCCACAACAATAGAAGATGTGGGAGATGTTGCAGTATTCCTATGCAGTGAAAAAGCAAGGTCAATAACAGGCGAAGTTATACATGTAGATTATGGATACCATATAATGGGTGTTTTTGGGAAAGAAGAGGAGATAAAAAAAGAGGTTTTTGAGAAGTGAACCTAAAACCCACTGATATTCCCCTAAGCGTAAAAAAATTTAACAAAGAAGTTTGTGGTTATTGTCTCGGTTGCGGTTGCCATTGCGGTTTCATTGCTTATATGAAAGATGAAGAAATTGTTGATGTGTACGGGCATCCTTATGATAAAAACTCCGTAGGAAGCCTGTGTAATAAGGGAATAGCCCTCATAGGAGAAACCGACAAACTTCCCTATAGGATAAAAGACATTTTTATAAAAAATAAAGGAGAATTTATTAAAAGCGATATAGATGAAGTTAAGTCACTCTTGTCAAAAAAACCAATAAAAAAACCTGCAGTTATAATGGGTAAATTTTCAACACTTGAGGATTACAAGATATTAGGAAAACTTACAAAAGATGTATATACCACAGGTGTATTCCTGCCCTTTAAACCCTCTTCTATACCTCCCTACGAATGGTCAAATATGAAGCTTATAATAGCGCTGGAAACGGACCCTGTTAACTCTGAAGTTATGGCAACAAGATGGATAATGGATGCGGTGGAAAAGGGAGCATACCTTGTTAATATATCCTCAAGGTACAATACCTTGTCCGCTAAAGCAAGTATGAATCTTCTTATGAATCCTTATCAACTTAAAAGTGTCCTTGAGAACATATTGGAAGGAAAGGATGAACCGTGGAATAGATTAAAAGCCTACCTTGAAACTACAAAAGAAAGCCTCATCATAGTCAGTGAAACCCTTCTCAAATCTCCCCTTCGGTATTTTTTAATAAGCTTTATAAAACATCTGAGGACATTGTACGGGACGGAGTATTCCTTTGTAGGAAATATAACAAATGTGGAAATAAAGGAGCTTAAGGATATAAACTTGGAAAGTCACGACTTGATAATATCCGTAGATAACACCCTATACGAATTCAATAATCTTCCTGAAAATCAGGAAAGATTCTCCCTTAGCCTTTTTCCAGATTTCACAGCAATGAACAGTAATGTAATAATACCTTTACCCCTTTTCAAAGAAAGGGAAGCCACCCCACTCTTTAATCCCTTCGCTTATGAAAATAAAAGCACCAAGCTTCAAAATTTCCCTTACACCATTGAAGATACGGTTAGTTACATATTTGACATAAGCGGACAAGAAGAGCCTACAATTTATAAAAATGATATAAGTGACTCGGAAATAGATATGAAAGAAACTGATGATTTAAGGTGTGAAGATATATATGTAATAGTAGGAGATTCCCCAGTAGAAATATGGGGACACTGGTATCCTTGGCTTCATGGACTTGAAAGAGAACAAAAGGTGTATATTAACAAAAAAACAGCAGAAAAGCTTGGAATTAAAGAAAATTCCTTCTTTAAAGGAGTAAGCGTTGAAATAACAAATACGGTCAGCGATAATACAATATTTGTATCAGAAGGTTTTGAAGAAAGCCAACCCTTTAAAATAGGTGTAAGAAAGGGTAGAATTTTAAATAAACCGGGATTCAGAATATGGAGGTTAAGGGAATGAATATTGAATTTAGGGGAAAAGATGTTGAGTTTACTGAAGCAATGAAAAGCTTTATTGAAGGTAAATTAAGCAGATTTAACAGATATCTTAAAGAAGCTGGAGAAGATCAAATAGAAGCTATAGTAACCCTATCAAGTGTAAGGTCAAAACATAAGGACTTTGCCGGTGAGAGCCACCCTACCATGTACAGGGTTGATCTTGATATATATCTGAAAACCGCCGGTGGTGGTGCTATACATGCATGGGAAGAAGATCCAGATGTATTCACTGCTCTTGACAAGGTTCTGGATGAAGTTGAAAGACAACTTATAAAACTGAAACAAAGAAGATTAGAACTGAGAAGGAAAAGCGCAAAAATAAAGGAAGAAATGCATACACCTCAACCCCTTCCACCAGAAGAAAGGGAAAGACCTCTTGTTGTGGAGGAGGAACTTAGTATAGAAAAGCCCATGAGCGTAGAAGACGCAATAATGGAACTAAAAGAGTCAGGGGCCTTCTTTATACCCTTTGTGGATATGGAAACTGGAGAATTGAGAATAGCCTACAGAAAGAAAGGAGGAAACTACGGTATTATAAACACCAAGTGCAAAGCGGGTTCTTTTCTTTAAGAGGTTGGAAAAGGCCTACTATATCTTTAAGCTTAAATAGAGATTTCTTATGCTCATCGGTGAAAGTGTAGTCAATGCAACTTAGAAAGTATTTTTCCATATAATCGGAATTGAAGGAAAATTCCCCCTTCCTCAGTTTATTATAAAATTTACTTATAGAATATATTAATTGTTCTTTAAATATATGTATCTCCCTATGTCTTGATTTAACAATATCTTTTCTGAAAAGGAAAAGGGCAAATATAAAAGGCAATTTGAATATCCTGTACCATTCTTCCGCAAGGTCATAAACAAAAGGGTATCTTCCTTTATGTATTTCCGAAAGGGCATCATCACCTATCAAAAGGATAGCATCCGCCTCCTCCTTACTCTTTACCTCCTCAATTCTAACACCGTAAATATAACTCAGGAGATATAGAGAAAATATCCTTGATGTTAAAGATTCAGGAGTTATAAAAAACTTATTTACTTCCCACAAAGGCTTTTTAGAAAAGATCATTACCGAGCATATCCTTTTTTTGGAAGATATAGATATATCAGGCAGAACGCAGTAATTATCACCGTTCAGGAAGTACTCAACGGATGAAACTATACCGCCATCAATTTCGCCTTTCCTTAACAGATGTACAAGTTCCGAAGGAGAACCCTCCACGATTTCAACAAATTCACAGTCAATAAATTCAAATAAGGGTAATGTATTTAAATAATAAACCTTTCCTATTCTAAGCATTCAAAACTTACGAGTAAGTTCTATAAATTTATCAAGTTTTTCCTTAGCCTTTCCACTTTTTATAGATTCCCTGGCTATATCAACAGCTTCTTTAAGATCATCCGTTATACCACATGCCACTATTCCGAAAGCGGAATTAAGCAAAGCCATATCAAGATAAGGACCTTCTTCACCCCTTAAAACGGAAAGTCCCGCTTCCACACTATCTTCAGGTGACTTAACACATATGTCCTCAAGAACTATCCTTTTAAAACCCAGCTCCTCCGGTTCAAACTTATAAATATTTATACTGCCGTCTTTCAACTCCCCCACTATGGTGGGGGCTGAAAGGGAAACCTCATCTATACCGTCTTCACCGTGAACAACAAATGCCCTTTTAACACCCAAATCTTTGAGTACATTTATAAGTTTTTCCACAAGATCCGCGGAAAATACACCCAAAAGTTGCCTTCCTGCACCCGCAGGGTTTGACAGAGGTCCTACAAGATTAAATATGCTTCTTATCCCTATCTCTCTACGGGGACCCATCACATTTTTCATAGCGGGATGATATATAGGCGCAAACATAAATCCTATACCTATCTCCTCAAGTATCTTTGCCATATTCTCTGGCTCTATATCTATCTTTGCACCCACCATTTCAAGAAAATCAGCACTACCACATTTGGAGGATATGGATCTGTTTCCGTGTTTTGCAACGCGTCCGCCAGCACCTGCAACCACAAAGGCGGTAACGGTTGATACATTAAAGGTTCCTACATTATCTCCTCCGGTACCGCACGTATCAAGAAGGTTTTCAGGATCGCTTACTGGAAGCTTCCTTGCCTTTTCCCTCATAACCCTTGCAGTTCCCTTAATTTCATTAACATCCTCCCCCTTCATTTTTAGGCCCATTAGTACAGCACCTATTTGGGCATGGCTTACTTCACCTTCAATTATTGCCTTTATAAGATTGTATGATTCTTCTTCTGTCAAATTCTTATATTCCGATATCTTCCTTATATAATCCTTAATCATTCCTATTATAAGGATTATAAAACATCTTTATTTGCAACACCTCCGTTTGGAAAATATATTAAAATAGAAATCTACTTAATCAAAGGAGGGTACTTACATGGGTATGAAGAATAAAATGATATTACCCTCTATAGTAGCAGGAATATTTATGCTCGTAAGTTGTGGGGGTAGCGGAAGTAAAGATTATATACCCGTGACAGCTGATGTTTCTAAGGCACAACTTAATGTACCTTCCTACATATCTGAAAATTGCGGTGCATGCCACGGTATAGTTATAGGAGATAGGCGAATAACAAGCGGTCCCACTGGGTGGGATGTAAAGCTACTTGACGGTAAAACAAGAGACGGTTGGGAAAAGACCGTATCCAGAATGATACAGGAAAACGGCTGTAATGTTCCTGGGGGTATAGGTGGTGAAACATACAATAAGATAGTGACGTGGCTTTCGGAAAACTTTGGTCCAAATACTGTTAGTGCAAAAGTCCTGCCGACAGATCCCGCACAGCTATTTACAATGGCTTGCGGTCCCTGTCATAACCTGAGTATAAATGGGAATGCAATTACAACCACAAGCCCCTTGAATGGTCCAATCAATCTTATTGATGGAAAACAACAGTGGGAGTGGGAATTCGTAGTATGTAGGATGATAAAGAAAAATGGTTGCGCTATTCCCGATGGTGCACAGTACCATGTAAATACAAATACAACTCCTACACTTGCAGAAGCAGATTGTCTAAAAATAAGGGATGAGGGTCAGGCAGGCCTAATAACTGGTGTAGTTGACTGTGCATGGGTTAATAACAATCTTAATCAAGCCACTGTATTTGAAAAGATAGTATGTCATCTCACACAAAATTACGGACCCGGATGCGCAAATTGCGGTACTAAACCCACCGTTGATCTATCCTCACCCAATGCAGCACAGACAATAGTTCAAAATACGTGCACCATATGTCACGGTATCCTTGTTGGTAAAAACAAAGTAAGGGTATCTGATGCACAAACCTTGTGGGATGTTATAGTTATAGGTAAAAAGACCAAAAAAGGATGGGAAAGGACAATAAGAAGGATGATATATGCAAACGGTGCCCAGCTACCTAACCTAACGGATTCTGCGAACTCCTGCGGATGCGGAGCTACACCTACTCAAAAATGCCTTGAAGATTGTGCTATAGATAAGATGGCCACATACCTTGATCAAAACTTTGGGTCCGGTTCTACCACAGTTCAAGAGTACGCAATAAGTGACTTTGCAAGCACAGAAGAAGCCATAAAAGTAACATGTGGTCAATGTCACGGTATAACTGTGGGTATAGATGCCACAAATATTAATAATGTAGTAAAACAAAACAGGGTTACATTCATGCCCATAGGTAGGGATATGGCTCTACTTCAGGGCAAAACACAACAAGGATGGGAGAAAACAATAGAAAGGATGATAGATGTTGAAGGATGTACTTTACCCTTAGATCCGTCAGATCCAAGCGGTGTCGCAAAAGGAGCCTTTGTGTCATGGCTTGCAAGCAATTATGGTACAGGAATAACCTCAACCAACCTGCCCACGGATGGAGCATTCCTCACACAGTGGGCATGTAATACATGTCACGGTGTTATAGTAGGAGGGCTTCAAAAAGATGGAACAATTACACCTTCTTCCGTTGTTGTAACAAGACATCCGTATCAGCATGCTTTTGAACTGCTACAAGGTAAAGATAGCAATGATTGGTATAAAACCCTTGACAGGATGATAAATACGGAAGGTTGTGAAATACCAGGAGGTCTTGATGGCCAGTATGCATCAGCTATTATAAATCACCTTGCAACAATAGCGGATCCCACACAAACAACCGATGTATCAACATGGGATGGAAG
>WFPJ01000144.1 GCA_015487615.1 Aquificales bacterium | reverse complement strand
TAACCATAAAGGATATAATAAAGCGTAAGCAATATCCCAATGCGTGTAAGGATGAAATAGGCAGGCTAAGGGTAGGTGCTGCGGTCGGGACAGGACCAGACACCATGGAAAGGGTATCCGCCCTTGTTGAAGCGGGTGTTGATGTTATTGCTGTTGATACCGCCCACGGTCATTCTAAGAGGGTTCTTGATACTATAAAAGCTATAAAGAAGGAGTATCCGGATCTACAGGTTATAGGGGGTAATGTGGCAACCTATGAAGGTGCAAAGGCTATTATAGATGCAGGAGCGGATGCTGTAAAGGTGGGAGTGGGTCCTGGATCAATATGTACTACGAGGATTGTTGCGGGTGTAGGTGTTCCTCAGCTTACCGCAATAAGGGAAGCCTTCAGGGCTTGTAAGGAAGAAGGTGTCCCCATTATAGCGGACGGTGGGATAAGATATTCGGGTGATATTGTAAAGGCTTTGGCTTTCGGGGCAAGTTGTGTTATGCTCGGAAATCTGCTTGCGGGAACGGACGAGGCACCAGGTGAGCTTATCTATTATCAGGGAAGGGCTTACAAGGTATATAGGGGTATGGGATCCCTTGGTGCTATGGTAAGCAGGATGTCTGCGGACAGATACGGACAAGAGAGTGCTGAAAAATTTGTTCCGGAAGGTATAGAAGGAAGGGTTCCTTACAAAGGTCAGCTTAAGGAGGTTATCTTTCAGCTTGTGGGTGGGTTAAGATCCGGCATGGGTTATGTAGGTGCAAGGAATATAAAAGAACTTCAAGAGAAAGCCAAGTTTGTTAAGATAAGCTATGCAGGATATAGGGAATCACATGTTCATGATGTAATCATTACGAAGGAGGCACCAAATTACTGGCTTGAATAAAGGAAATAAAGTATAAGGGCGGTGAGTATTCCGCCCACCACATCATCTGCCATAACTCCCCAACCGCGTGGTAACTTTTCAAATATATTGACCGGAAAGGGTTTCAGTATATCAATAATCCTGAAAATTATAAATCCTGATATGCATGTGTTTAAATCTGGCTTAACAAAAATAAATGCTATGAAGTATCCCACTATCTCATCAATGATAACTTCTTCCGGGTCTTCTTCATCGGACATGTCAATAACATAGTTTGATGCGAATACGCCTACAATAAAGAGTATGAGTGATATTATAAGTACCGCCCACCACTTGAATGCGAATATGTATATAAGGGGCAAGGCTAAGAGGGTTCCCACCGTTCCCGGAGCAAACTTTATCTTCCCTACGTAAAAGCCTGTTGCTATGAGTTCCCAAAACATAGTATCAGTTTTCAAGGGATAGGTCTATCCTTGCCCTTTCCTCATCAACTCCTATTACCTTTACCTTAACGACATCACCCAGTCTGTATATTTTCCCAGTTCTCAATCCCACGAGCCTGTGGGAGGGCTCATCGTATATATATTCGTCTTCTGTTAGTGTATTTATATGTACCAATCCTTCTGCAAGTATATCTTCTATCTCAACGAACAGACCAAAGGATGTTACACCCGTTATTATACCTTTAAATGTTTCTCCTATTCTTGACTTCATGTATCTTGCTTTAAGGAGATCAATGGCTTCCCTTTCCGTATCTTCCGCTAACCTCTCTTGAGTGGAAAGATGTTCTCCCGCTTCTTCAAGATATGCCACAGTTTTTTCATAATCAATGTCTTCTCCCCTAAGAGCGGATTTTAGCAGTCTGTGGACTATAATATCCGAATATCTCCTTATGGGGGAGGTAAAGTGAGCGTAATGCTCAAGGGCTAAGCCGAAATGTCCTAGGTTGTGAGGGCTATATTTTGCCCTTTTCATAGTTCTCAATGTCAGGAATCTTATCATGTTTTCTTCAGGTTTACCTTCAAAATCTTCTATTATCTTTTGGAAAAACCTTGAATTGTAATTACCAGTCTTAGGAACCTTATATCCCAAGCCGTTCAGTATCTCTATAAGATTCTCTACCCTATCTGGATCTGGATTTTCGTGAACCCTGTATAGGCACGGGTATCCCGCTTTCTCAAGATGCATTGCTACAGTTTCATTTGCTGATATCATGAAATGCTCAATAATACGATGTGCAATGTGCCTCTCGTACGGTACTACTGCTACGGGTTCTCCGTATTCATCAATGATTACCTCAGATTCCGGCAAATCAAAGTCTATACTCCCCGCATCCCATCGCTTTTTACTGAGTATACGATACAGTATTTCCATATTCCTTAGGGGTTCCGTTAGATGACTAAGGTGTTTTTCTATAGCAGGATCACCTACTATTATTTTAAGGGCTTGGTCATAGGTTAATCTTGCCTTACTGTTTATTACACTTTCGTAAATATCGTAGTGTAATAATTTGCCTTTTTCATTGAATACCATTTCACAGGTGAAGGTAAGTCTGTCCTCACCTGGTACAAGACTGCAAAGATCTGAGGCGAGTCTTTCTGGCAACATGTGAATAGCCCTGTCCGGAAAATAGAAGGTGAAGCCCCTTTTGTAAGCCTCCCTGTCAATGGCTGTATTTGGTTTAACGAAATGGGATACATCTGCTATATGAACAAATAATCTGAAGTAGCCTTCAGGAGTTCTTTCTATGGCAACCGCATCATCAAAATCTTTTGCCTTCTCTGGGTCTATGGTAAAGCACAGCTGATCCCTGAGATCTTTTCTGTTTTTTATTTCCTTATCTATATCAATGCTTAATCTTTCTGCTTCTTTGAGTGCATCATCGGGATAACTTGTAGGTAGATTGTACTTTCTTATTATTATGTCAACCGCAAGGAATTTCTCAGAGGGATGTCCGAGAACTTCCTTTATCCTACCGTAGGCGGGTGCTTTGTCTGTAGGATACTTTGTTATCTTAACTACTAAGATGCTTCCTTTTTTGATATCTTTGCAATCCTTGGTAGGTAAAAATACAGGGATGTGGGCGTTCTCATCCAAAGGTACACAATAACACCTTTTTTTACCCTTCTTAAGAGAGCATATTAACTCCTTCTTACTCCTCTTTATTACCTTTAGAACCCTTATCTCTTTTTTACCTTTGAATTCAACTATCTTAGCCCTTATGATATCACCGTGAAACAATTTTTTCATCTCAAAGGGCGGTATATATATGTCCTTATCCCTCCCTTCCACCTTTAAAAAACCGAAGCCTGTGTAAGATAATACTTCTCCTTCTACTATCTCTTCTTCAATAAGTTTAAATTTGTTTTGTTCAACCTTAATTTTTCCTTTTTTCTTAAGTTTCCTTAGTACCTTTTTTAACTTTTTCAGTTCTGACCTTTCAAGGTTAAGCCTGTTAGCTATATGTGAAAAGGGAATGGGTTTTTTACTTTTCTTTAATACTTTTATTACCTCCTCTTCTTTAATTTCCATGGCTTTTAACTTTTAACATTATAATTTAAATATTGGGATAAATGAAAAGTCTATCCTTGCTAGGATCCACGGGTTCAATAGGAGTTCAAACACTTGATGTTGTAAAGAAGATAGAAGATATAAAGGTAAAAGCCCTTGTTGCTTATCATGCGTCCCAAAAACTTTTGAATCAGGTAAGAGAGTTTAAACCAGAAATTGTTGTTACCTTTGAAAAACCATCTGAGGAATGGTTAAAAAGCTTACCTTCATCAAGCAGATATGTTCACGGGGAAGAGGGCATAAAAGAGGCTGTGGAAATAGGAGACATCATTATGAATGCTATATCTGGTGTTGCGGGTATAAAGCCCGCGTACCTTACTTTAAAAAAGGGTAAAACCTTACTTGCATCAAATAAGGAGGCTGTGGTTTGTCTTGGAAAGATTATAAAGGAAAACAGGAACAGGGTTATACCTGTTGACAGCGAACACAATGCCCTTTTTCAACTACTTTCCAATGTTAAAAGGGAGGAGGTAAGGAAAATATGGCTTACCGCTTCGGGGGGACCATTTTATAACAAGCCTTATGAGAGCTTTAAGAACGCGAGTGTGAGTGAGGCATTAAATCATCCCCGTTGGAATATGGGTAAGAAGATTACCATAGACTCCGCTACCCTTTTTAACAAGGGAATAGAGATGATAGAGGCAATGTATCTTTTTGATTTTCCCATAGATATGATTGACGTTGTTATTCACCCTCAGAGCTTGGTTCATGGGATTGTAGAACTTAAAGATAACAGTTTCCTTATGCATCTCTCTCCTACGGACATGAAAATCCCTATAATGTATGCACTTACCTATCCTGAAAGGAGGGAATTTCCTTTTTATAGACTGTCCCTTTTTGAGATGGGCAATCTTACATTTTTGGAGGTTGATAAGGAAAGGTTTAAATCAATAGATATATGCAGGGAAGTAGGAAGAAAGGGAGGTGCCTATATACCAGCCCTACTCGGTGCGGATGAAGAGGCAGTTGCACTTTTCCTTGAGGGTAAGATATCCCTTCCCTCTGTTGCTGATATTGTAGAGAGGATATTGGAAAAAGTTGACTTTAAAGATCCAGAAACTGTGGATGATATGCTTAATATTATTGATTGGGCAAGAAGGGAGGTAAGGCATATCTTTTCCTTATCAGGAATCCGATGATTATGGATAGTAAGGATAATATTACTGACAGACTTATAACGAATATGGTTCCGTTGAACCAGAATATTTTAGGATATATCCTTAAAAGTGTATCGCTGTAGCTGAATCTCCATGAGTAAGGGTCAAAGAAGAGATCATGAAATTTTTCAAAAGCGAGATCATAATCTATAAGAGAAAACGCACCAGCTGATATAAGTAGTATCAAACATAAGGAACCTCCTCCTATTAATGCGGTGCCTAAGAGTTTTTTGTCTATAAAAGAGAGATATAAAAGAATTATTAAATCCACTGCCGTAAGTATATAGCCAAGTGGAAACAATACGGAGAGAAGATTTTTTACATCTTCCATGTGTTTTATTTCTTTATCTCTGAAAGCGAGTCTTCCATCGGGTAACTTTGCCCTTTTGAATTCTTCCATACCTTCATCGGATGTTACCGCCTTTAAACCCAGCTTTGCTAACCTTTTTCTTTCCTCTTTTGACATTCCGTAAGGGTCTTCGGGAAAGCTTTCCAAGGAATACTGCCAATCAATAAACCACTCTGAGAAGGCTATCCTTGAGGACATTGAAATTATTGAGTAGGGCAATGTTAATATACATATAACTACAAGGATTTTATTAAAAAGGCTTCCTTTTCTAAACATGTTATTACCCTGTCTTTTTCTTCCCTATTAACAAAATATATCCTTCCCCCGTAAGGACTTCCCTTTCTTTTAAAGGGAGAAATCCGGATGTAGCCGAGTCTTTCTGATGCTATATAGCCGGTGGTATAATTGGGATCATCGCTCCAGCATACCTCCGCTACAACACCGCAGTGTATATTCTTTGTTGCTATAGCTAAGGCATCAACAGTTCTGGGTGTGTAACCCTTTTCCAAAAGCAGGTTCGTTATAAACTTCCTTGAAGCCCAGTCTACCTTTACTGTTCTTATTCCCCTTCTTTTGTCGGGTTCCAATCTTTCACCGCTTACAATATCCACTATCATCGCACCCCTCATATTACCACCATCCGGACTAGCTCCCGTGTCAAGCTCTCTGAAGAGTTTTTTAAGTATTGATGCCTTTATACCTTTTTTTTCAAGCATGCCTATTGCAAATTCCCTTGCCTCTTCCACCTTTTCAAAGGTGTAGGTCTTGATAGGCAAAGCCTTTTTTATTTCTTTAACTTTAACTCTTTCTATTTTTACACTTATATGATCGTATTCCTTTGGTCTTGTAAGCAGTTCGCATACCGTTTCCCCTAAATCTTCCCATTTACATATTCTTTCCGCACCTGAAACATGCTTTCCGTGAAGGGAGGAGCGCATTCTTACGCTGAACATTTCAGGATGCAAGGATACTGAGAACCCTATTTATTCTTTCCAGTTCTTCCTCAAGTTCCTCTTTTATTCTTCTTTCCTTTTCAACTATGTGAGGTGGAGCCTTTTTAAGGAAGTTTTCGTTAGATAGTTTGTTATCTCTTATCCTCAATTCCCTTTCAACTTCTTCCTTTTTCCTGTTGTAGGTTGTAAGCAATTTGTCCACATCCACACTGCCTTCAACGGGAAGATATATTTCAACATCTTCGGAGAATACAACCAAAGTATCCGGGGGTCTTTCATCCGTATATTCAAGACTTTCCAGCCTTGCAAGATTTAGAATATGGTGCTTAAACCTTTCTACTATGTCTTTTGATTGATCCGCTTTGTAAAATATATTAAGCCTTTTACCCGGATCTATCTGCAAATCTGATCTAAGAAACCTTATGGTGGTTATTATCTCTTTTAACCTCTCAATATCTTTCCATTCCCTTTCAAACATTTCTTCTTCCTTTTTTTCAGGAAACTCAGCGAAGGATATATACTCGGGGTGAGAAGAGGGCAGTTTGCTCCAAATCTCTTGGGTTATGAAGGGCATAAAGGGGTGCAATAGTCTTAGCGCTCTGTCAAGGACATAAAGTAGAACTATTAGAGCTATCCTTTTTTCTTCCTTTTCACCCTTATATATTCTTTCCTTTGTAAATTCTATATACCAGTCGCAGAACTCATTCCAGAAGAACTCGTAAATTGATTGGGATGCATAGGCAAAGTTATAATTTGCCAGTTCTGAATTTACCTTTTCCGCGGTTTTGTTTAGGCAGGTTATTATCCACTTATCTTCCGGTTTTAAATCTTCGGTGAAGGGAAAACTTCCAAGCAGGGATTCATCCATATTCATAAGTATGTACCTTGAGGCATTCCATATCTTATTTGCGAAATGTTTTACACTTTCAAATCTTTTCTCCGAAAGCTTTATATCCCTTCCCTGTATAGCAAGAAGAGAAAGGGTAAACCTTAAAGAATCAGCACCATATTTATCAATGATATCCAAGGGATCTATCACATTGCCCTTTGTCTTTGACATCTTTTGACCGAACTCATCCCTTACAAGGGCGTGTACATATACATCCTTAAAGGGTATGTTTTTCATAAAATAGAGTCCCATCATTATCATCCTTGCAACCCAGAAGAAGATAATGTCAAATCCTGTAACGAGGAGATCGGTTGGGTAGAATTTACGAAGATCTTCTGTATCAGAGGGCCATCCGAATACGCCGAAGGGCCAGAGGGCGGATGAGAACCATGTATCAAGAACATCCTCTTCCTGGGCAAGATTTTCGGATCCGCAATTTTTACATTTAAGAACGAATTTTATATGTTCACCCGCACGGGATAAATCCTTTAAATCATTGAGATTTTCAAACTCTTCCGTGGATATATTTTTGCCAAAGACCTGTTTGTTGTAAAAATCAAGAACTGTCATACCTTTACCTGCAAGTGCTGGCTTTCGGAGTGTCTCAATCAGCTCATCCCTTGTAAATTCTTGTTTAAGTTTACCGTCCGCTATAAGGTTGAAGATGATCTTCGTCCTTATATCTTCAAAGTCATCATCACAGAAGGTGTTTATATTATTGCAATCCTTACAGTACCATACCGGTATCCTGTGTCCCCACCATATCTGTCTTGATATACACCAGTCTTTGAGATTATACATCCAGTCAAGATAGACCTTTTTCCACTGCTCTGGGATAAATCTTATCTTTCCTTCCTCAACCACTTTTATGGCATTTTCCCTTATTCTCTCATCGGTTACCTTTACGAACCATTGTTCTAAAAGGAGGGGTTCAACCGTTGTTTTACATCTGTAGCATTTACCCACCGCGTGCACATGTTCTTCAATCTTCTCTATCAATCCCTCTTGTTTTAACCTCTCAACTATTTTTTTTCGTGCTTCGTACCTTCCAAGTCCTTTGAATATACCCCCGTTTTCGTTTATTACGCCCCTTCCGTCCATTATCATAACCGCGGGCAGGTTGTGATCCTTACCCATATAAAAGTCATTGGGATCATGGGCGGGTGTTACCTTAACCGCTCCTGTTCCGAATTCGGGCTTTACCCTCTCATCCCCTATGATAGGTATATATTCATCAATCTCTCTACCATCCAATGTTTTCCTTTTCCATGTTACCAAGGGCAGTTTAACCCTCTTTCCTATTAAATGTTTGTACCTTTCATCTTCGGGATGAACCGCCACCGCGGTATCACCGAGCATGGTTTCGGGTCTTGTTGTGGCAACCACTATGTATCCGCTTCCATCTTCCAGCGGGTATTTTATGTACCAGAGATTTCCTTTTTCCTCTTCATGTTCTACCTCAAGATCGGATAGTGCGGTCATATCCTTCGGACACCAGTTTACTATGTATTTATCCTTGTATATAAGACCTTTCTTAAAAAGTTCAACAAAAGCCTTTCTTACCGCTCTTGAAAAGCCCTCATCCATAGTAAATCTTTCCCTGTTCCAATCAACACTTACACCTATCTTCTCCAGCTGTTTCTTTATTGAATCTCTCGTTTCCGGCACCCACTTCCAAACTTCCCTTAAAAAGGCTTCCTTGCCTATATCTATCCTGTTCTTTCCCTCTTGCTGAAGTTTTTTATCAACAACGTACTGGGTTGCTATACCCGCGTGATCAAAACCGGGCACCCATACTACCGTTTTGCCTTTCATCCTTTGCCATCTGCATACGATATCCTGAAGAGTAACATTGAGGGCGTGACCCATGTGTAAGGATCCGGTTACATTGGGCGGGGGTATAACTACTGAGAACTTTCCTTCTCCTACAGTTTGTGAAAAGATATTCCTTTCAACCCACTCCTTTTCCCATTTACCTTCTATATACTTAGGGTCGTAATGTTTTGATCCCGCCATCGGAAAGTGTATTTTACTATAAAACTTAAAATTCTATTTACCAATCCATAAGGTAGTAGGTAAGATTATATGAGTTTAATATTCTCAGATCTTCTATATCTCCCCCAAGTATCTTTTTGAGAAAAGATTTCTTTTCTTCAACATAAAATACCCTGGGTTTCAAAACTCCTGCAAGTTCTGCAGCTTTATCAATGGCATCCTTCAAGTTTCCTATTTCATCTACAAGACCTATCTCTTTTGCCTTAAGTCCTGTCATAACCCTCCCGTCCGCTATCTTCCTTAACTCCTCCTCGGTTATTTTATCTTTTCGGTACTTCAATATGGCATCTATAAACTGCTCGTAAGAGTCGGTAATGACCCTTTTAAGGTAGTCCTTTTCTTCCTTTGTTAAATCCCTAAAGGGAGAAAGTGTGTCTTTAAACTTTCCTGTTTTGATAGATTCCGCTTTAATTCCTATCTTTGATAAAAGCTCCTTATACCCTATGTACTGTATTATCACACCTATGCTTCCCGTTATGGTGCCGGGATTTGCATAAATAAAGTCCGCAGGTGCGGATATATAGTAGCCCCCTGATGCTGCTATGTTGCCCATTGATACAACAACGGGCTTTCCTTTTTCCTTAAACCTTTCTATCGCCCTGTATATCTCCTGGGAAGCACCTACGGATCCTCCTGGGCTATCAACCCTTAGGACAAGTGCCTTAACGCTTTTATCTTCCGAGAGTCTGTCAATTTTCTTTATAATCGGCAATGGGTTAATAATAACACCGTCTATGGTCAGTACTGCAATTCTTTCTCCTACGGGGATTCTTGAGAGTAATGATATAAGCATGATTCCTCCTACAAAAAGAATTATTAATATTATCAGAAATTTTTTCATACTATATGATTTTATTAAATTTTCTTTTGACTGCAATCATGGATGCTTTTTATTGCGATGTTATATTAGTAAGGTCATGATTATTGTTTCAGATGGTATAAAAAGGCTTATTAAGGAGCTCGGAGAGAACAAGGTAAGCACCTCCGATGTGGAAAGAAGGCTTTACTCTTACGATGCTACTCCCATACCTGTGAAATCAGAGATGCCTTCAGCGGTTGTGTTTCCGGAAGGAAAGGAAGATGTTAAGAGGATTGTAGAGATATGTTACGAAGAGGGAATACCTATGTTTCCGAGGGGTGCTGGTTCTGGACTAACTGGCGGTGCCATGCCCACAGATAGGGGTGGTGTAGTAATTTCCTTTGAAAGGATGAACAAGTTTAAGGTGGATAGGGATAATGCTACCGCGGTGGTTGAGCCGGGTGTGGTCACATACGATTTTCAAAAGTATGTTGAAAAATTAGGTCTTTTTTATCCTCCCGATCCTTCTTCTTATAAGTACTCAACCATAGGGGGTAATGTGGCGGAGAATGCTGGAGGACCGAGATGTGTTAAATACGGTGTTACAAGGGAGTATGTATTGGGAATTACCGCTGTTATAAAGCATGGTACTGTTATAAAAACGGGCAATCCTGTTATAAAGGATGTGGCGGGTTATGATATTACCAAGTTTTTTGTAGGATCTGAGGGAACACTCGGTCTTATAACCGAGATAATAGTCAGGTTAATACCAAAGCCCCGTGCAAGAAAAACACTGCTTGCCTTATTTAAAGATCTTCCCACAGTGGGTAAGGTTGTCACTTCCTTGATGACCTCGGGCGTTTTTCCTTCCGCCCTTGAGTTTATGGACAAAGATGCTATAAAAGTTGTAAGGGAATATAAAGGTATTGATCTTCCCGAAGATGCTGAAGCCCTCCTTTTAATAGAAGTTGACGGTAACCCTCCTTCTGTTGAGGAAGATGTAAAGGTTGTAGGCGGGATATTAAAGGATGCGGGTGTAAACTATAGGATAGCGAAGGATGAAAAGGAAGAGGAAGAACTGTGGCTGGCGAGGAAGAGTTTGGGTCCCGCCCTTGCTAAGATTAAGAGCGGAAAGATAAACGAGGATATAGTTGTTCCGAGGTCATGTCTTTCGGAGGCTGTTCCCGCTTTCAGGAGTTTATCGGACAAGTACGGTTTACCGGTAGTCATATTCGGTCATATAGGTGACGGTAATCTGCATGTCAATATTATGTACGATAAGTCATCAAGAGAAGAGGAGGAAAAAGCGGAAAGGGCTATGGAAGAAGTATTTGATATAGCAATAGGTTTCGGGGGATCAATAACGGGGGAACACGGAGTAGGTCTTACAAAAATGGCGTTTTTAGAAAAACAGCTTGGAAAGGAAACGGTTGACATTATGAGGGAGATAAAAAAGGTTTTTGATCCCTTGAATCTTTTTAACCCGGGCAAGGTGTTCTCTTAAGTACCTTTTGGTCTGAAGGTTTTTATCTTTTCCTCATTTGTTTCTATATAGGCACCCCCTATAAGGTCAAGACAGTAAGGTATTGCGGGAAATATAGCATCAAGGCATATCTTAATAGATTGGGGTTTTCCCGGAAGATTAACTATTAGGGTGTTTCCCCTTATACCTGCAAGCTGTCTTGATAGTATGGCTGTTGGAACCTGTTTAAGTGAAACCTGCCTCATCAATTCACCGAATCCTGGAAGAATTCTGCTACATACCGCCTCAGTAGCTTCCGGGGTTACATCCCTAGGGGCGGGTCCCGTTCCTCCTGTTGTAAATATAAGACTGCAATTTTTGTTATCAGCCATATCTATAAGTATTTCTTTAATTTTTTCAAGTTCATCGGGTACTATTCTGTAGTCAATATCAAAGGGTGTTATTATAACATCCCTGAGATACTCTATTATTGCTTTTCCGCTGAGATCTTCGTAAATACCCTTGCTTGCTCTGTCCGATATTGTTAAAACTCCTATCTTTACGTGAAGCTGTTCCATGTTTTACATTTTATTATAGGAAGAAGGAAAATATTATGAGAATTCTCGTCTGGGGACTTGGCAAGAGCGGTAAGGCTGTTTCTGAGCTTTTAAAACTTAAAGGCTTTAGCGTTATTGAAGGGGACGACAATAGGGGAGATAAACCGGAAGATCTTATAAAGGATGTGGACGAGATAGTAGTATCTCCTGGCATTCCTCCCACCCATAAGTTATTTGAACTTTCTAAGGAAAGGAATATACCTCTTACCGGTGAGCTGGAAGTGGCTTCAAGATTTTTTAAGGGTAAGATTGTCGCCATAACGGGTACGGACGGAAAATCAACCACAACCCGTCTTATATACAGGATCTTAAAAAGATACTTTCCCAATGTTTACGAAGGCGGAAATATAGGCGTACCCTTCTCGGAAATAGTTAAACACAATACGGAAGGTATAGCTGTTCTTGAAGTCTCTTCCTTTCAGGCCAAAACATTGAAAAACTTCAGACCTAATATAGGGGTATTTCTTAACTTTTCAAGGGATCATTTGGACTGGCATCCCGACTTGAAAGATTACCTTGAGAGTAAATACAGGCTCTTTATAAACCAGAAGGAGGAGGATGTAGCTATACTGAATGCAGGGTTTAAGGAGGTTGCGGATGTACCGACCCGCGCACAAAGGATATTTTTCAATTCGGAAGATATCTTTTTTGACGGAAGATTTGTTTATGTTAAGGGTGATAAATTTATTGATGCAAACAAAATAAAGCTTGTTGGAAGGCACAATATAGATAATATTATGGCTTCAATTATTACAGCTCTGTGCTTGGGAGTACCTGAGGATATAATAAAGGAGGAAATATACGGATTTGAGGGTTTACCTTTCAGACTCTCTTTTGTTGCTGAGTATAAGGGTATAAGTATTTATAACGATTCAAAGGCTACAACTGTTAACGCTTTGAGATCTGCAGTAACTTCCTTTGAAAATGTTATTCTCATAGCGGGTGGCAGGAATAAGGGTGGTGATTTTTATTCTTTAAGAGAAGAAATAAAGAAGCATGTGAAAAAATGTATAGTGATTGGGGAGTCTGCGGATGAAATTATAGAGGCTTGGAATGATGTTGTAGGGGTTGTTAGAGGTGATAATTTGGAGGATGCTATAGAAAAAGCTTTTCATTTTGCAAACCCCGGGGATGTTATCCTCTTTTCCCCGGGCTGTGCCTCTTTTGATATGTTTTCAAATTATATAGAGAGGGGAGAGGTCTTTAATAAGATTGTTTACTCATTCATTTCAAAAGATCCATTACCTTCTTAATACTTATTCTCATTCTTTCAAAGGCTTCAGCAAGTTTGCCTATTTCATTTTCTGAAGGTATCTCTATTTTTTCATCAACCTCTCCCCTACTTATCTTTTCTGCGTGTTCCCTAAGCTTTTCTATGGGTTTGAAGATCATAGCGTTCAACATTACAAGCACTAGTATAACGAGCAGAAGAAATATACCGAATACTGTTCCACCCTTTATAAGTCCCTCTATCTGTGCTTTTAGTACTTTTGTTTCAAATGGTATGTAAACCATTACAGCACCCTGCACCTTCCCGGGTTGCCAGTTCATATTTTTCTGAGGATTGTATATCTCCCTTACCTTCCTGGGCATAAGCTTAGGATCACTATGACATCTCAGACATTTTTGCTGAGGTATTACCGCAAATGCCTTTACAAAATGCCTTTGACCCCTGTAAACAACTATACCTTCAAATTCTCTTTTGTTTGTACTTCTTAAATAAGCTATAATCTTTTTTTCCACCTCATTCGGTTCGTTTTTTGGATTGAGCGGGTTAAAGGCAACCTGTCTGAGAATCATTTCTGGCAGGTTTTCGGTCACCATATTAAATATGGAAGCTGTAAAGAAACTTGATGATTGGGCTTCAAGAATGAAATCATCTTGTGTACATCCTGCCTGAAGTAATTCGTTGATTTTTGGTCTGAGAGTCCTTCTTACATACTCCCGGGATGCCTGTACAAAGGCCATTGTTACTTCTATTTCTGTCTTTGCTGTTTCTTTTGCCCTTTTTATACTATCAAGGTATGTGTACACCCCAACGCTTAAGCCGGTTGTTATACCTATAAGGAGTATTAGAATGGATATTTTCCACTTTATACTTACGGGTATTATCCTTAGCCCTTTCATTTCAATATCCCCCTTACCTTTTCAATGAATTTTTTTACATATGTACTATCTGGTATTTCGGCTGATAGGGAATTTATTAAATAGTCAAGTAGGTCCCTTGTAATTTCATCTTCGGAGACACCGTAGTCATTAAGTGTCTTATTCCATATAAAATTTCCCACAGGACCTATGCTTTCTATAAAAGCATTTTTTATCTCTATTATCTTTTCCTTACTTACAAACTCATTTACGCTTCTTTTGAATCCGTCCAATTTAATAGGTTCTGGATTCATCTCTATGTTTATGTGGATTATACTGAAGGTTATACCCTCTTTTATGAGGCTACCGAGATCTTTAATATATGCATCTTTAAAGACGCCTTTATTTATATTTATGCCCTTTATAAGGGAACCATGGAAGAAAAAGAAGTAGTAGCGCACATCATTATTCAAAATTGCTTCAAGTATAAAGGAATTCTTTTCCTTTGATGCTTCATTTATAAGCATCTGTAGGTCTTTAAAAGAGGATAGCCTTCCCTTTTGTATTTTGCCCAATCTGTCAAGGGAATTTATGAAAAGTAAAAGTTCAGGTTCTACGGAGTACACAGCAACATAGTGTTTTGTGGGACTTATCTTTTTTGTCAGAAAATTAAGTGCCTCTTCCCTGAAAAGACCCTTTGAAAAGGCATTTACCGTCTTACCTTCATAAAATATAATGTTTCCAAGTATATCATCCTCATCAAAGAAAACTGCATAGCCGTTTGTTTTTTCCCTTTCAATAATTCTTTTAATATTTTCAAAATTTATATGGCTCATTTTAATTGGTTGCTGTATGGGATTTCCGTATCCTGAAAGCACAGTTGGACCAGCAAATTGAATTGAGGGTATATCATGGAATACATGGATTAGCTCAAGGGGATCCGTCTCTATTACCGAAACGGTTCCCTCGTCCTTGGGTATTTCTTTACACTCCCTCAGTTCTTTTCTTCCGTTGGAATCAAAACTTACAGCTTTTTCAAGGTTGCCGTTTTTTATAATACAATAAATTTCCTCATTCCATTTGTTGATAAGTATATAACCGTTGAATTTTTTTGATTTAAGATCCTCCAGAAGTCCTCTTATATCAACAATTTCCGCATTAAGATTTTCGTAGACTATCTTTCTTGGCATGTCTTTACTAAGACCTTAGTCACTATCTTCTGGAAGGTTTCAAGAACACCCTTTCCCTCCGTTGCAACCGCTTCAATGTAATCCGTATCCCATGGATTACATATAGGTTGAAGTTCATCTATGGGCATGGCATCCTTTAGATCCCTCTTGTTGTACTGAACAACAACGGGTATATCAAAAAGATTCATCTTTTCTTCCTTAAGTACCGCAGCAGTTTCTCTTAAAACAAGGAAATTTATTTTTTCTCTTTCCCTTTGACTGTCAACGACGAAAACGAGACCATCAACACCCTTCATTATTACCTTTCTGAGGGGATGAAGCCTAAACTGTCCGGGTGTCGTCAGTATTTTGATATCTATGGGATGATCATCTATGTTTATCTGGCTTGCAAACATTTCAACAAATAGTGTTCTTTTTTCATCTGTTTCCATTGATATGTAATCTCCCTTTGTTAAACCCTTTTCTTTAAGTATGCTATGAAGCACCTTAACATTAGTGCTTTTACCAGCTAAACTTGCACCAAAGTAAACTATTTTTAGTTTCATCCCGCTCCCAATACTTGACTAAGTTTCTTTTCTATATCTTCTGGTTTAAGTTTTATTACCTTCGCAGGTCTTAACTTGAGTCCTGCAAATAGGGTTTCTATGTCGCTACATAACTCTTTTATAAATAGTCTTATACTTCCTAATGATGCATCCTTGGGGGCTAAAACTCCCACAAGAAACCTTTTTCCTACCGCCTTTATTAAAACATTAACATTTTTGCTTTCATATTGTACTATATCAAGCACATCTCCCTCGTTCATAATTTTTGCCATTTCCGCAGCTGCACCGAATATTCCGCTTATAAGACTTGCCACAAATTCAATCTCATTTTCATCCTGTGTTTTCCCCTTGTAAGAGGCTACCCTGCCCGCATCATCGCAAAGTACTATAAGATCCACCTTAGTTTTATTCATAAATTTCCCAAGTATATTATCTATTTGCCTTTTTATTTCCTCATCTATTTCATATTTTATGAGGTCAAGTTCCATATCAAAACCCTCCTTCTTATAATATAAATATTTGAGATGGAATATGCGGGAAGACTTTTAATAATTTCCGGACTCATACTTATAATAATCGGTTTATTTTTACTATTCTTTGAAAAGATTCCTTCCGGCAATATAGGTAAGCTTCCCGGAGACATTTTTATAAAGCGTGACAATTTTGTTATTTACATCCCTATAGTAACATCAATAATTCTTAGCATAGTATTAACACTAATTCTTAACCTTATCTTCAGAAGATAGCTTCTGTTTGTATATATTTCCGAGTATTCCGTGTACAAATTTTCCCGCTTTCTCATCACTATATTTCTTTGCAAGGTCTATATAATCGTTAAAAGCTCTTCCAGGATCTTGCACTCCTATAAATATAAGTTCTGCAACACCAAGTCTCAGTATGCTCCTCTCTATATATCCGAGCCTATCAAAGCTCCAGTTTTCAAGGAATTCTTCTATTATTGAATCAATCTTCACTATATTGTTGCTGATAGTACTTATAAGGGTGTCTATGTATTTCTTGACTTCATCAGAAAGTTCTTTCTCTTCTAGATGTTCCTCCTTTATTGTATTAAGATTACCACCAGCAAGATCCCACCTGTAAAGTATTATAAGACTTTCTTCCCTTGCCTTTTTTCTGTATCGCATGAATTTTATATATTTTTTAGCAGATTAGCCATTTCTATGGCGGAGAGCATAGCTTCCCAGCCCTTGTTGCCTTGTTTTGTTCCTGATCGTTCAATCGCTTGTATTAAATCATCGGCTGTTATAACTCCATAAGTAACCGGGATTTCACTCTCAAGAGATACGGAGGCTAAACCTTTTGTTACTTCAGAAGCTATATAATCAAAGTGGGGTGTTTCTCCCCTTATAAGGGCACCCAAGGCTACTACCGCATCTCTGTTCTTCCTCTTGGCTATTTTCTTCACCGCAAGCGGAATCTCCCAAGATCCGGGTACCCTTATTATTTCAATATCCTCCTCATGACCTCCGTGTCTTAAAAAGCAGTCAACTGCGCCCCTTATAAGTTCATCCACCAAAAGGTTGTTGAATCTTGATGCAACAACAGATATCTTAAGTCCTTTTGCATTCAGATGCCCTTCCTTTTGTTCCATATTAGCGTGCCTCTACATTATTATAATTCCATATTGTCAATCAACCTTGTGTTTCCCACCCAAACAGCTATAAGTATCCTATCGCCCTTTGAAACTTCCTCTTTGATATTGAGTTGATTATCACAGGCTTCAATGTAATCTATTTTTTTAATATGTGGATGTGATTTTAAAAACTCCTCCATTCTTTTTCTTATTATATCCATTCTTTTTTCACCATTTGACACCATTTCCTTTGCAAGCAAAAGAGATTTATATATGGCGGTTGCAGATTTTCTTTCATCTTCGGATAAATATGTATTTCTTGAGCTTAGTGCAAGACCGTCTTTATCTCGGACGATGGGTACGGGTACTATTTCAACGGGTAACAGAAGATCTTCTACCATTCTCTTTATTATTACCATCTGTTGAAAATCCTTTTCCCCCAGATATAATCTGTCGGGCATTACGGCATTTATAAGTTTCGTGACCACCGTGGTTACACCTTTAAAGTGGCCAGGCCTGAACTTTCCTTCAAGTATCTCGCTCAACCCTTCAACCATAACTACCGTTTGGAATCCGTTTGGGTATATTTCTTTATCATCTGGCACAAAAACTACATCTACTCCATGCTCATTGCATATTGCAAGGTCTCTATCTATATCACGCGGATATCTATCATAATCTTCATTTTCTCCGAATTGAGTTGGATTTACATATATACTTACAACCGTAATATCATTTTGAAGCTTTGATCTTTTTATAAGTTCTATGTGACCTTCGTGTAGATAACCCATTGTAGGCACAAATCCCACGAGTTTATTTTTACCTCTGTCGCATCTTACAGAGTCAAGGTAGTTTCTGAGTTCTCTAACTCGTTTAAATAGTATCGGCATTACTTACCTCCTGAAGAGAAGTTATGTATTATACATTCTGATGTGGCCGGAGACAGTATGATTATTGTACTAAAAAGATTTGTAATGGGTGATGGTGATATTGTGGCAAGGGTGTATGGAAAAGGCGGTATGATGAACCTTTATGTGAAAAGTGCTTACGAAGCTGTCAATCCCTTTTTTGGTGTCTTTGAACCTTTCAATGTGATGGAGCTTTCATACAGACAGTCGGGAAATTTTATAATTCCCTTGGACTACAGAGGACTTAAAAGGTATTCTTACCTCGCCAGAGAGTACTTCATGTTTGAATGGATGTCCTCTATTGCCCTCTTTATGCTGAAGCACATAGGGTTTTTTGACACTGGTATAATGGAACTTCTTTTGAATTATATAAAAGATAGGGATAAAGCCAAGAGAATGTATGCTTATTATCTCAAATTTATTCTTCAGGTTTCCGACATCATAGGTATTCTTCCAAAGTTTATACGGGAGGACGGTTACGGTTTTATAAGTTTGAGGGACGGTTCGGTTTCGGAAAAAGGAGATATTAAAATAAGTGAAAAATGCCTAAGTGTATTAAGGAAACTTTACCATGGTAAGCATGTTGGAAGAATAAGGTTGGACGCTAACACATTTAATGAGGCAAAAGGTTTGATGGATCGTTATTTTGAGTATCATCTTCAGTGAATCAGCTTTAACGCTATCCCTACACTTATGGGAACCGTAAAGTTATCGTCGGGTCTGTCTAAGAACAGCTCGGTTAATGTGGATATAGCTGACACTACTATAGCTGTTTTAATGTCATAAAATAGAAGGGTTATTATAAAAGAAGAGATAAGGAAGGCTAAGGTGCCTTCAAGGGTTTTATCACCGTAAACTTTATGCTTGCCTACATAATAACCTACTATTCCGGAAAGGCCGTCTCCTACAGCTAATATGAGAATAGCTAGTGCAGAGATTTCTTTACCGAATATGATGAAGCATAAAAAAATACCTACATTTGCCCACAGACCCTGTATTCCCGGTTTATTTCTATTTTTTTCCCTTTCCAGATGCTTCGCTAAAAAATATAAAGGTTTAAGCACCTTCCAGTTGTATCTTTTTGTTAATGCAAGGTTAAAAAAGATTGCTATTACGAAAAGTATGATGGTTAACGGTTTCGGAAAGAACATAACGGGGACTATCCACAAAGATATAGCGAAGATATGGAAGGTTTTTCTATATAGTTCAAGCTTGTTATTGCGGTTCAAACTCATTTATGGACTCTTTCAAAACATCAATAACTTTGTTTATTTCTTCTTCCTCTATTACAAGGGGCATCATGAGTACCATTACATCTCCTAGTGGTCTCAAAAATACGCCCTTTTCCCAACACTTCCTTGCCACCTTAAAACCGACCCTCCATCCGTAGGGGAACTTTTCCTTTTTTTCCTTATCCTTATAAAGCTCTATACCCGCCATAAATCCCAGCTGTCTTACATCTCCTACATATTTAACATAGAAGAACTCTTCAAGTCTTTCGGAAAGAATCTCTATTTTTGGTTTTAATTTTTTAAGGGTCTCTTCCTTTTCAAACAATTCAATGTTTGCAAGAGCTACCGCACATGCGAGATTGTTTCCCGTGTAAGTATGCCCGTGGTAGAAATGCTTGGCTTCTCCGAATTCTCCTAAGAAGGCTTCAAAGATTTCATCGGTGGTCAGAGTTGCAGCAAGGGGCAGATAACCGCCTGTTATACCTTTGCCGAGGCACATAAAATCTGGGGATACATCTTCTTGTTCACAATAAAACATTGTTCCTGTCCTTCCAAAACCTGTTGCCACTTCATCAACTATAAGGAGGGTGTCATACTTTTTTGTCAGCTCCCTTACACCTTTCAGAAATCCTTTAGGAAAGGGTAACATTCCAGCAGCAGCTTGTATACCTGCCTCTAATATAACCGCTACAATCTCTTCCTTTTCCAATATATCTTTAAGCATTGAAAGGAGGTCTTCCTTACCTTTGTTACATAATTTCCCGTAGTTTTCAATACAATAAAGGTAAGGAGAAGGTAGTCTTATTACATCAAAAAGAAGATCCTTGTAGGTGAAATGAAATATTTCTATACCGCCGACACTTACCGCTCCTATTGTATCACCGTGGTAGGCTTCTGATAGGGTTACGAATTTTTTCTTTGGCTTACCTTTATTTTTCCAGTAGTGATAGGCTAACTTTATGGCTATTTCTACTGCTTCCGCACCATCTTCCGAATAGAATACCTTTGTTAGTGAAGGCGGAGTAATTTCAACCAATTTTTTTGCAAGTAAGGTGGCGGGTATATTTGAACTGCCGAGGGTTGTTGTGTGAGCCACTTTGCACAGTTGACTTACAAGGGCGTTATTTAAATAGGGATGATTGTGACCGTGAACATTGCACCATAAGGAAGAAATGGCGTCAATATATTTATTACCGTCTATATCATAGAGATAAACCCCCTCACCCCTTTCAAATATAAGATTATCTTCTTCCGCATAGACCTTCATCTGTGTAAAGGGATGCCAGAAATACTCCTTATCCCATTTTTTTAAGGTTTCCTTATCCCAATTCATGACCGTTTATTATATCCTACTCCTTATAAGGGTACACCAACAGGCATTACATATATTGGTTCTTCACTCGCATTCAGTATATCTTTTATCATATCCTCCTCAAAGGCTCCTATTGCAACCGTTCCTAGACCAAGGGCGGTTGCTTGCAGATATATATTTTGGGATACATGTCCAACTTCACTAAATACATATCTTATTCCCCTACTTCCGTATTTTTTTGTTGTTCTTTCAAACACCGCTGTTATTACTATTACGAGGGGTGCATCCGCTACCTGGGGCTGATAAAGACATGCCTTATAAAGTTCTTTGTTGTAGAATCCGAATTTTACACAAGCTATTTGATGATTAAAAGGGTCGTACTTATAGATACCTGCATCAATACCTTCAACATTTTCTGCGGAGCAGTATATCTCCAAGGGATACAAGGCACCTGCTGAAGGAGCTGTTCTGTATCCGAATTCGCTTGTTATACCCTGTGCGGACCAAAGTAATTGGGATAGATGATATAGTGTTATAGGTTCGTTTCTGTACTCCCTTACCGATCTTCTTCTGTATAGAACCTCCTCAAAGCTTATAAAACCTTTCGTATGAGGGCTCGGTAAATTAACAATCAACAACCTTGTAATCCCACTCTTCTACAGTCCTTTTAATTTCATCGCAGGATAATTCTCTTTCAGCATGTATAGTTACTTTACCGGAGCTTAAATCAACTTCCACATGTGTTACGCCATTAATATTACTTATGGCTCTTTTTACCGTTTCAGCACAATGGCTACAAGTCATACCGTCAACTTTGATGACCTTCTCCACCATAATTTTTAATTTTAAAACTAACAAAAATATTTATCTTGACTGAAAACAATCCGATAAATTACATTATTCACAAAATGGCGATGTTTATAATTTTGTCAGGACTTTTGTTATTGTTAGCGTATACGCATGCCTATGTTTCTGTTCCCTTTATAAAGAACGAAGGTCAAATATCTAATAAGGTCCTTTACTATGCTCCGCTTAAGGCGGGATATGTTTTTGTGAAGAAAGATGGCAGTATAGGATATGTATTTTCTGCAGATGACAGGGCGGGTGTATTTATTGAAAAAATAGGAAAGGCTAAAAGGATTTACGGTATTGGAAGATATTCGTTTGTAAACTATCCCGCAAAGGGTGTGCGCTCCGAAACTTACAAATCGGTAAAATTTGAGAATGTTTTTGATGGTGTTGATTTAATTTTAACGGTTTCTTCTGAGAATGTGGAGAAGATTTTTTATGTTAAACCTGGCTCTTCACCTGAAAGTATATCTGTGAAACTTGAAGGGGTAAAAAATTTATCGGTTGATAAAAACGGGTTACTGGTAGTTAATACAGGAGCAGGCATAGTTAAATTCACAAAACCCATTGCCTATCAATATATAGGTGGTGAAAAGAGATATATTGATGTTTCTTACCATTTAAAGGATAAGTATTCTTACGGTTTCAAGGTGAAAGGAAAATATGATTCGTCAAAACCTCTTATCATTGATCCCCTTATTGAATCAACTTTCCTAGGCGGTGCTGACAGGGATGAGATTATTTCATTAAGAGCAGATCAAAACGGTAATATTTATGTACTGGGGACAACCGTTTCGTCAAACTTTCCCATTACTCCAGGAGTTTACAAAGCCTTACCCGATGATATTTTTATCTCAAAGTTTTCACCTGATCTTTCAACTCTTAAGGTGTCAACATTTTTAGGTGGGAGTTCTGTTGATTATCCTGTAGCTATGGAGATTGACAGTAGCGGTAACATATATGTACTCGGAAGGACTAGATCATCGGATTTTCCTGTCACAACATCAGCAACATACAGGGGATTTGATGATGTGTTTATCGTTAAATTAACTCCCGATCTTAAAACTCTGGTAGCTTCAACCTTGTTCGGTGGTTCGGATGATGATATTGCATTCAGTTTTACATTTGATTCTGCGGGTAATATTTATATAACCGGTGCTACGAGATCGGGAGATTTTTCTGGCTTCCCTCCTGGCTATTCCATAAAGGGTGATTATGATATCTTTGTATTGAAGATTGATTCAAATTTTAACCTTTTATCTTCCATACCTTTCGGGGCGGATGGCAGGGATGTAGCAACACATGTTGTGGTGGATAACGGAAATAATGTGTATATAACGGGATTTACCACTTCACAGTTCTTCCCTACCACCGCAAGTGCTTATGATCCCGCTTATAACTCTGGAAGTGACGCTTTTATATCAAAGTTTGATCAGAATCTCAATCTTTTATCGTCAACCTATTTGGGAGGAATAATGGATGACCTTGCCTTTGGTATGCTATTAGATAGAAACGGAAATTTATATGTTACTGGTGTAACCTTTTCATCAAGCTTTCCTGATACGGAAAAAGTTGTTAAGGGTAGTAACAAAGGAGGTGGTGATATATTTGTTGCTATACTACCGGCAGACCTATCCAATATTTTGGCTCTAACATTTGTGGGTGGTAGCGGTTTTGATATGGCAAGGGATATGAAAATGGATCAGGATGGCTATCTGTATATAGGGTGTAATACGAACTCTCCCGACTTTCCTGTAAATTCTGATGCATTTATGTCACAAATGGGTGGTGACTTTGACGGTTGTATAGTTAAGCTAACTGCTGATCTGCAAAGCATTGTTGCTTCTACATATCTCGGAGGTGAATATAACGACGGTATAAATTCCTTACTCATTGATCCAAACAGGGGTGTTTATGTGGCGGGTTATACATGGTCTCCCGACTTTCCTGTTACCGTAGGATCCTTTATGGATGATCATCCCGTCTTTAAGGATGGTTTTATTTCCCTCCTGGATACCTCTCTTTCTGCAAATTCTTACCCTCAAATAATTTCCTTTTCCGCGGACAAACAAAAAGGCAGGGCGCCTCTGAAAGTTAACTTTACCTGTGAAGCAAGCGACAGGGATGGCAGGATTGTAGGTTACAAATTTGATCTTGACGGTGACGGGAAATTTGATTATGAAGGACCTTCACAGAGGGTTGTTTTTATATACTGGGGAGAAGGTAAGTACAAAGCTGTGTGTGTTGCAATTAACAGCTTGAAAAGGGAAGTATCAAAGGAGATTTATATAAATGTAGAGCCTCCTAACTATCCTCCCAGTGTGGATTCCTTTTTTGCGAATCCTCTTAAGGGATCGGTGCCTTTAGAAGTTACTTTTAGCTGGAAGGTCAGTGATAAAGACGGTGATAAACTTACTTGCGTGCTTAATCCTGGTGACGGTAATAATGTTTATATTGTGGACAGTTGTGAGAAGAAGACAACTATAAAGCATACGTATAAGTCTGAAGGTAGCTTCACTGTTAAATTTACTGTTACAGATCCTATGGGTTCTTCCGTTTCAAAGGAAATTAAGGTTGATGTTTCCAAGGCGATTAAAAAATCCGCTTCAAAGTCGGGTTGCCTTCATACAAATGTACCTATATTTATTCTTTGTATCCTTATTTTAATACCCTTTATTAGAAGGATCCTATGAAGGAACCTATTGTTGCCATTTCAACACCGCCGGGGAGAGGAGCTATAGGGATAGTCAGACTTTCTGGAAATGGTGTGCTTGATATAGTTAAAGGCTTTTTTAGGATAAAAGGTAATATAAAACCGAGATATGCCTATTACGGTGAGCTTGTGGATGAGAAGGGTGAGGTTATTGATGAAGGAATACTTATATTCTATAAAGGTCCTGCAAGTTATACAGGTGAGGATATGGTTGAACTGAACCTACATGGAAATCCTCTTATACTCAAAAAAGCCTTGGAGCTTGCGATAAAAGGGGGTGCCAGACTTGCAGAACCTGGTGAATTTACAAAAAGGGCTTTTCTGAATGGAAAGATAGATTTAACCCAAGCGGAAGCAGTTGAGGAGATAATTTCTGCAAAAAGCTATATAGCTTTAAAATCCGCAGTTAATCAACTTAGGGGTGAGCTTTCGGGGATAATAAGGCCGTTGAGAGATAAGCTTGTTGATCTTTTATCCCTTATAGAGGCTGATATTGATTTTGGAGAAGAAGATATACCTTCAATAGAAAATGATGAGCTTATGTCTTTACTTACAGAGGTTGAAGATAGTATTAGATCCTTGCTTGATTCTTACGAGAGGGGAAGATTTTTTAAAGAAGGTATAAAGCTTGCCATTGTTGGAAAGCCTAATGTGGGTAAATCTTCATTGTTCAACACCCTTACCGGTAAAGACAGGTCAATAGTAACTGATATTCCGGGTACGACTCGGGATTATATTGAGGAGGATGTTTATATAAAAGGTATACCTTTAATTCTGGTGGATACAGCAGGTATAAGGGATACTGAGGATCCCGTAGAAAAGGAAGGTGTGGAAAGAAGCCTTAGCAAGGTAAAAGAGGCGGATATTGTACTTTTCGTATTTGATATAAGTGCAGGAATTGATAAGTATGATATGGAAATATACGAGAAGATAAGAGGAAAAAATGTTATAATAGTGGGTAATAAAGTTGATCTTGGTATTAAGAGACCTCTTGAAAATTTTGATGGAAAGCCTATAATAATGGTAAGTGCAATAACACGAGAAGGAATCCCTGAGTTAGAAAAAGCTATAGTCGGTAAAGTCGGTATTACTGAAGCGGAGCAGGGTGTGTTTATTTCGGTGAGACACTCTGTGTTGTTAAAGGATGCTATTGAGTCTATAGACACATTCCGGAGAGCAATAGAATCGGGGTTGGGCATGGAGGTAGCTGCTGTTCATCTTAAGGAGGCTGTCAATAAGTTGGGAGAAATTTTGGGTGATATAACGACGGAGGATATACTATCAAATATATTTTCAAAATTTTGTATAGGAAAATAAAAAGGAGTGTGAGCCATGCAAGACACTGAACAAGCTCAGGAAAATAAAGCTTACAGCCTTGAGGATTTGAGGAAGCTAACATTAACCGAGTTGCAGAATATAGGAAAGGAGCTGGGCCTTTCAAGAATAACAGGTTTAAAAAAGGATGAACTTATAGAGCGCATCCTTGAGGCCCAAGCTAAGGAAGAAGGGCTTGTATTTGTGAACGGCGTTCTTGAAATATCCTCCTCTGGATACGGATTTTTGAGGAGTTCAGAAAATAATTACATGCCAAGTTGGGACGACATATATGTTTCACCTTCCCAGATAAAGAAGTTCGGGCTTAGAACGGGTGACAACATAATAGGTTTTGCAAGATTACCGAGGGATAATGAGAAGTACAAGGCTCTTATAAAAATTGAAGCTGTTAACGGGTTATCCGCGGATGTAGAGACTTTGAGGAAGAGACCTTCTTTTGATAAATTGACACCTTATCATCCGACAGAAAGGTTCAACCTTGAGTTTGATCCCAACGAGCTTTCCACGAGGGTAGTAAGTTTGGTTGCACCCATAGGTAAGGGGCAGAGGGGATTAATAGTTGCCCCTCCAAAAGCGGGTAAAACCGTATTACTTCAAAAGCTTGCGAGGGCTATAATCACCAATCATCCAGATGTACATCTTATTATATTGCTGATTGATGAGAGACCGGAAGAAGTTACGGAGATGCGCAGAATAGTGGGTGACGGTGCTGAGGTAGTAGCTTCAACCTTTGATGAGCCACCAGAAAGACATATGCAGGTTGCTGAGCTTATAGTTGAAAGGGCAAAAAGGATGGTTGAGTTGAAGCAGGATGTTGTTATACTTCTTGATTCTATGACGAGGTTTGCAAGGGCATCAAATGCTGTAACACCGCCCACGGGAAGGGTACTTTCAGGAGGTATTGAGGCTACAGCCCTTCAAAGACCTAAGAAATTCTTTGGTGCGGCGAGGAATATAGAAGAGGGGGGAAGTCTTACAATAATAGCTACCGCCCTTATTGAAACTGGTTCAAGGATGGATGATGTAATATATGAGGAGTTTAAAGGTACTGGAAATATGGAAATTCATCTTGACAGGAGGTTAATGGAGAGGAGAATATTCCCCGCAATTAACATTGAAAAATCGGGTACAAGGAAAGAAGAGTTGTTGTTGGAGCCTTGGGAATTGCAGAGAATATGGGTGCTAAGAAAGTTCTTCTCAACGATGGATCCTGTTGAAGCCATGGAGTTTTTACTTGATAAACTCAGGAAGTTTAAAACAAATAAGGAATTTTTAAAGGCAATGAATGCATAAAGGAGGTAGTGTTAATGAAGCCAGGTATCCATCCTGAACTTAAACCGACAACTTTTGTCTGCGGATGCGGAAATACTTTTACCCTTTTGTCAACTAAAGGTGGAACAGTGCATCTGGAGGTTTGTAATAAGTGCCACCCTTTCTACATAGGTAAATTGAAAATAAAGCCTCACTATATTGAAATAGAGGAGGGTAGACTTACTAGCAAAGAATGAAAAACAAGTTTTTACTTAAAAGGTTAGAGGGTATAGCAAAAAGATATGAGGAATTACAGAAGGAAATATCAAAACCAGAGATAATTCAGGATATAAAAAAGTATCAGAAATTCAATAAGGAACTTAAAGAGCTTACGGAAATTTATGAAACCTACAAGCTGTATCAAAGATATGAACGTGAATATGAAGAGGCTAAGGAGCTTCTTCGTAGCGGTGATGAAGATATAAGAGCATTAGCTGAAGAGGAGATAAGACATCTTCAGGAAAAGATTGAGGAGACTGAAAACAAACTTAAAGAGCTTATGATTCCTAAGGATCCGGATGAATCTAAGAACATAATACTTGAGATAAGAGCGGGTGCGGGTGGTGAAGAGGCTGCCCTTTTTGCTGCTGATCTTTTCAGAATGTATCAAAAATATGCGGAAGAAAAGGGATGGAAGATAACCATATTGAGTGCCAATAGGACAGGACTCGGGGGATTTAAGGAAGTTATTGCCCTTGTGGAAGGTAAGGATGTTTATTCAAGGCTGAAGTATGAAAGCGGTGTTCACAGGGTGCAAAGGATTCCTGTTACTGAATCGGGGGGAAGAATACATACATCAACCGTAACTGTTGCAGTACTTCCTGAAGCTGGAGAAGAAGATATCCAAATAAACCCTCAGGATTTAAAAATTGAAACTTTCAGGGCTTCGGGTGCTGGGGGTCAGTATGTGAATACTACGGAGACCGCAGTCAGAATAACACACATACCTACTGGAATAACTGTATCATGTCAGGAAGAAAGGTCCCAGTATCAAAATAGACAGAAGGCTATGAAGATACTTTATGCAAGGCTTAAGGATTATTACAACAGATTGAAAGAAGAAGAGATAGCAAAGGAAAGAAGGGAACAGGTGGGAACAGGGGAGAGAAGTGAGAAGATAAGGACTTACAACTTTCCTCAGAATAGGGTAACGGATCACAGAATAAATCTTACCCTTTACAAGCTACCTGAGATACTTGAGGGTAACCTTGACGAACTTATAGATGCTCTAAGGACCGCGGAGATAGAAGAAAAAATAAAGGAAATGGAAAAGGCACTTTAACCTAAGATCCTTTCACAGGTATGCTTATGTATATCTCTGCTACACCTTCCCTGTCACCTTTCAGAGAAAGGTTTATATCGTCTATATCTATCTGTGGATATTTGGATAATACACCTATTATATCCTTCCTCAGGTTATCTATGAGAGATGGCGGGATTCCCTGCCTTTCATATTGAAGAATCAGAGTAAGCCTTTTCTTTGCTTCATCTTTGCTTTTCTTTCCGAACCTCAGAAACGGAAGCATTTTTTACCTCCCTAAGAGTTTACTGAGTAAGCCTTTCTTTTCCTTATGATAAATCATAGGCACCTTTTCTCCGGTAATCCTTCTGGCTATATCAATTATTGCCTTTGATACCGCCCTATCTCTGTCAAGGACTATTGGTTCTCCCCTGTTGGTGAAATCAACCAAGCTGTCATCGTTAGGGACCACCCCTATTAGGTGTGCTTTAAGGATGTCTACTATGTCTTCTACCGATAACATCTCACCCTTTTTTACTTGATTCCAGTTTATGCGGTTTATTATTATGTGGTAGTCCCTTTTATCCATGCTTTCTAAAAGCCCTATAACCCTGTCCGCGTCTCTTACAGAGGAAACCTCGGGGTTTACTACAATAAGGGCGGTGTCAGCAGGCATAACTGAATTTTTAAAACCTTCCTCTATACCTGCTGGTGAATCTATTAATATGTAATCATAATTTTCCAAATTTTTAAGTGTGTTAATAAGACTTAACCATTTTTCTTTATCTACCGCATCCTTATTTTTTGTTTGATTTGCCGGTAATAGCCACAGAGTGTTTCCCCTTTTATCTCTTACAAGGGCTTTTTCAACGGGAACATTTCCTTCCAAAACATCAAGGACGTCGTAGACTATTCTATTTTCTAGTCCGAGTATCATATCAAGGTTTCTTAAACCTATATCTGCGTCAATGACTATTACCCTTTTACCCATCATGGAAAGGGCTACACCCAAGTTTGCGGTTAAGGTGGTTTTCCCAACTCCTCCTTTTCCCGAAGTTATTACTATTACCTTTGCCATTTAATCCTCCTACAAGCCAGATTATACCCTATCAAGCACTATCTTTCCATCCTCAACACGTGCAACTTCAGGATAGCCTGGAGATGTTTTATCTTCGTCCATTAATATTGCCATTCTTGATCCTATTTCTATCCTTTGGGGTTCCATCCTATATGCTACAACAACCGCATTTTCGTCCCCCATCACTCCTGCACGGGCTATACCTCTTAGAGTTCCCGTAACTATTATGTTTCCCGTTGCAACTACCTCAGCATCCCTGTTAACATCTCCGAGAACAAGCACATCGCCGTTATGTTCCACCTTCTGACCTGATCTCAAACAACGGTCAATTATTAATAATCTTTTCTCTTCTTTTAATGTTTCCCTTTTTTCAATTGCAGTTACACTGTTCAAATTCATAGTGTGAAGGAAATTCTCAAGTTCACTGATTTCTTCCCTTGTAAGAAGTGAATCAGAATCTATAAGGAAATAACCCCATTTTAGGAAAGGTCCGTTGAGTTTTTCTTTTATTTCTTCTTTTATAGATTGAAGCGGCTTCTTTTCTTTTATTTTTATTATCACAACAGGTATTGTTATACCTTTCAGTTCAATCATTATGCCATTTTCTAAAATATAGTATACAGATATTTATATATCAACCTCAGTGAGTGTGTCCTTTCTTTGATTTTTCAAAAACTGGACATACCTCTGGACAAGGAAAACCCATTTTTTCTATCTGCACTGTCGTGTGTCTTATTCCATAATTCTCCGCTATTTTATGAACTTCCTTCAGTATTTTTTGGGATGACGAAATCTTTTCCGTAACTATATGAACCGTGAGTATATCGTTGCCTGAGGTTATTGACCAGATATGCAGATCGTGAATATCAATAACTCCGTCAATATTTCTTAGATCCTTTTCAATCTCTTCTATGTTTATTTCCTTAGGGGCAAATTCCATCAATATTGATAATGAACTTTTTATAACGTTATATGTGCTTGGTAATAGTAAGAGAACAACAACAACGCTGAGTATAGGATCCATTATATAGAGCTTCCAGAAATATACGGATATTCCCGCTATAATGGCAGCTACTGATCCTAGGGTATCGGTTAGGACATGAAGGAGAGCAGCCTTTATATTTATATTCTTTTTAGATGTTCTTAACAGTATGATCATGACAATTATATTCACAATAAGACCTATTACCGCTATTATTAGCATTGGAAGACCCATTATTTCGCGTGGTTTTTGAAATCTTTCTATGGCTTCATAAAAGATGTAGGCAAATATGCCTATGAGGAAGATCCCGTTAAAAAAGGCAGCAACAGCCTCCGCCCTGTAAAGCCCATAGGTCATATTTCTGTTCAATTTCTTTGATGCTATAATCTGGGCAACAAGGGCTATAAGTATTGAGATGGCGTCTGTTACCATGTGACCCGCGTCTGAGATAAGGGCTAAACTCCCCGTTATAAAACCGCCTACAGCTTCAACTATTGCAAAGGAAGATATCAATATTAAAGCTATTGTTAAATTTTTGATGTTATCTTTCTTATCCATTTCTATAAATTTAAACTATCATTATATATTGATGGAACCACTAAAATTGGAAGATATACTTGGCGAAAAGTTTTATATAAAGCCTGAAGATACTCTTATTAATGCTATAAAAGTTATGAATAAATACGGGAAGGGGGCTGTCGTAGTTGTTGAAGATAATAAACCAGTCGGTATTATTACCGAGAGGGATATTGTAAGGTTTTTCTATGAAAGGGTTGATCTTTCTGGAAGGGCAATAGACTATGCTACAAAACCGGTCATCTCTATAAACAAATCAAGGACCCTTCTACATACTCTTATTATTATGGTTGAAAATAACATAAGAAGGGTTGCTGTAGTTGATGACAGGAAGGAATTTGTCGGTGTCGTTACAGAAAGAGATATTCTTGTTAATCTGAGCAGGAACTTTCTGCCCACTTCCTTAAAAGTGAAACACGTTATAGGTCCTGGAAGGCCTCTTATAAGTGCATCCCCAGAAAGACCCTTATCCTATGCTATAGAGCTAATGTCAAAAAATAATATAGGTGCTGTACCAATAGTTGAAAATGGGAAAGCAGTAGGTATCATTACTGAAAGAGACATTCTAAGGCTGAGCAGTAATTTTATTGATATTGATAAACCCGTCAGGGAATATATGACATCGCCTGTTTTAAGCGTTAATGAGAATACTGATATAGTTGAAGTTGTAAAGATAATGGATGAGAGAAGGGTTAGACGCTTGGTGGTTGAGGATGATGAAGGCAGAGCGGTTGGAATAATTACCCAGCGTGATATACTTCAGAGCTTTGAGGGGAGTTACAGGAATTTCCTTGAAAAACGCCTGAAAATAACGAGGGAGATGTTAAATCTTCTCCCGGAGATTATCGTTGATGTTATTGATACTGCGGATGGTCACATTATAATATGGGCTAATAGATCCGCTATTAAGCACTTCGGTGTTGATATTATAGATTCCCCTATTACTGAAATAATTCCTCAGGAAGAATGGATTAGGATGTATATGAGCCTTCTTAAGGATGGTAAATTTGAATCAATAAGATTCAGCAGTAATGGTTGTATATACGATGTTTCAGGCTCTTTGCTTAAAACAGGTTCCGAGGAAAGAGGAAGAATAAAGCTTATAATAAGGGATGTAACTCAGGAACACAAAAGGGAAGAGGAGGTAAGGAAGGGATTTGAAACATATACTAAGATTTTGAATTCTACCCCGGATATGATTCTTATATATGATGTAAAGGACGGGAAGATATGTTTGGCTAATTATTCCGCAATTAAAACTCTCGGCTATACGGAGGACGAGATAGTAAACCTTACTATATATGATATCGTTGATGCTGACAAAGAGACAATTATGGAAAATGTACAAAAGATAATAAGGCAGGACAGTATAGTTAAGGGTACGAGATATTATAAAACCATAGATGGTAGGAAGATACCTGTTGAGATAACCGCCACAAAGGTGGAGATAAATTCAAGACTGTGTATTCTTGTTGCCGCAAGAGATATCTCCGAAAAGATTGAAATGGAAGAGGAAATCAAAAGACAAAAAGAGGAGCTTGAAATATTTCATAACTTTATAATTTCTTTAAACAGATCAACTTCCGAGGAAGAAGCTTATCAGGTTTTACTTCATGTTTTAAAACAGCTTAATTTTGACGGTGTTCATATATACAGGGTTGACAGCACTATTAACAAAATAATGGACACTTTTATTGCCCAAGAGGAAAGGTTGTGGTTAAGGGACTGTCTTGAGCTTGATATAGATATGTGCAAAGCTATGGTTTCAAGTAATTATTTCGTTGTTAATTCGGAAAGAGATTTTAAGTGCCCTTATGCCCATATATCACCTGAGGTTAAATCTTATATGTGTATAACCATCTCTGTTTCTGGTAATATTCTTGCAATAGTTACCCTTATGTCCAAAAGGGAAAACTTTTTTACTCAGGAAAAGATAACCTTCCTTCAGGATCTTTTCAGCGCATTCGGTCCCTTTGTATCAAACCTAAGACTTATAAAGATAAACAGGGAGCTGTCTATAAGGGATCCCCTTACAGGGCTCTACAACAGGAGATTTATTGATGAGGTATTTGAAAGGGAGATACAGAGGAGTAAAAGGAATAAGAAGGATCTTTCTGTAGTAATGGTTGATATTGATAAATTTAAAAAATTGAACGATACGTACGGTCACAAGGCGGGAGATATGATTTTAAAGACCTTTGCTTCAAAGATGGTAGAAAATCTGAGAAGTAGTGATGTTGTTGGAAGGTATGGAGGGGAGGAGTTCATAATAATTATGCCTGATACTGAAAAAAGTAGAGCTGTGGAGGTTGCTGAAAGGCTGAGAAAGATACTTTCTTCAACGGAGTTTACCTTACCGGAGGGTAAGAATATAACCGTAACCGCAAGCTTCGGAGTTGCTACATTTCCCGAGGACGGAAGTAACATTGACAGAATAGTGCATATAGCGGACGAGAGGCTTTACAGGGCTAAAAAGGAGGGTAGAAATAAAGTGGTATCCGCTTAGAAGATGATTGCGGTAAGGAAGTAATCGGAAATGAGAATAAGCATGGAGGATGTTACAACGGAGTTGGTTGTTGCCCTTCCCACACCTTTTGTTCCACCTTTTGTATAAAAACCGAAGTAACAGCTTACGCTTGCTATTATAAGACCAAAGAATATGGATTTGTATATACCACCTATGATATCGTACAGCTCTGTAAAATCAACCATTTTTTGCCAATAGACATCCGGATTTACTCCGAAGAGCTGTGTTGCAACGAGCCAACCACCAAATATACCTGATAGATCCGAGATAAATGTAAGAACAGGAAGACCTATGAGTGCTGCAAACAGTCTCGGTGTTACGAGGTATCTTACGGGATCAACTGCCATCACTTCAAGTGCATCTATCTGTTCGCTTATCCTCATCGTTCCTATGTTTGCCGTCATGGCGGAACCTACGCGGGCTACAACCATTAGAGCTGTGAGGACAGGACCCAACTCCCTTCCCATGGAAAGGGCTACCACTATACCTATCATGGATTCAGCATTGAATCTGCTGAAAGTTGAATAGGTTTGAAGTGCTATAACACCCCCTGTAAAAAGAGATGTTACGACAACCACCGGGATAGTTTCCGCACCAAGGTAGGAAATTTGGTCAATAAAGTGCCTTAACTTTGGTGGTTTTCTGAACAGGAAATAAAAAGCCTTGAGTGTTATTATAGTTGCATTACCGATTGATTCAAGAAATTTAACCATTTTAAAAGTTCATTATATGTCTAATATATAATTCGTATCTTTCCTTTACTTCTTCCATAAAATCTCCCCCAAGCTTTTCAAGGATGGCGTCAGTAATAATTATTGCAAGCATAGCTTCCCCTACAACTGATGCAGCTGGTACCGCTGTTACATCGCTTCTTTCCTTACCCGCCCTCACCTCTTCCTTCGTTTCAATATCAACACTCCTTAAAGGTTTTGTTAGAGTGGGGATAGGTTTCATTACAGCCCTTACTATTAAAGGCATACCGTTCGTCATTCCTCCTTCCGTACCGCCCAAATTATTTGAATATCTGAAAAAGCCTTTTTCCCTTTCCCATCCTATCTCGTCATGAACCTCGGAACCATACAGTGATGCACAACCAAAACCCATACCTATTTCAACACCTTTTATTGCCTGAATGCTCATAATAGCTTGAGCTATTCTGCCATCAATTCTTTTATCCCATTGAATATGACTGCCCAAACCGGGTGGAACTCCAACTGCAAATACCTCAAATATACCTCCCAGTGACTCTCCCTTTTCCTTAGCTTCATCAATAACTTCTTTGAATTTTTCGTCAAGGGAAGGATCCGGAAATCTCACTTCCGAGTTTTCCGCCTTTTCAAATCTCTTTAAAAGATCCTCTTCTTCAATAGGGGGTTTTAGCTTTCCTATGCTTACTACATAACTTCCTATGGTTATACCCAACTCCTTTAGAAAGAGTTTGCATATTGCACCTGCTGCAACCCTTCCTGCAGTCTCTCTTGCTGAAGACCTTTCAAGGATGTTTCTGAGATCCCTCTGGTTATACTTTATACCGCCGACGAGATCTGCATGACCGGGTCTCGGTCTTGTGAAGGAAGGGAAATCTTGAGAAGGAGTATTCTCTATAGCCATCTTATCTTTCCAATTTTTCCAGTCCCTGTTTTTTATAAAAAGAGCAATGGGTGAACCTATGGTTTTTCCGAACCTTACCCCCGATAATATTTCAACTTCATCCTTTTCTATTTTCATTCTCCCCCCTCTTCCGTAGCCCCTCTGTCTTCTTGCTAATTCCTTATTTATAAAGTTTATATCTATACTAAGATTTGCGGGAATCCCTTCAAGAAAAGATACTATACCTTTACCGTGGGACTCACCTGCAGTAAAGAAGCGTAGAGGCATTACTTTTTGATTCGGGGAGCTTTAACAACTTTCCCCGCCTTTAAACATTTTGTACATACATAAGCTTTTTTTACAGTACCGTCCGGTAATCTTATGCGCATCTTTTGAAGATTTGGCTTAAACAATCTCGGATTCCTCACACCCGAGAATGTTACACTTCTACCGTGAACAGTCTTTTTACCGCATACAAAACATACAGCCATCCTTACACCTCCAAAGGGAAAATTATTATATCAGGATAAGTGTCTTTTGAAGAATTCAACTGTCATCTTAAAGGCATCCTTTGCAAAATCTTCATGGTAAACTTCCGGTCTTTTTGTATTAAGGAAGGCGTGATTTACACCTGGATAGACTTTCATCTGAACCTCAACGCTGTTTTTCCATACTTCCTTTCCTATGTCTATAACTTCATCATTATTAACGAATTCGTCCTTCTCCGCCATAATAAAGAAAATGGGTATTTTTATTCCCTTAGGGTCAAAGGGAGCGAGCTGGGGCAATCCGTAAAAAGGTACACTTGCATCAAGTATATCGGATAGCTTATCCGCAAAATACATAGAAAGGGTTCCTCCGCAACAAAAACCTGTTATACCCACCTTTTTGGGTTCAGTCTCATCCAGACTTTTTAAATATTCAACCGATGCCCTTACCATGTCTTCCACTTCTTTTAATCTGTTTTGAAACATATCCATCATGAGTTTACCTGCATCATCAGGGTTGTCTGCTGACTTTCCCTTGTAAAGGTCAGGAGCAAGGGCAACAAATCCCTCTTGTGCAAACATATCGGTAAGTTCCTTTATATTTGACAGAGGGGAGTCAAGACCCCACCACTCATGAATAACTATAACACCGGGACCTTTCCCTTCAGGTGTTGCCAGATATCCACTTAATGATATACTTCCCCTTTCTATGGTTATATCTTTGCCCATACCCTTACCTCCTTAATGTTATTAAATAATAATAAAAGAAAATGAGGAAGATATTCTTGTTAATGATTGGATTGATTGTATTATCCTGCGGTATCAAGAAGCATCCCATACCTCCGGTAGAAAGATCCTATTATGTGAAAAGGGTGGGTGAAGGCGTTTATGTTATCTCAAGGGAGGACATAAAAGTAAATGGCTTTGTTTTTCATAAGGGTGTATGGTACAGGAAAGAGAGAAAAGGATTCTGTTTTGAGATATTAAGGGGTAAGGATAAGGATAGGGTATGTGTTGGTGAAGCCTTACTTCTTAAACCATTTGTTGTTGTGAAAGAGGGTAGCGAGTTGGTTGAGGTGTATCCAAGTGGTTTTTCCAGATACTATATTTACCCTTACAGAAGAAAATGGATATATGTTAATCTGGGCAAAAGGGTTGAGGGTGACAAGATAATCATAAAAAGGTATGAAACCAGAAAATGTTATGCAATAACTGGTGCGGTCGGAGATAGGGAAAGTGAACCTTATGTACTCTGTGTAGATCCTTATAAGCCGTAATAGGCTGCTAGTGCCGCAGAGATTGCTAAAGCTACATCCTCTTTGGGCTTTTCACCTTCTATTTCAAAGTCATAATGAGGTAACCTTTCTTCTAAGAATTTTACACCAAAGTTACCTTTTATGAATTGTTCATCCCTTATTATTTCCCTGTGGAGGGGTATGTTGGTAGGAACTCCCCTTATAACGAATTCATCAAGGGCCCTTCTTGCTCTGTTTACAGCTCTTTCCCATGTCAACGCCCACACGCACATCTTTGCTATAAGGGAATCGTAATAAGGCGGAATTATGAAATCTTTATAGACTCCCGCATCCATACGGACACCTGGACCTCCTGGTGAATAATAGGCTGTTATTTTTCCGGGCGATGGTGCAAAGTTGTTCTTGGGATCTTCCGCATTTATCCTGAACTGTATTGCATAACCTCTGAAGTCAATATCGCTTTGGAGATAAGGTAATGGCTCACCCGCAGCTATCCTTATCATAAGTTCAACTATATCTATACCTGTTATTAACTCCGTTATCGTATGTTCAACCTGAAGTCTTGTATTCATCTCTATGAAATAAAATTCGCCCGTATTAATATCAACAAGGAATTCCATGGTGCCTGCATTTTCATAACCTATCTTCATCAGGGCGTTAACCGCACTTCCAAGAATCTTTGTTCTCAACTTTGCTGGCAGGGCGGGAGACGGACATATTTCTATAAGCTTTTGATGTCTTCTCTGTAT
>WFPJ01000143.1 GCA_015487615.1 Aquificales bacterium | reverse complement strand
GGCAGATAATGATTTGCAGGTTTCGTATCAGCTGAGGGAAACAGGACGAACCCGTTTCTTTCCTTTATTAATCTGTAAGCTTCACTTTCCGGGTCTTCAATGTCTCCGAAAAATCTCGCCTTTGCAGGACATGTAAGCACACATGCGGGTTGTCTTTGTTCCGGGGGCAAGGCTTCGTCGTATATCCTGTCTATACATAGGGTGCATTTTTTCATTACCTTGTCCGCTTCATCAAATTCACGGCATCCGTAAGGACAGTTCCACGAGCATAACTTACAGCCTATACAATCATCGTAATTAACAAGGACTATGCCGTCCTTTTCCCTCTTAAAGGTTGCACCCGTGGGGCATACCGGTACACAGGGAGGATCTTGACAATGCAGGCAGGATTTGGGTAAGTGAATTACTTGCGTGTGGGGATAGTTACCCACCTCATAGGTCATTATCCTGTTGTACCATACTCCAGAAGGTTTTTCACCGTAAGGGTCAAAATCGGAGAGGGGTCCGAATTCCGCTTGAGTATTCCACTCTTTGCAGTTTACCGCACAGGCATGACACCCAACACATGTATTTAGATCTATAACAAGGGCGAGCTGTCCCATTACGATTCCCATTAATATATAGCAGATTTTCGGTAAAATTACCTGGATTTTTATTTATAAGCCCTTAATAATATCTTATGAAGCTTAGAAAGCCCCGCCCCGAAGGGCGGGTAAAGGCTAAAGGGGGGTACTAAAAGGCCATCTCACGTAAGGGTTGTATCTATAAATTTAAATATAGCAAATTTATCCAATAATTTTATACATACAAGGGCAAATATTTTCTTGCCTTTTCAATTTCTCTTTTGTTAAAGTACGCTGAAAGGAGTGTATCACCTTTCTCGGAAAGACTTAGGATCTCCCCAGAAGGAGAATAAATACCGCTGTATCCTGCAAATTCCTCACCTAAGTGCTTGCCCCACACATTTGCCACAGCAACGTAGCACTGAAGCTCCATAGCCCTTGCCCTTGAAAAGATAAGCAGGTGTTCCCTCCGTGCTTTTCCCCACTGTGCAGGAATGAGCAGTATATCTATCTTTTCATCTTTAAGTTCTTTAACAAGTTCTGTGAATCTGAGTTCAAAGCATATCAAAATTCCTATCTTTCCCGCTTTTGTATTAAAAGTGAAATTTCCTTCTCCCGGAGATATATACTCATGTTCCTTTATAAGTGGAAAAAGCTTTATTTTGTCCCTATAACCTACAATTTTGCCCTCTTCCAAAAGGAAAGCCCTGTTAAAAATGCGGTTTCCATCCTTAAAAGGGACAGTGAAGGATATAATTGATTGCTTTCTTAAAGAAATCTCGCATAGCATATCAATTAATGACGGTGAGAGATCCGCAAGTTTATCAAGATTGTCATAGTCATAACCGCAGAACCACATCTCCGGAAGCAGGACTATACTTTCGTCTTCAATGTTGTTCACCAGATCCTTAGCCTTGCTTATGTTATCTTCTGGGTTATTTGAAAGCCTGAACTGTAATGTGTATATTTTTCTGCTCTCAGAAGAAAAAGCCTGTACCAAGCCTTAAAGTACCTCCTATATTTTCAATCCTTATAGAATAACGGGAATCCGGATGTATATCAATACCTGCATAGAATCTCCTTTTTATCTTTCCTAAATCTCCCTTTACTATGAAAGACCAATTATCTCCTTGGAAAAGTATTCCAGGACTTATGTAGCCTTCCAATATATTTTCATAGAGTTCTCCGAAAAAGAGGGTAAAAAGGGTTAGCTTATTTATATATACGCTTATGCCGGTACCTATGTTGCCGTACAGGTAATAGGATTTATCATCCTTTTTAAGCAGGGAAATTTCAAAGGAGAGGGACGGGTTCTCCATATAATTTGAAAGGTAACTGCCTTTCACAACTGTCCACCTATCAAAGGATAATTTCTCTTCTTTAAAGGAGTAACTTCCCTCAAATTCAGATATTATTGCTTCGTATCCCCTGCGGAAACCTGTCGGTTTGTCCAATATATCGTGGTAAAGGGGTCTGATATTTATGTAAACTTTCCTATCGGAACTGTAGATTATGTTTACCTTTCCCGACCGATGGATAGAAGATTGGGATGAAATCTCTCCGAAGATGTCGGTGGGGGCTTTAAATACCTTGGGATTCTTAAGCGGATATTTGAAACTTACAAGGTGATAGGTTTCTGAAGCGCAGTTCCTGTGGGTGAAATAATAAGATGGTTTAACATGAAGAAGTTCCCAAATGTGCAATTTCATCAACATAAGCTCTTCATCATTCATGGGAAGGTGTTTGGTGTACATCTTTCTTTTATGAATCTCAACATATTTTTCAATACCTTCCTCACAAGGAATAACGGAGAAATAACCTCTGTAATAACCGAAAAGTCCTTTGAAAGGATGAAGCAGACCTGCTGAGTCAACATCCGCGGTGTAGTTTATAATCCTGCAGTTAGGAGAATCTACTTTTAGGAAAAGATGCCCGAAAAGTGAGGGCATGTTGTAGGGGTATTGCTCAACATATATGAGATGAACATCGCTTCCTTCCAAATATTTAAGGAACATCCTTAGATTTACACATTTGTCAATATTGAAAGGCATGTTTGTCTTAAGATGAAGAAAGTATGCCCTTGCAGGGAATCTGCATATTTCCTGTGGTTTATTGAAAAGTAGATTTATTGTACTTTTTAGCTCCGCTTTGGGGTTTGTCCTTCCGAGAGGGGAAATAAAAAAATAAGGATCATCTATTTCACTTTTGCCTTCTTTGTAATGAAGTAAATAAAGCCATATATTGTTTCTGTAAAGTTCATTACTTATGGCTGATCTTATACACTCCTCCTTCCTTTTACAGGAATAGACTGCTGTATTTATTATCAGTATGATGATAACAATCCTTAACATATTACCCCCCTCTTAATATCTATTTTTTACCAACTTTATATCCTCCTCAATCTGTTTTTTCAATTCCTTAACATCTGAAAACTTCCTTTCCTCCCTTATAAAATCAAGAAATTCAACCCTTAGCCTTTTACCTCTCAGATCACCTTCAAAATTGATCAGATGAATTTCTAATACCTTTGTTTCGTCACCGAAGGTGGGTCTGTAGCCGTAGTTGGCAACACCTATGTGGGTGTGGTTAACCCTTACCGCATATACGCCCTCTTTAAGGCATAAGTTTGAAGTGTTTTTAAGGTTTGCTGTGGGAAAACCTATATTTTTACCTCTTCCCGAACCTCTTATCACTTTCCGTTCTATCCAGTATCTTCTTCCCAAAAAAAATTCTGCTTCCTTCAGTCTTCCCTCCTTTAGTAATCTTCTTATCAGTGTACTGCTTACGATTTTCCCGTTTTCTGTGTAAGGTTCAACATATCCAACCTCAAAACCCATCTTTTCTCCCACTTCTCTTGCAAGTTCAACCTCTCCTTCCCTGCCGTATCCGAATCTCCAGTCATAGCCAACCAACAAATACTTACAGCCCAGCCTTTCGTAAATTATCTTTTCCAAGAATTCCCTCGCCCTTATTTCTGAAAAACTCTTTGTGAACTTTATGAAAACAAAGTAGTCAACACCGGTTTCCTCAGCCATAATTATCTTTTCGTAAATATCAGATATTTCGCAGAATCTTACACCTGGTGATAAAACTTTGAGTGGATGAGGGAAAAAAGTAAGAAGTAAGGTTTTTAGATTCCTCTTTTTAGCTTCCTCACCTAGTTTTCTGATCAAAAATCTATGACCCTTGTGAAAACCATCAAAATTTCCTACAGTAATTGCTGTCCTTTCGCTAAGCTTCTCTATGCATGGTAGATTACTGCCGAAGGGATTTGAGCATTTAAGGGATGTTAATAGGAAGGCTTCCATCAACTATCCGGGGGGCCAGCTCATAGATCTTCCGCCTATAAGGTGTAAGTGTAGGTGAAACACACTCTGACCCGCATCCCTTCCAACATTAAATACAAGCCTGTAACCCTTGTTAAGATTTTCATCAGGTGCTATTCCCATTTTTTCTGCTATTTTCCTTGCCACAACAAACATGTGCCCTATGAGGGCACTATCCCTGTCATCAATAGTTTGTATGCCCATTATATGTTTTTTGGGAATTATCAGGATATGAACAGGTGCAACAGGATTTATGTCTTTGAAAGCATAAACGGTTTCATCCTCGTATACCTTTTCGGAAGGTATCTCTCCTGCTATTATCTTGCAGAAAATACACTCGTTCATCACATTTCATTATATCAAAGGGTGCTATTTTGTGAATTCTAAAAGATAGTGGTACGGATAAACATTGTACTCTTTAATATCCTTAAAATTATTGGCTTCAAGAAAGGAAACTACTTCTTCTACTGGTACCCTTTCCTCAATGGGAGGACCTGCGGGAGATTCTACTGGATGCCAGTCTATTATATATCCCTTTCCTTCTTTTTTCATTATTCTCTTGATCTCATCAAATATTGCTTCTCTGTTTAAAAGTTCATGAAAGACATTTGCAAGCAGTATCCTGTCCGCGGAGTCATCTGGTACGGGTATTTCCTCTTCCGTACATTTAATGAAGTCTATGTTCGTAATTTTTTCATCTTTCGCCCTTAATCTGCATTTTTCAAGCATGCTTTCTTCAATATCAACCGCATAAACCTTTTTAACCAATTTTGCCAAAGGAAGTGCAAAATATCCAGGTCCACAACCTATATCAACCCATACCTCATCTTCAGAGGGATTTGCTACTTCAAGAAATTCACTTACATCCTGCCATTTTTTCCTTTCGGGATCTACAAGTACCTCCCACTTTTCGGGGGGAAACTTAAAGGTCATGATCTAATATAATAACATTGTATTGTGCGAATAGGTGTTCTGGTTTCGGGAAGGGGTTCAAATCTGCAAGCCATAATTGACAACATTGAGAAGGGAAAACTGAAGGTAGAGATACCATTGGTTATATCAGACAATCCTGGGGCTAAAGCTTTAGAGAGATGCAGAAAGCACGGTGTTCCTTACAAAATTATTGAAAGAAAAGCTTTTAAGAATAAAAGGGAATTTGAGGAAAGAATGATTGCAGAATTGGAAGATAAGGGGGTTGATCTCGTCGTCCTTGCAGGATTTATGAGAATACTGAGCCCCTACTTTATAAGCAAATTTCCGCTAAGGATAATAAACATTCATCCTTCAATTCTTCCTTCTTTCAAAGGTCTTGATGCTCAAGGTCAAGCTATAAAATACGGTGTTCTTTTTTCCGGATGTACCGTTCACTTTGTTGATGAAACGGTGGATGGAGGTCCTATTATTGCACAAGCTGTAGTTCCCGTATTTCCAGGAGAGTCTTCAGATAGTTTGGCGAAGAGGATCCTCAATTATGAACACAGAATATTACCTCAAGTAATCCAGTGGATCTCAGAAGGCAGGGTTTATGTTAAGGATAGGGAAGTAAAGGTTAAGGGGGCAACCTACGGAACAATTCCTTTTAACCCTGATCTGGAACAGTTTTAATCAGGGGAATTTATTATAATTATTATTGTTTCTTATAAGGAGGTGAAAGTCATGACATACATGTTCAGGACAGCTTTGCTTTTAGGTTTGTTAACAGGATTATTCCTATTTTTGGGTAAGGTCATAGGGGGAAATACAGGGCTTGTTATTGCACTTATTATTGCGGGTATCATGAACTTTGTTTCATATTGGTTCTCTGACAAGATAGTTCTTGCCATGTACAGGGCTAAAGAGATTCCTTATGATGAAGCTCCTTGGCTTCATAACATGGTTGAAGAACTTGCCAGAAGGGCTAACATGCCTAAACCCCCGATATATCTTGTTCCTATGGAACAGCCCAACGCTTTCGCTACTGGAAGGGGTCCTGGAAATGCTGCGGTTGCGGTGACATCCGGTATTTTAAACCTTCTTAACGAGGATGAACTAAGGGGTGTTCTTGCTCATGAACTTGCCCATATAAAGAACAGGGATGTTCTTATAGCCTCTATCGCTGCTACAATAGCTGGTGCTATATCAATGGTAGTTAACTGGCTACAGTGGATGTTGATATTTGGTTTTGGAAGATCCGATGAAGAAAATAACAATCCTGCTTCAATAGTCGGTAGTATACTTCTTATCATAGTAACACCGATAATAGCAACCATAATTCAGCTTGCCATATCAAGATCAAGGGAGTATCTTGCTGATGAAACCGGAGCAAAGATATGCGGTTGTCCTATGTCCTTGGCAAGGGCACTTGATAAGATACATAAGTATGCGGTTACCATGCCAGCCCATGTGAATGAAGGTACCGCTCATCTGTTTATAGAAAATCCACTTGCTGGTAAAAATATTATGGAACTATTCTCAACACATCCCCCTGTTGAAAAAAGAATTCAAAGGTTGATGGAGCTTGCTAAAAGAATAGGACAGCCTGTTTAAAAGGAGTGTCATATGGCTAAGCTTATTGTGAATGGTAAGGTAATAGGTGAAGTAGAAGGAGGTACAAAGCTGGGTGATTTACATCATGAGATAGAAAAGGCGGGTATTGAATTCGGGTGCACAGACGGACAGTGCGGTGTATGTGTATGTACTGTAAAGAGGGGGCTTGAGTGTCTTGAAGAGCCTTCAGAAACGGAAGAAGAAACACTTTGGAGGATAGGCGAGTACGAAGAAAATAGAAGACTTACGTGTCAGTTGGTTATAAAGAATGGCGCATGTGATATTATTGAGCTTGAATCAGAAGAGTGACTTCCTATCTTCATGTAGCTTAACTTATCTGAACGGGTTTAGGCACGGCCCGTTCAGTCCCTACCATTTTGACCCTTTATCCTAAATTATTATCTTTATGTAGCTTTCAATTGTTTTATCCAGATGGTGGTCGTCTTCCACCTCAACATAGGTTTTCACCTTTACTTTTGATACGAACAATCTTGTCCTCTCTATAGGTATAACCTCATCCCTTGTTCCGTGTACTATTTTTATCTCAACGGGCGGATTTTCTGGAAAGTGTACCTTATCTCCCTCAATAATTTCATAGCCGTTCTCTATTATGTCCTTTGCAAATTCCTTTGAAATGCTTACCGTGTTGCCTTCCTCCTCAAAGGTTAGTTCTTCTTTACCTTCAAGCCATTTGTTTATGTCATCCTTAACATGGTTTTTTATAAGGGCAAGGGTTTCAAAGGAAGGTGCCAGTAAAATAAGCTCTTTAATATTGTAGAGCTCCCTGTACCTTATGTAGTTTGTTGCAACATATCCGCCGTGGGAACTACCACAAAGGGTTATATGTTCATATTCTGCGGAAAAGCCTCTTACTATAATCTCAAGAAGATCAAGAGTTGCTGTAGTAAATGTCTTTTCATAATCCATATCAAGGGCAAAAAAGGAGTAGCTTTTTTCTTCACTAAAAAACTCCCTTAGAAATCTTATTTTTTCTCCCTTTACATTTGAAAACAAACCGTGTAAGTGAATCCACAACTTGCTGTGGCTGTTTTTATCGTAGTAGTACATTGATTTTATTTTATACATAACCTGCTTTTTTCTACTTGATAAAATCTTTATAAAGACCAATTTAAAAAACTTGACAAAATTATGCTAAAATATAATTTAGTCTTAAAAAAGGATTGGAGGAGGTTACGGATATGGCGGAAAAGATACTTGGTATAGACCTTGGTACGACCAACTCAGTTGTTGCTGTTATGATAGGAGATGAACCTACTGTGATTGCTAATCAGGAAGGGTCAAGACTGACTCCTTCCGTAGTATCGTGGACTAAGGAGAAGGAGATACTTGTAGGAGAGCCTGCTAAGAGGAGGGCGGTTCTTGATCCGGAAAACACTGTTTATGAATCAAAAAGATTCATAGGTAGAAAATACGATGAAGTTGTAGAGGAGGCAAAAAGGGTTTCATACAAAGTTGTACCGGACGAGAAAGGGGATGCTTCCTTTGATATTCCCAATGCTGGTAAGAAAGTTAGGCCGGAAGAGGTCGGTGCCCATGTGTTAAGGAAGCTTAAAGAGGCTGCGGAGGCTTATCTCGGAGAAAAAGTTACCAAGGCTGTGATAACAGTACCTGCTTACTTTAACGAAAGGCAAAGACAGGCTACGAAAGATGCAGGTAAGATAGCTGGCCTTGAAGTTTTGAGAATACTGAACGAGCCTACCGCTGCAGCCTTAGCTTACGGGCTAGACAAGAAAGAAAATGTAAAGATATTGGTTTACGATTTCGGAGGTGGTACCTTTGATGTTTCCATCCTTGAAGGCGGGGAAGGTGTTATTGAGGTTAAGGCTACAGCGGGAGATACCCATCTGGGTGGTGCGAATATTGATGAGAGAATTATAGAGTGGTTGATAGATGAGTGTAAGAAGGAAACAGGTGTTGATCTTAAAAAGGACAGAACCGCCTTCCAAAGGTTGAAGGAGGCTGCTGAGCAAGCAAAGAAAGAACTTTCCTTTAAACTTGAAACTGAAATAAACCTTCCCTTTATAACCATAGATCCCAATACCAACCAGCCCATTCACCTGCAGAAGAAACTAACGAGGGCAAGACTTGAGGAGATGATAAAAGACCTTATAGACAGGACAATGGATATAGTAAAAAGAGCATTGGAAGATGCCAAACTTTCACCTTCCGACATAGATGATGTTGTTTTGGTGGGTGGATCCACAAGGATACCCCTTGTTCAGCAAAGGATAAAAGAGTTCTTCGGTAAAGAACCCCACAAGGGTGTTAACCCGGATGAGGTTGTTGCAGTAGGTGCTGCCATACAAGCGGGGGTTCTCTCGGGGGATGTTAAAGAGATACTACTTGTTGATGTTACTCCTCTTTCTTTGGGAGTGGAAACCTATGGCGGTGTAATGACAGTACTTATTCCGAGGAATACACCCATACCTTACAGAAAGTGTGAGATATTCACAACCGCATCCGACTATCAAACGGAAGTAGAAATCCATGTTCTCCAAGGTGAAAGACCAATGGCTAAGGATAACAAATCCTTGGGTAAATTCTACCTAACGGGAATACCTCCAGCTCCGAGGGGTGTACCCAAGATTGAGGTGTGCTTTGACATAGATGCGGATGGTATCCTCCATGTTACTGCTAAGGATACCGCTACCGGAAAGGAGCAGTCAATAAGGGTTCAGGCATCTTCCGGACTTACTCAGGAAGAAATAGAAAGGATGATAAAGGAGGCGGAGGAGCATGCGGAAGAAGACAGGAAGAGAAAGGAACTTGTTGAAAAGAGAAATCAGTTGGATCAACTTGTCTACAATCTTGAAAAGATTATAAGGGAGAACAAAGATAAACTTCCCGAAGACAAGGTTAAAGAAGCTCAGGAAATTATTGATAATGCGAAAAAGGTTATGGAATCACAGAATGCAGAAGAAATACAAAGGGCTATAGATAGGGTGCTTGAGATTTCCTCTGTTATAGGATCTACACTGTATCAGTCAACTGGTCAAGCTAAAACGGGTTCTTCGGAAGAAAAGAAAGGCGGGGATGATGTAGCTGACGCCAAACCCGTAGATTAATAAAAATGGGGGCTTATTAGCCCCCTCTAAATTAAAACTTGCACATTTTGACATCGTGGGGATTAATAGGTTTACCGTCAGTGCCAATAATTTGGATATTACAATACATATTTGTGTTGTCCCATGATGCTTCAATAACTACTTGACCGTTATTTAAGGATATTCTACCACCGCATGTATTTGCGGAATCATCCTCGTAAAATACGGAATCGGTTTTTATATCTACAGAGATTCTATTTTTTACGCAGAAATTGTCTTCATATGTTATACCACCGTTTACACTAAACGATATTCTATCCATGTTGGAGCAATATGCATCAACATCCATGCTTAAATCTTGAAACCATACGGAGTATTTATTATTGTTATTTTCATTTATAACACTTAGAGGACCTCCATCTACATTTGTTGATGCATCTATTCCATAATTAGAATCTTTACACTTGTTCCCTATTTTATCTATATTGAATGACCAGGTCATTTTCCCTTCTTTCTTCATGATGACACACATACCTGTATCATTGTTACAATATCTTATGGTGCAACCGTCACTGTAGGTTACCTCTGCGGAATTAGGAGCGTTCTGCGGACCCTTCCATGAACCACTTATTATACAGTCCATTGTAGGTCCACCCATCCCCATTTGACAGTTATTAAGTTCAAACCTGTAGCTACCACCATCTCCTGATTGATTTGGATTAATGTTTCTCTCCATTTTACCTCCGTTAGGGCAAGGTTCAGAATGCATCTGCATAGTTCCATAGATGTTTTCTTTTGTTATCATTTCTAAAACTTTAAGATTAATATTCAACATATTAGGCATATTTGCTTCTAAGGACTGGATGAAAACCAATCTTTCCTTTACCCCACTTGCGTTGTTATATGTTTGATCTAATATATTACTTGCTAATATATATTGAGAATCTTTGCTAAGTTCCCTTAGATCGGTAATTTCACCACCACCGCCTCCGCAAGCTGTAAACATTAATATGGATAAACTTGCAGGCAGCAATAAATATTTTCCTTTCATAATAAACCTCCCTTAGTGTTTTTATGGCTTAACAGTATATCACAGGTGATTAGACCATATCAGAAAAAGAGAAATTTATAGAAGGGGGCTAAAAGCCCCCCTTCTCGTTCATATTTACCACTGACAGGTTTGAGTGGGTTCTGGAAGCGGTTGACCGTTGCTGTCAACTACTTCAACCGAGCAATCGGGATTCGCATTGACAACAATCTGACCATCATTAATTGACATACTGCCACCGCATGTGTAGGTAGATACGTCATAATAGAAGTCCGGGTTTGTGCTTATGTTTATGGACACACTTGCATTTGTACAGAAGTTATCTTTGTAGGTCATGGAACCGTTTACACTCCAATAAATTACGTTCGGATCTGAACATAAATAATCCCTTGAAAATTCAAGATTTTTAAAACTCGTAGAAATTGTTTTCCCGCTCTTTTCTATACTAATGGGGCCTCCGTTTATTGTCATACTTTCGGTGTATCCTCCTTGCGCTACGCAGGAACTATTGTCAAATACATATTTCCAGGTTAAATCATTAGAGACACTTATATCTCCTGTAAGACTACTTATTCTACATCCCTTCTTCATTGTGAATGTGACTGCAGTTGCGTTGCTGGTGTCTATTACTATAGTACAATCATAAGTGTAATCCTCCATTCTACAGTTTTCTACTTGAAATGTATATACACCACCGGATGCCTCTGTTAGGCTGCAGGTTCCATTAGCATTATCACATGAACAGGTTATTGCCTGTTTTGCATTTAAGTTTGTGGCCATTTTACTCAATCCCCTTGTAACACTTAGAATGGAAAGCTGACTTGACTGTGCATTTACGAATCCTGAGAGACCATCACTTATACCTGACATCATCCCTGGCTGATTTGAAGAATTAAACATATCTGCTATGCTACTGCTTACAGCTGTCTGTTCTTCAGGGCTTAATTCAGAAAAGTTTTTAACTATATCACCACCACCACCACCTCCACCGCAGGCTATAACTCCCGCGGTTGCCAAAACTCCTGACAATAAGAGAAGCTTACTCCTCATACTAAAACCTCCTACGTTTATTTTTTAAAAACTTTATATAGTTAACATCTGTAGGTACTCAAGGTAAAAGTAACATTATGTGAGTTGAACCTCAACATACTCCTCCGCTTCGGGTGAAATATATATGTAATCCCCTTCCTGTTTTATAAAATTTCTGAAGGTGAGTGCCTTCATTGCTTTGGTAACAGCTTCCCTTGAAGAGCCCGCCAAAGAGGCGAGTTCCCTGTGGGTTTTCTTCTTTATTCTGTAACCGCCTTCCTTTGTCTTTTCACCTTCTTCTTTTGCAAGGGTGACAAGTGCTTTAAGCAATCTGTCGCTTACATCAAAAAAGGCAAGGGCTTCTATCATCTTGTCCGCTTCCCTCAGCCTTTTGACCATTATCTTCAAGAGTTCAATGGCTATGGTGGAATTTTCCTTAAGTATCTCTATGAACTTTTTTCTGCTTAAAACACCGAGGACGGAATCCTCTTTTGCTTCAACCGTTGCGGATCTCGGCTTCCCGTCAAAAAGGCTCATCTCCCCGAATACATCCCCCGGTTTGAATACCGCCAAAACAAGGTCCTCGCCTTCCTCATTGGATATGTATGCTTGAAGCTTACCTTCCAGTACTATATAAAAGTCCGTACTTTCATCGTATTGATAAAATACCACCTCTCCCTTTTTTACCTTTATAGTTCTGAAGTAGGTAGCCAACAGTTTTATATATTTCTCTGGTAAATCCTTAAATATGTAAGTTTGTTTTAAATACCTCTCTATACGATTATCCATCCCTAATTAATATTTTACTCCTATAGTTTTCTATGAAATAACATATAGTTTCAACCCTTATCTTTATTGCACCTGTAGGTCTGTTTTCGTCTATTTCATGGAAGGTAAAATATGGTTTCCCTGCCCTTTCAAATATTTCTTCAACCACATGATATATGGGTGCATCGTGACCGCAACGGAAGGAAGATAGGTCTATAGCAAGTAAGTTTGGATGTTTTGCGGTATATTTTGCCCCCCATACTTTCATTGATGAATTCTCACTGTAACACTTAAACCAGACATCTCTTATATCAAGCGGGTGTTCTATGTAACCTTTTTCAATATCTTCACCAAACAGTTTGTAAAGGATATCCTCATCCCTCGGTAAGGTTTCAATGGTGAATATTGGATAACCCATTTTGTTTAGTTCATCAAGGATACCGTGGTTTATACCGGGATCGTTATGGTATGGTCTTCCAAGCATAACAATACCTATTCCGTTTTCCCTTTCCAATCTGTCAAGGACCTCTCTTGCTCTTCTCCTCAGCTTTCTAAAGACATTTTCCCACACTTCCAGACCTATTCTTACAGCTTCCTTGTTTTCCCTCTCCGTTATACCGAATATGTCTTTAAATGTATTGAATAACTGCCTTTCCAGTATTTCTATGTCATCAAAATCAAGTATAGGATCTAAGTATAGTACACCCTTTTCTTTAAAATCGTCCCTTTCCTTTGTAAAGGATGCCTTAACAACCTCCGGTGTTGCGGATACGGTGGGACATGCCCAATGGCCTTCCGCTTTATATATCTCCCCTTTAAGCTTTCTTATACAAGGGAAAAATATTATATCAACATCCTTTTCATAAAGAAGGTTATAAACATGAGAGATTGCTACCTTAGAGGGAAAACAGGGATCTATTGATCCTTTCTTAATTCCTTTTCTGTATAGTTCCTCGGTGGTAAAATCGGAAAACACAACTTCTTTAACTCCAAGGGATTCAAAGTATGCCTTGAAGAAGGGTGCTGTAGAGTATAGGTTCAATACGCGGGGTATTCCTATTTTACACATGGTAAGAAACTTTCTTTTTTTAGCCTTAAAGAAATCCGCCACTTTTGATCTTGTTACCTTGGGTGGGTCATGTGATTTGAAGACTTCTTTGTTGTAGAGTTCTATGAAGTTTGGATAAAGTTCCTTTTGGGCATTTCTCTTTGACAGAAAAGATTTAAGATCTTCCTTATTTTCAAAGGTACCTTTATCACAGGTAGCTATTATGTATCTTTTTTCCGTATTGTTAACCTTCAGATCTATGAAGGTTCTTGTACAAAAATTTCTGCAGAAAGTACATACGGTTTCTTTGCCTCTTAAGGTCCTGTAGCTTATCTTGTCAAGATTTTCAAACCCTACAAAGTTCGTTCTTCCCAACTTCTTCCTCCGACCTGATCAATTCAATGGCTACACCTATTGCCCCTGCGTAACTGCCTTCTGGATGAAGATATATCTTCGCATCCGGTACCCTTTCCTTTATGAAGTCAACCTGTGCTTTTACAACCGCAAGGTTTTTATGTGTTCCTCCTTGCAAAACAAACACCCTACCGAGTCTCTTTAAATTGGGTTCCTGCATAACATAGAGCCATACATTGAGGGGTAATGTTTTTGCGAGACCTGCCATTATCTCTTCTGCTGACCATCCCAACTGTTGAAAGTTAACTATGTCAGCTTCTAAGAAAACCGCACATCCGAAGTTAAAGCGGGGACTGTACTTAGCCCTGAAGGCTACCTCCGCATATTCTTCAACTTTATAACCGAATCTTTCCGCTGTTGATTGCAGATAATAGCCGTTTCCTGCGGAACATTGGGTGTTAAGCTTAAAGTCTTTTACACTACCGTTTCTGAGGATTATAACCTTTATGTCTTGCCCTCCTACATCACATATAACCTCTGCATCGGGGAAAAAGTGTAAGGCACCTCTTGTGTGAGCCACTGTTTCAACTATGGCGATGTCTCCACCAAAGGCTTCCTTAAGCAGATCCTTTGCGTATCCGGTAAATCCTACTCCTCCGATTTCAAAAGAAGGCACCTTTATATCAAGCTGTTTTTTAATACTTTTAAGGATAAACTTAGTATCCTCTATTGGATCTCCCTTTGAAAGTATATACTCCTTGGCTATTATGTTACCTTTCTCATCCAAAGCAACTCCCTTTGTTGATGTGGATCCCCCATCAACACCTATGAATATCCTTGCATCCGCGGGAATGTGAATATTTATATTTTTATTTTTTAAAGAATACTCTTGAAGGAATTTCTTTAACTCCTCTTCATCCTTCCACAGACCCCTTTCCCCCATAGATTCTTTCAGCTTTTCCCTTTCTTCAATAAGTCTATATAGGGGATCTAAGGAACCTACCTCCCCCGTGCTTTCTACTATGCTGTGCAAGGCGGATCCTACTGAGGGCAGGAATAATCCTATGTCTGGTGTGAATATGTCTTCTTCGGGATTCCCTTTTATGTTTCTTTCTTCCCAGAGCTTTCCTATGTGATATTTCCATGCTTCCCTTAAGGGTTTGAAGAAGTAGTTTGGTCCTCCGAGAAGTAATACTTTGGGTTTTGGTGTATATCCGCGTGTTATCGTACTCAAATTCTGTAAAACTATGGCATCAAAGAGGGATATGAGTAGTTCATCTTCCGGTACACCCTGTTTATAAAGGCTTATGATGTCGGTTTCCGCAAATACTCCGCATTTGCCTGCAACCTCGTGAACTTTTTCTGGTACATACTTTGTATTTTTATACTTTGAAGGATCTATACGAAATTTAAGGATAATTCTGTCAATCGTTGCTCCTGTTCCCCCGGCGCATTTATCGTTCATGGATGTAAATCTTTTAAGCTTTCCCCTTTCCCTGTGCCACAGGACAAACTTTGCATCTTGACCTCCCAATTCAAAAACACTACCTGCTTCCGGAAAGAGATGTTCCACTGCCAAGACAAGGGCATTAACCTCTTGAATATGTTTACAGCCTAAAGCCTTTGCTATACCCGATCCTCCGCTACCCGTTACATAAAGTTTGAATTTATTAATTGACAAATCCTTTTTTAATCTTTCCAACAGTTCTATGGTTTTTTCTACCTGTCTTGTTTCATGTCGTATATATTCTTTCCATATAATTCTGTTTTCATTATCAAGTACAGTCGCCTTCACCGTTGTGGATCCTATATCAACACCTACCCTTAACATCCCATAACCCTCCCAAGGCAAATTCAACAAGCTCTTTTGCAACCATGTATGTGTCTATATTGCCCTTTTCAATTGCATTTTTCATAATTTCTTTAACAGCTCCCACCATTGCTTGTGCTATTATCTCCGTATTAACAGGCTTTAAGTAACCCATAAGTATGCCCTTTTCAAGGGATGTCTTTACCATCTCCGTTACTTCTTTGAAAAATTCATCCACTATGGTTGAAAAGGATGTGTCATAACTCCTGAAAAGTATTATCTTTGAAAGTTCTCTCTCCTCAACCGCAAAATCAAGGATTCTTTCAATGTTTCTAACTATCTGGTCTATAGGATCTTCCTTTACATTGACTGGTTTTATTCTTCTTTTTAGCTCTTCAACTATTCCCTTAAGTATTTCTTTAAAAATTTCTTCTTTGCTTTCAAAATAAATATAAAAAGTTCCCCTTGCAGTACCTGCCTCTTCTATTATGTGGGATATATGGGATTCAAAAAAACCTTTTTCAGAAAATACTTTTTTAGCTGCTTCTATCAATCTCTCCCTTGTATTTTTAGCCTGAACTGACATGTCAGTCTATATAAATAAAGGGAATAGTGGTAGTAAATTTATGATGTATATCAGTATTTAAGACTTCAACAGGAGAAATAAAAGGGGGAGGGGAGGAAGGAGGGGTAGGACTTTATAAATCAACAGGTTTCACAACCCGTATAGCGTTTTTTCATTTCCATTGCTTTTTTAGCTGTTTCCTCATCATAAGCCTTTCCTTGCCACAGCATTATATATGCAATTTCTTCGTTTCCGTTTTCGCATAGCTCTAACACCCTTTCAAAAAGTTTTTGGAATTCTGGGCTTTTATGGGACTTTTCATGCTGTTCAAAGGATGTCCAGAAGGTAACTATGAGTGCTTCTTTATCTTTTAGGGGGGACACCTCCTTGTTTTCAACGGTTGATCCCTCTTTTGAGATCATTCCCGCATTCATAAGTACGAATCCTCCTATAAATCCATCTATGGAGTGATGGGTTTTGACATGTTCACAAAGTTCGGCAACTCTTTCTTCAAGGTCATCAACTGTGTATCCTTCTTTCAGGATAACTCTGTTTATTGTTACAACGCCGTCTGGGGGAAATTCCTTTATAAGTGCCATAGCGGTTACCTCCTTAATTTAGTTATTTCTAATATAATAATATAGTTATATCACAAAAATGATAAACATCAACTTTCACAATATAATGTAAAAGATGGGAAAGGTATATCTTGTAACAGGTACGGACACGGGGGTTGGAAAGACATATTTCACCTATTGGTCCGCTAAAATATTGAAATCTTTCAATATTAAAGTTTCGTGTCTTAAACCCGTTGAAACCGGAGTGGAAGATGTGCCTCAGGATGCCAAGTTACTTGCGGAAGCTACAGGTCAGGATATAAAGGATGTGGTTATTTACACTTACAGGCTTCCCCTTTCACCTTATGCGGGTTTCCTTGAGGAGGGTATAGAAGTTGATATTGAGGTTGTAAAGTCAAAGATAAGAGAATACAAAGAAAATAGTGATATTGTAATTGTAGAAGGTGCAGGTGGTATATGTGTTCCGATAAAAAAGGGATACACTTATGGCGATTTGGCTTATGAGGAAGGTTTGGGTGTTATTATTGTGGGAAGGGCTGGGCTCGGTACAATAAATCATACCTATTTGACATGGTTTTATGCTAAGGAGAAAGGATTGGATATAAGGGGAATTGTCCTTAGCGGTTTTAAAGGTGAAGACATTTCGGAAAAGACTAATCCTTTGATAATAGAAGAGATGACTGGTATAAAACCCCTGTGTATTCCTCATGGTGACAGTGTTCCTAAGGAGCTTCACGGTGATATAGTTTCCCTTTTTTTATCGGGTTCAAGTTGATAGAAGAAGGCAATGCTTTCAACAAGCTTTTTGAAATAAGGGGCGCATACGGTACCTCCATACAGGTTTTTACCCTTTGGTTCATCAACTACTATAGCAGCTACAAACCTTGGATTTGTTGCTGGGAAAATCCCTACAAAAAAGGTTGTTACCTTTTCCCTTGAGTATCTGTTAAGGGAAAAATCAAATTTCTGGGCTGTTCCCGTTTTACCTGCTATGTAAAAGTAAGAAGACTTCGCCTTCTTTCCTGTTCCCTCCTCCACAACCTTTATAAGGGCGTCCATTATCCATTTCCTCGTCTTTTGGTCAAGGATTCCGTCTTTAATGATTTCAGTTTCTTCTTCCCTTATAACTTTTCCTGTTGAATCCACTATGCTTTTTACGATCTTAGGTTTAACAATCTTACCGGTAGCTAAAGATCCGAAAGCTACCACCAAATTTAGTGTATTAAAAGAAAGACCTTGACCTATGGAAGCATAGAGGATATTTGCGGGGTAGGAAAAGTCAGGTATTTTAGGTTTAGCTTCGCCTATTAAACTTCCAAAGGGTTTGTCTAAATGGAAAATCTTTATGATATTTTCCGCATCTTTTTTACTTAGTCTTCTCGCAATTTCAATTGCGCCCACATTAGAGGAATGAATTATTATCTCTTGAAGACTAATGGTGCCTAACCTTTTTGGATCTCTTACTCTTCTTCCAAATACTTCGGTGACTCCTTTACCTGTATTAACTGTAATGTTTTCATCCACGTATCCCTTCCATAGGGCATAGGATATAAAAAAGGGTTTCATTGTAGATCCAGGTTCAAAAAGATCTGTAACCGCGAAATTCCTTTTCCTGCTTGCTCTGAATCTTTGATAGAAGTTCGGATTGTAATCCGGATAATTTGCCATTGCTACTATATCACCTGTGTTTATATCCATTGCTACTATTATTACCTTCTTTGGTTTCCATTCCCTTACTATTTCTCTTTTTATTTCCTCCGCCACTTTCTGAGCGGATAGATTTATGGTAAGCATTACATCCTTTATGTTGAGAAGAGAACCAGTGTCAAAAATAGGTTCGGTTACAAATCTGCCAAGGGATCTGGAATAGGATATATATACCTGCTTTATTCCTCCACCCAAATATTCATCGTACATCTTTTCAATACCCTCTATTCCCCTTCCGTCCGTATTTACATGACCTATTAAATTGGATGCAAGTCTTCCGTAAATGTATCTCCTCTTAAAGTCGTCAATATAACCTATACATATACTCATACCTGTTTCTTTTAACAACCTGTCCAAATTCTTTTTTAACTTTTCCACATTTTTGTAAAGACCTCTTGATATCCAAACATGGGTCTTTTCCGAGTTTATATATTTCCTTATGAGTTTTGGGGAAACACCTGTGAGGCGTGAAAATTCCTTTATAAACACACGCTTATTCTTCTCATCCACCTTTTGACATGCTTTAGGTCTTGCATATACGGAAACGGAAGGGACACTCATAACCAAGATGTTACCTTCTGCATCCTTTATGGATCCTCTATATTTTGGAACGGAAACTATTTTGTTAACCTCGTATGGTATCCTTTCCGCGGTTATATTTTTTATACATTCCTCATCGCAGATTATTTGTAGGTAGAAAAGTCTTATAGCTATAATGATGAATGCTATAATAAAACCTGAAACTATGATAAGCAGTTTTCTATTGAATATTCTTGATTCTTCCATACTATTTTGGCAGTTCTAATATATTTATACTCTCAATATGATAACTTTGAGGAAAGAGATCTATTAATCTTGTTGATATAAGCTTATAACCTCCTCTTATAAGGGTTCCAAGATCTCTTGCCAGCGTTGAAGGGTTGCATGAGATGTATATTATCCTTTCAGGCTTTAAGGACAAAAGTAAATCTACCTCTCCGTTGTCAAGGCCTGACCTCGGAGGATCAAGTATTACAAGATCTATAATCTCTCCTAGCCGTGATTTCAGCTGGTTGTATGCTGAGGCCCTTGTAAAACTAACATTATCAATCCCATTCAATGTTTTGTTGTAGTCCGCATCACTTATGGATTTTGCATTTACATCCGACCCTTCTATAAAATGCCCCCTTTTGGCAAGGGGTAAGGTAAAGAAACCTATACCACAATGCAGATCAAGAGCCTTTTTAAAAGATATATTATCTACTACCGTATTTATCATATTATTCCAAAGATGATAGTTTGCCTGCAGGAATGAATCATTGCTTACTCTGAATGTATATTCACCTACCTTTATGTAGGTGTGATCCCTACCTACGGAAGATCTTCTGTTAAGACCATGTCGCATTCTTGAGTAATTTCCTACACCTACAACCTTATTTCCTAGGTAGTCGTCTTTCAGTCTTAATAGATCATTCTTATTCAAAGAAGTGGTTGTTACTATCTTGCACAGATATTCATCCCTGAAGGGAGAATAGAGTAAATGGATTTCCCTTATATCGTTTACTTCTTTTACCATCTCTTTAAGGTTTGGTATCATCTCATTCAGTCTTGGGTGCAAGATGGGACATTCTGAAATATCAACCACCTCCATGTTGTCCCAACCGAAGAATCCTAGCTTTTTACCTCCGACCTTGAACTGTACCCTTACCCTGTAGTTAAACTCGTTGGGAGAGGGTATGGTATCAAGCAGGTTTATATCTTTGATCTTACCTATCCTGCGAAGGTTTTCCACCAGTATTTCTTCCTTCGCCTTTAGTTGGCTTTTATATTCTATATGCTGAAGCTGACACCCTCCGCAGAATCCGTAGTATCTGCACGGCGGTTCCCTTCTGCTTTCGGACGGCAAAACTATCTCCCTTACAGTTGCCTCATTGTAATCTTTTTTCTCCTTAAGGATTTCAGCCTTTATAAGTTCTTTGGGTGCCGCGTATCTTACAAAATATGTTTTACCGCGATGAAAGGATAGCCCGTAACCGCCGTAAACTAGTTTATCAATGGAAAGTTGGAGAAGCTCCTTATCCATTTTCCCGCAAGCTTTCAAGTTTTTCAAAATCCTCTTCTGACATCACATCAATATGCCATCCTGTTAGCTTGTTAGCCAGCTTTACATTAATTCCCTTCTTGCCTATGGCTAAGGAAAGTTCCTCCTTGGGTACGGCCACCTCAACCCTCTTTTCCTCCGGTATTACTTTTATTTTAGTAGGATGAGAAGGAGATAATGCCCTCTTTAAAAATTCTTCAAAGTCATCACTCCATCTTATTACATCAATCTTTTCTCCGGAAAGCTCTTCGGTTATGGGTTGTATTCTGGACCCCTTAAGCCCCACCACTATGCCCACGGGATCCATTTTAAGATCCTCCGCATGGACCGCCACCTTCGCCCTCTCACCGGGTTCCCTTGCCACAGCTTTTACTTCAATGTATCCCGAGTTTACCTCCGGTATTTCCGTTTCTATAAGCTTCTTTAAAAGCCTAGGATGGGTTCTTGACAATATGATGGCTGGTTTACCCTTTCCCTTTCTGACTTCTAATAGCAGAGCTTTTATTCTATCTCCTGGCTTATACTTCTCTTTATATATCTGTTCTCTCTTGGGCAATATGGCGTCAACCTTTCCCAAATCAACAAGTATGTCACCGCTGTCCATAATTTTTCTTACTATACCCGTAACTATCTCACCTTCCAGTTCTTTATATTCCAAAAAACCCCTTTCCTTTTCCGCCTGTTCAATCTCCCTTAGGAACTCTTTTTTTGCCGCGTAAGCCGCTATCCTGTTAACATCTTCCGTTGATATATCAAGGGGTGTTTTTTTATTATCCCTTTTATTTATCACGTATACCTTTATTTCTCCATCCTCAAATTCAACTTCAAGAAAATCCTTTATATTCTTATCCTTTTTTATTGCAACCGCTATCGCCTTTTTCAATGCGGACTCAACAACCCTTTCCGGAAGATCTTTCTCCTTCGCAGTTTGTTCAATGAGTTTTTTGATGTTTTTAACCATACTTAGAACTCCAATCTACCTCTCGCTATGTAGGAGAGGGGCACATGGAAGGTTTCTCCCTTTTCTGTTTTAATGACCACTATTCCATTGGAAACACCTTCAATATTGCCTACTATCTCCCTCATGCCGTTAACTGGTGTCCTTAGTATAAGTCTTGCGAGTCTTCCTTTAAAGAATTCATAATGTTCGGGCTTAGTAAGTTCGCGATCTAAACCGGGTGATGATACCTCCAAGAAGTAGGAAAAAGGTATGATATCTTCAACATCAAGCAAGGCGCTTATTTTTTTGCTTATATCCTCGCAATCCTTTATGGTTATTCCCCCTTCCTTGTCCGCTATTATTCTTAAGACCCATCCCCTCTCGGGTTTGAATTCAACATCAAAAAGTCTGAAGCCCATACCTTCTATTACTGGTTTTACCAAGTTCCTAACCCTTTCTTCTACAAGCTTGCTGTCAATTTTCATTATTCCCTCATAAAAATTTTATAATATAAAAGCCATGACGAAGGGTATTTGCAGGGTAGGATGGAGCATAACCCATCAGGAGTTCACGGTCACCGACTATTATTATTTTTCTATACTTCAAAAGAAATCAGAGGAATTCGGTTTGGAAATAGACGAAGTTGATGAATGGGAGAAACTTTCTACCTACGATACGATAGTTTTCAACTATCCAGAAATACCTTTTACGGAAGAGGAAGTTAAATTCATTCAAGATCTTGTTGAGAACAAAGGAAAAAAGGTAATTTTACTCGGTTATTATAAGAATGAAGATAGGATAGCGGATACATGTAATACGCTTGCAAGGGCTTTCGGTATGGAACTAAACGGTGATGAGGTTACGGATGATGTGAACAATCACAATGGTGACCCTTACTTTGTTGTAACAACGAAGATCCGCAGGTATAAGGAAGGTGTTGAAAAGATTCTTCTGCCTTGTACAGCTTCTATAAAGCCTTTGATGCCAGATATAAAGGTTGTTGCAAGGGGAGAAGATACATCTCTTTCAAATCAGGGTAACTATACCCTTCTTATAGCGGAGCATTTTGCCCCTAAAAGTGGTGGTTATTTTTGCCTTGCGGGGACATGCGTGTTTTGGGATAACTATTCAATAGAACTTTATGACAATCTTAAATTTTCTATGAATCTTTTGTATCACAAAACAAACTTACTCCTTTAACCTTTCCACCTTTAATATTAAGCCCTTTGCGGATATTACCTTAACCTTGTCTCCTTTCTTTATTTCATCTACACTTTCCGCGTTCCATATTTCACCATGAAGGAATACTTTTCCTTTACCGCCTTTAAAATCTGAGATGGCTTCTGCCTCTTCTCCTACCAATTCTTCAATACCAAGCATCTTTTTCCTCTTCTGAGCCTTTAATCCTAATCTTCCTACCACGAGGAAGAAAAGGGCGCTTGCTACGGTCATTGTTATGATTACAGACATAGGTATATCTCCGTAAGGGGAGTCGGGGTCCGTAAGTATTATAGAACCGAGAGTTAAGGCTATAATTCCCGCAAGAGTAAGTCCGCCGAAAGTTGGTGTTATAAGCTCAAGAATAAAAAGGATCCCTGCAAGGATTATGAGCAGAAGTCCCAGCCAGTTTATGGTGATTAAACTTAAACCGTAAAGTCCTAGAAGTAAGGATATGGCACCCACCGCACCGGGTATTATGGCACCTGGGTTATAAAGTTCAAAAAACAGTCCGTAAAAACCTATGAGGAGTAAAAGATAGGCTATAGTTGGATTAGTTATTATCTTAAGTAGTTCCTCCTTTAAGTTTCCCTGAATATGTACTATCTCTTTACCCTGAGTTGAAACCTTTATCGTTCTACCAAATTTGTTTATTTCCTTTCCGTCTATCTGCTTTAAAAGATCATTTATATCAACCGCTATAAGATCTATTACATTTTTCTTTAAGGCTTCGTCTTCTGTAAGGGATATACTTTCCGTTATCATCTTTTCAATAACCTTATAATTCCTTCCTTTTTCCTTTGCTATACTTCTTATCAAAGCGAGCATATCCTGAATTATTTTCTGTTCCATAATCTTTTGATCTTTATTGTCTCCACCTCCCATCTTCACGGGATGTGCAGCACCTATATTTGTGCCTGGACTCATAGCTGCTATGTCTGCTGATATTGTTATCAGTGCGCCAGCAGATGCAGCCCTACCGCCAGGCGGATAAACGAATACTACCGTTACAAGTCTTGTTTGTTGGAATCTCTGGATTATCCTTCGCATTGAGGTTTCAAGCCCGCCGGGTGTGTTTAACTGCAAGATGTAAATTGTTCCTCCTTCCCTTTCCGCCTTTGACAGAGTTCTATCAATAAAATCCGCCGTTATGGGGGTTATCGGCGAATCCCATTTAGCTACAAATATTTTGGCATAAGAAAAACTGAAAACCGCCAGAAATAATAAAATAAAAAATTGCATATTTATAATTCTATCCAATGGAGAAACTTATCAACTGGTTAATACTTAGAAGTATAAAAGGTGTGGGAAACAAATCTTTAAAGAAGTTATACGACTATTTCGGCTCTGGAAAGGCGATCCTTGAAAGTGATATACATACCCTTTCAATGATAGTGGGTAAAGAAAGGGCAGTAAGAATAAAAAACAGAGAGGGATATTCTGAGAAGGCTTTGGAAAGGTTGTTGAACCTTATGGAAAGGTGGCAAATAGGGGCTGTTTCCATTGAGGATGAAAATTACTTTCCTCAACTGAGATTTATTGAAGATCCTCCGCCCGTTTTATTTTATATTGGAAAGATAAAATTCGGTACATTCGTCGGTATAGTAGGTCCAAGATTTCCTACCATTTACACACTTAAGTTGGTGGAGGATCTGTGTATTGAACTTGTCAGGGCTGGGGTGTTTACAGTTTCTGGTGGGGCAAGAGGTGTTGACAGCAAAGTTCATGAAACCACCGTAAGGGAAGGGGGATACACCGTTTGGGTGGCTGGTACGGGTTTATTAAATGTGGATGTTTCTTTGCAGAAGAAGGTTATTGAGGGAGGGTCCGCAATAATATCGGAATTTGATCCCCTTGAGAGGGGCAGTAAGTATTCCTTTTCTGTAAGAAACAGGATAATAAGTGCCATAAGTGACTTTGTGGTTATTCCAGAGGCTGGTAAAAAGAGCGGTTCTCTTATAACAGCTAAGTATGCTGTAAGGCAGGGCAAAAGGATTTTTGTCCATATAGGTATGGGTAGGTCCGACAGATGGGAAGGGTGTTATAAGCTGTTGAAGGAAGGCAGGGCTGAGATATTCAAGGATCCTTCGGATATAAGGGATCTTATATCACCTTCTGTAGTTGTAGAGGAGGTGAGAGAAGAGAAAAGGAAAATATCGGAAAAGGACATTTTGTCCCTTCTTGAAACTCCAAAAACTTTTGATGAGCTTTTGATTGAGACAAACATGGGAAGGGAAGAACTAATGGGTCTTTTAAGCGTGCTTGAGATAGAGGGTAAAATATCGCGCTTAGGTATATATTACATGTATAATAATTAACCGCAGTAACTGATGGATCAGTCAGATACTAAACTCAGACTCCTTGAAGCAGGAAAAAAGGTCATATATACCAAAGGGTATCACAAGGCTCGTGTTTCTGATATAACCAAGGAAGCAAACCTTGGTCATGGTACCTTTTACCTGTACTTCAGCAGTAAGAAGGATATTATGATGGAGCTTGCAAGTATTACCATAAATAAGGTTATTGAAGATATGAACAGGGGAATAGCCCTTGCAAAGGAGGGAAAGATAGAGGAGGCAAAAAGAATCATATTACGTGAACCCATAAAGACAGCAGTTGAAAACAGGGAGCTTGCAAAAATCTTTTATTTTGAGGCCATGTGTGGTGATGAAGACTTTCAGAATTTTTATAGGATATCAAAGAGAACTCTATTGGAAAAGGCTAAGGAAACATTAGAGGTTTTAGATGTTCCAAACCCTGATATATACGCCCATATACTTATAGGTCTTTCAAGGCATCTCATTGAGCTTTTAATACTTGAAGGGATTGACATAGGTCCTATATGGGAAAAAGCCCTTAGGGAACTGCGTGTTGTGTGAACTCTCCAACAAATCGTTATAATATAATACATGTATAACGAACATATAAGTGAAGGATTAACCTTTGACGATATTCTGCTTTTGCCAGGTTATTCTGAGGTTCTTCCCCACGAGGTGGATACATCTACCTTTTTAACAAAAACCATGAAAATTAATATCCCCATAGTTTCCGCTGCAATGGATACGGTTACGGAGGCACGCTTGGCCATAGCCCTTGCGAGGGAAGGGGGAATTGGAATCATTCATAGGAACATGAGCATTGAAGATCAAGCTAAGGAGGTGGAAAAAGTTAAAAAGTCCGAGAGCGGTATGATTCTGAATCCCGTAACCGTAGAACCGGACACCACTGTAAAAAAAGCGATGGAAATTATGGAAAGATACAGGATTTCCGGTGTTCCCGTTGTTGAAAAAGACGGAAAGCTTGTTGGAATATTAACCAACAGGGATTTAAGGTTTATAAAGCCAGCGGATTATTCAAAGCCCGTTTCCCTGTTTATGACAAGGGACAATCTCATAGTAGCGGAGGAGAAGATAACACTTGAGGAGGCTACGGAGATTTTTCAAAAGTATAAGATAGAAAAACTGCCCATAGTTGATAAGGAAGGCAGGATAAAAGGGCTTATAACCATAAAGGATATAATAAAGCGTAAGCAATATCCCAATGCGTGTAAGGATGAAATAGGCAGGCTAAGGGTAGGTGCTGCGGTCGGGACAGGACCAGACACCATGGAAAGGGTATCCGCCCTTGTTGAAGCGGGTGTTGATGTTATTGC
>WFPJ01000142.1 GCA_015487615.1 Aquificales bacterium | reverse complement strand
GGTATAAGATAAAGTTGATCTTTTTCACAGACATAAAGGTCCTCTTCAAACTTGGGCAGTTGACCCGTACCTTCCAATATCTCTCCCCTTACGAGATGTGGCGGTAATACTTCCTTATATCCCTTCTTAGTGTGAACATCAAGCATAAAGTTTATTAATGCCCTTACAAGTAGGGCACCGTCCCCCTTAAATAGAGAAAACCTACTTCCCGAAAGGCGTGAAGCCCTCTCAAGATCAAGAATACCCAACCTTTCACCTATCTCCCAATGGGGTTTGGGATCAAAGGGAAACTCCTTAGGCTCTCCCCATCTTCTTACTTCCACATTGTCACTTTCATCCTCTCCAACGGGAACACTGCTGTGGGGAATATTGGGGATCCTCAAAATAAGGGATTTAAGATCTGTATTAACCTTTTCAAGCTTATCTTCCAATTCCTCTATTTTGAGTTTTATATTCTTTACTTCTTCCTCAAGTTCAGATGTATCCTTACCTTCCCTTTTCAGCTTCCCTATTTCTTTACTTTTACTATTTCTTTTATTCCTCAGTTCTTCAATCTCCTTTATGTAGTTTCTTCTATCCCTGTCCAGTTCAACGACCCTGTCAATTAGCTCTGTGTAAGATGGATCCCTTAAAGATAATCTCTCTTTAACAAAATCCGGATTTTTTCTTATAAGTTCTATATCTATCATGATGATTTTCTGACCACTTTGTGAATAATGTCATCCCCTATATCCCATCTTCTAACTGCAGAAGATTCCTTTTTAGAAAGGTGTACATCCTTTTCCTCTATCAGATCGTAGAATACCTTACCGCCTTCTGTGGTTATGAGTAACTCAACCTTCTCTTTTAAAGGTATAATATCCGCTATTCTGTCCCTCGTTCCCTTGGGAAGTACATGAACACCCTTTACATATCTTCCCATCCGCGGAATCTCTTCGCTAACTATCTTTTTAACTCTTCCGTGAGATGTTATAACAAGAAGATAGGGTTCATCCTTTAATATTCTTGCACCCACCACCTCATCCTTATCCTCTATCTTAATACCTTGAACACCCCTCGTACCTGGAGTGGCTGGCGGTACCTCACCCACAGGGAATCTTGCTACCCTTCCCCTGCTTGTATACACAAGTATGTCCGCATCATGATAAGATTGGGCTATACTTCTTACCTCATCATCTTCTGTGAGCTTTATTATGCTCATTCCCTGCGCCTTGTATTCAAAATCAACAAGAGGTATCCTTTTCACATAGCCTTTCTTTGTAGCCATTATAAGCCTGTCCGCAAACTGCTCTCTTATGAAGGCACCTATGATACTTTCACCCGGTTCTTTCATTCTTACCTTGGTGCCTTGAAGGGCATGAGAACCTGCTATCCAATAAACCCTTCCCCTGTTTGATACAAGGAAAAGACCCTCAGTGAAAGGAACATCAAGCACATTAACTACCGGAGAGGACTCCTCAGGTATCTCTTCAAGGGGAAACACTTGACCGTTTTCAAGAATAGCAACTAGCATTGATCCTTCTTCCACATATCCTTCTATGCCTTCCACAAAGGTTTTTCTCGCATCCCCGTGCTTCTTTATAAGCTCCTTTGTTTCCTCTATGAATATCCTTACCCTTTCCTTTTCTTCCGCAATAACCTTTCTGTAATAAGCTATCTTCTCCTCAAGTTCCTTTTCTTCCTTTTCAAGCTTTTCCCTTTCCAAGGAAGTTAACCTTTGAAGTCTCATATCAAGAACAGCCTGCGCCTGAACCTCCGAAAGTTCATAACTCTCTATAAGCCTCCTTTTAGCCTCCGCGCCGTCCCTTGACTTCCTTATCATATCAATAACATTGTCAAGATCACCTATAGCTATCAAAAGACCCTTTACTATATGAAGTCTTTGTTCCGCCTTACTTAGGTAATACTTTGTTCTTCTTAGGATAACTTCCAATCTGTGTCTTATAAACTCCTGAAGTATCCTTTTTAAACCTACAAGCTTTGGTTCTCCATCTATAAGGACAACAAGGTTAACGGGAAAATTCTTTTTAAGCTGTGTGTATCTGTACAGTTTTTCAAGTATTTTTTCGCCCTTTGCTTCCCTTTTTAATTCTATAACTATCCTTATACCTTCCTTATCCGATTCATCCCTCAGATCTGAAATCTCTTTTATCCTACCGCTTCTTACAAGATCCGCTATCTTCTTTATCAGATCCGCCTTGTTTACCTGATAGGGTATCTCTGTTATGACTATTTGCTCCCTGTTCCCCTGAAGTTTTTCAACATGTGCTTTGGCTTTTACTTGTATAGTTCCCCTTCCGTATTCGTATATATCCTTAAGCTCGTTTGCATTTTCAATAATACCTCCCGTCGGAAAGTCGGGTCCTTTTATAATCTGCAGTAACTCCTCGGTGGTTGTCTTAGGATTTTCCGCAAGCTTTATAAGTGCCTTACCCACTTCCCTCAGGTTATGAGGTGGTATAGATGTGGCAAGACCAACCGCTATACCCGTTGTGCCGTTACATATAAGGTTGGGGAATTTTGAAGGAAGTACGGTCGGTTCCATAAGTGAATCATCAAAATTTGGGGCAAAGTCCACCGTTTCCTTGTCAATGTCTTCCAGCATCTCCATTGCGAGTTTTGACAGCTTTGCCTCCGAATATCTCATCGCTGCGGGTGGATCTCCGTCTATGCTTCCGAAGTTACCCTGTCCTATGATAAGGGGATATCTCATATTGAAGTCTTGAGCCATTCTTACAAGGGCATCATATACCGCTTGATCTCCGTGGGGATGATATTTCCCCAAAACCTCACCAACAACCCTCGCACTCTTTTTAAAGGGCTTGTCGGGATACAAGCCCATCTCATACATTGCATAGAGTATCCTGCGTTGTACAGGCTTTAAACCGTCCCTAACATCAGGTATAGCCCTCCCCACTATAACGGACATTGCGTAGTCTATATATGCCTGCTTTACCTCTTCCTCTATGGGTATGTTGATGATTTCCATGGGGTTATTTATTATACCTTACACCTTAGCATTGAAAACCATAATTTTCCTTATAAGGGTTGCGGGTTCAACTTCTTTCGGACATACATTATTACACTTATTACAGGATAAACAATGATATATGAATCCCTCTTTTATAGCTTCATCGTATCTGTTTTCATCGTATTCACGGGGATCAATAAGATATCTGTACATTTTTGCAAAGTAAAGAGGACCCGCATACTTGTCCTCAAGTACCTGAGGACAGTAAGATTGGCAAGCAAGACATAGAATACAGTCCGCGGATTTTTCAATCTCATCTTCCGTATCTTTATCAACGGGTATATTCTCATCCTTAGGATTAAGCCATGTCCTGTATTTCTTACCCTTTTCAACAATATCTTCATGGTCAACCACAAGATCCTTTATAACTTCAAACTTATCAAGGGGTTCTATAACAATTTCATCCTTTAGCAAAATATGATCAATAACCGGTTCTTTACACGCCAGCTTGGGAAATCCCATCACCTTTACCGCACATGTACCGCATATCCCAGCCCTGCAAAAATGCCTGAAGGAAAGGCTTTCGTCAATATTTTCCTTTATATAGTTTAAAAGGGATAGAACAGTCATTCCTTCTTTATAATCAACTTCATAGGTTGAATACCCTTTGTCCCTTTTTACTCTTACTTTAAACTTCATAGTAACAGATAATAATAACACTTTTGAAATTTACAACCCTTTCCATCTGGAATAGAGATCATTTTCAATACCGAGAATATCCATTATCTTGCCCACAACAAAGTTTATAAGATCGTCTATTGACTTCGGTTTATGATAAAATCCGGGACTTGCTGGTGTTACTATAGCTCCCGCCTTTGTAACCCTTAGCATATTTTCAATATGCACAAGGCTATAGGGCATCTCTCTCACAAGAAGTATAAGTTTAACCCTTTCCTTTAAAGCTACCTCCCCTATTCTGTGTATGAGATTGTAGTTAATACCGTTTGCTATACATCCTAAGGTGCTCATAGAACAGGGGGCTATAATAACACCTTTGTATGAACATAATGTTGAACCGCTGGCTAAAGGAGAAGATATATCCTTTTCATCATGAATGGTTGCTATGTCTTTGATTTTTTTAAATCTATCTTCATCAATCTCCTCCTTTATTACCCTGTATCCCGCTGAAGATATAACAAGATCAACATCTCCGACCTTGGAAAGCTCCTCAACCAATCTTATTCCGTATATACTACCGCTTGCCCCGGTTATGCAAACAACTGTTTTATTCATATATACTCCTTAAAAAATTTTGCTATTAAGGGGACAATGTTGTTTACAATGGTGCTCACATACTCTTTATCCTTTGACATCAATATTAAACCTATACCCGCCTTTGTAAATCCGACCATAGGAGAAAGCAGTCCTCTTATACCAATATTCTCAAATAGATAATCAGATATTAGTACTTCAACACCTTCAATCCTCGCCTCTATAAAATCCTTCGGGACGGAATCAAAAAATGTGATAAACATAGCCTTTTCATCGGAAAACTTATTGAACTCTTCCGCCTCTATATTTATAAGACTCCTGGGTTTCAGCGCTTCCACCAGCTTTTTGCAATCATCATCAAACCCCACCGTGTAAATCTTTATATCCTTAAGGTCAGCTAAGATATCCCCTTTGCCACCGCATTTTTCAACAAGCCTTACATCCTCTATAATCATGGAATCATCAATACCCTTACACATATCATATATATTCAAAAGTGCAGTAGTAACAGCGGTCAAAGCTTCCATTTCGTAACCGGTTCTTTCAACACCTTCTACTTCCGCAATAACTTCTATGGAATCCTCATTTATTTTCATATCAATGTGAATGTGATCAACAGAAACGGGATGACAGAAAGGTAGTAAATGAGGAGTTTTCTTTGCTCCTAAAATACCCGTTATCTTTGATGCATTTATAACATCGCCTTTTTCTATTCCGCATTCCAATATTTTTCTTATTGTTCCCTTTTTTAGCCTTATCCTTCCTACAGCCTTCGCCTTTCTTTTTGTTCTGAATTTACCACTTACATTTACTACTTTCATAATTGTTCTCATTATAATTAAATAGGATGAAGATAAAGGAGTTTCTTAAAGAGAACAATCTTTCAAAGGGTGATAATGTATCTTTTCTTCTTAAAAAGCTTAATATTGACGATGAAAACATCCTTAAAAGGATAGAGGATAATATAGGTGAATCCGCAAAGATGTCCAAATCTAAGGGTAATACGGTAGATCCAGAGGATGCTGTAAAGGAATTCGGAGCGGATACAGTAAGGCTTTATATCCTGTTTACCGCTCCCCCTGAAAATGATTTTGAGTGGTCGGAGGATGGTATCAGGGGTGCTTTCAGGTTTTTGAACAGGCTGTGGGATTTTGTTACATCAAAAATTAATGACTTGAAAGATGTCAACTACACCAGTGAAGAATTAAAGGATGTAAGGGGAAGAGCAAAGGAGCTAAGATATAAAATACATTCTTGTCTTGACAGATATTTAAAGGACATAGAAAAACATTATCAGTTTAATACCGCTATAGCTTCCGCCATGATCCTCCTTAATGAGTTGGAAGAGTTTGATCCCCGGGATGAAATAGATAAGAAGGTGCTTAAAGAGGGAGTGGAAATACTGTTGCTTATGCTTTCACCTATAACTCCGCATATATGTGAAGAACTGTGGAAACTTCTCGGAAAGGAAAACTACATATCCGAGGAAAAAATGCCCGAGGTATGTGAGGAAGCTATAGCCCTTGATGAAGTAGAGATAGGGGTGCAGATAAACGGTAAACTCAGGGGAAGATTGAAGGTAAAAACAGATGAAAAGGAAGAAAATATAATAAGCATGATAAAATCCGATCCCAAGCTGGGTAAGTATGTAAACGGAAAAAGCATAAGAAAAATAGTGTATATTAAAAATAAATTGGTTAATGTGGTAGTGTCATGAATGAGGGTAAGGCAAGTGGGGATTTTATAGGTTTGATGGGTTTTTTAATAGTAGCTATAAAACTTACCGTTTTGTCACTTATAATAGGATTACCCTTGCTTCTGTTAATAGGCGGTCCCATCCTCTACTTTGTTATGAAATCTAAGGAGGATAAAAAGGATAATGAATGAAGACGCTGGTCTTTTACAATTTATAGTTGCACTTCTGCTTGTTGCAGCAAAAGCTCTATTGGCAATAATAATAGTTGGGTTACCTATACTTATCATAATCTTTTATGTATCCTCTTTTATATACAATAAACTTTTTGGTAAAAAAGAAGAAGAAAAGGGATCCTCCAAAAAACTACCGAAAGGATTTACACTTATAGAACTTCTCGTAGTCATAATAATCCTCGGTTTGCTTGCAGCAATAATCGTACCAAGGGTTACAGGAAGGGTTGATGAGGCAAAGATAGAAACAACAAAGGTACAGATGAAGGCAATAAAGGATGCCTTGGAACAGTACAGACTTGACAACGGAAGATACCCCACAACGGAACAAGGTCTGAAAGCCCTCGTTGAAAAACCCACCGTTCCTCCAATTCCGCCAAGATGGAAAAGGTATCTTGATTCTGTACCGAAGGATGCGTGGGGTAACGACTTTATTTACATATCGCCTGGTGTTAATCGCCCCTATGAGCTTAGATCACCCGGGCCTGATGGAGAGGAAGGAACGGAAGACGATATTGATATATGGGAGTAGTAGAGGCTTTACTCTTATAGAAACACTTATAGCCCTATCCATAATTGTTATAGCCTTTACTGTATTTCTTGATTTGCTTGCGAGAGCAAGGTATATGCTTGAAGAGGAAGCACAGAGGTACGAAGATATGGTTATACTTGATAACAAGATAAAAAGGGGAGAGTTAAAGGATGTTAAAATAAGGGAAAAGGCGGTTGAGGATTTTCCCGGTTTAAGGGAAGTTATTTATATCTACAACACCGTATCCTTCAAAAGATATGAACAGAGATAATAAAGCCTTCACACTTGTAGAAATACTTATTGTGCTTACACTGGTTGGTCTTATTTTCGGACTGATAGCCTTTTCCTTTCACAATATGGTTAAAAACAGCATACACCTTGTGGACATGGGAGAAGATATAAAAAGTAAGGCGAGACTTTTTTGGGATATCCAGAGGGCTATTCTGTCAGCAAAGGATATATATATTGAAGAAGATGGAGAAAATTCAAGACTTTACTTGATTACAGCGGGCGGTTTATTTGAGGAAGGTGTAGTAAAAGCGGTTTTCTTTGTTGAAGAGGGACTCCTTAAATATGAAGAATTCCCCTATGATTACGGAGATATCAGATATACTGGGGAAGGTAAAATTTATAATTTGGGCAGGGTAGAAGAGTTCAGGGTGGAAGCCTATAACGGCAGGAGAAGACTTACAAACTTTAAGGGTATACCCGAATTTGTTGTTATAAGGATAAACGATCAAGAATTTACAGTAATCCCAATAAAGTGAGGAGAAGTCTAGGAGACATGCCCATCACGGTATAAAAATCTCCTTCTATCCTCTCTATGAAGGAAGCCCCGTAATCCTGTATACCGTAAGAACCTGCTTTATCAAAAGGTAACCAAGATTCTACATATCTTATAATTTCATCCTCCCCAAGCTTTCTGAACTTTACCCTCGTAATATCATGACCTATTCTCCTGTAAGATTTTCCCACCACGGCTATAGCAGTAACCACATTGTGCCATCTACCAGAAAGATCCTTCAACATATTTATTGCATCTTCCTTATCCTTGGGTTTACCAAAAGTTTTATTATCAAAAAAAACTATCGTATCCGAACCTATAACTACCGCATCTTTGTTTCTAAGCCAAACTTTATAAGCTTTCTTATAGGCAAGTCTCCTTGCATTTATAACTGGGTGCCAATGGGTAGGTTCTTCTTTTATATTAGGATCTACAGCTTCGAAACTAAAGCCCAACATACTCATTATCTGTTGTCTTCTCTTTGAAGATGAGGCCAATATGTACCTCATCATGAGCCTCCGAATATGAGTAGATATATAAGGTAGGCTATCAACACACACAAAGAACAGGCAACAATAAGCTTTATTAACTTAATCATGCTTTATAATTAAGTATACCAATGATTAATAAATTGGTTGAAAAACTGAAAGGAAAACTGGTCCAAACCCACACATCCTGGGTTATACTTCTTGATGATATTGTTTATAAGATAAAAAAGCCTGTAAACTTCGGTTTTCTTGACTATTCAACTCTTGAAAAAAGAAAACTGTTTTGCAAAAGAGAAGTTGAACTAAACAGAAGACTTTGCAGTTATATATATCTTGGAGTAGTACCCATAAGTATGATTAACGGAGATCCTGAGATAGAAAATTCCTCCAGTGTAGTTGAATATGCGGTTAAAATGAGGAGAATAGATGATAAAAAATTATTAGTAAACAGACTAAATGATATAAAAGACGAAGAGATAGAAAACGTAGCAAAAAAAATTGCATATTTTCACAAGAATGCCCGCAAAACACCCGAATACGGAAAATTAGAGATCATGAAATTCAATACGGATGAAAATTTTGAGCAGGTTAAACCTTTTATAGGTGAAACTATTTACGAAGAAGATTATGAGTATATAAAAGAGAAAACAAATTTATTTTACGAAAAATACAGTAATCTTTTTGAAAAGAGAATATCCGAAGGAAAAATTGTTGACGGACATGGAGACATAAGATTGGAACACGTTGCCTTTCTTGATGAAGGCATATGCATATTTGACTGTATTGAATTTAATGAGAGATTCAGATGTGGTGATATGGTAAATGATATGTGTTTTCTATCAATGGAATTGGAATTCATGGGAAGAAAAGATTTGGCGGAGATATACGAGAAAACATACGTTAGAGAAACAAAAGATGAAGAGTTTTATATAGTCCTTCCCTTTTTCAAAACTTATAGGGCCTTTGTAAGGGGAAAGGTTTACAGCTTTATGCTTAATGATCCTCACATAAAGGAAGAGGAAAGAGAAATGGCTTTAAAAAAGGCAAAGGGATTTTTTTCCTTAAGTAGAGAATATGCAGTCAAAATAAGTTAAAATAATGAAACGGGAGGTATAAGATGAAGGGCAGGGGCAAGCTATTACTATTTATAGTTGCAGTTTTTCTGTGCTTTAGATATTCTGAGGCTGTTCCTTCCTTTGCGAGGCAAATGAATACATCATGTAATACATGTCATTCACCTCACAGCTTTCCGTCCCTTAATTCTTACGGCAGATTTTTCAAAGCCTCTGGGTATACACAAATAAGACAACCTACCATAAAAGAGGCAGATTTCCTATCTATACCAAAGGTTCTGAATTTGTCAATTGTTACAAAGCTTAAAGTGACAGGGGAAAGCAGAAAAGTAGACAGAGATGAAGTTTTTGAAAGAAGAATTCAATTTCCAGATAGATGGGCACTTTTCTCTGGAGGTAGGATTAGCAAAAACGTTGGATATATAGTTGAAGGAGCTGCGGATGCCTTTACCTTGCGTATACCCTTTGTAGTGGGAACAAAGAAAAACTACTTCGGTATAGTTCCCTATACAACTTATACACTAGGTGCACCTGCTGTTTTTGAGGTTATGAATACAGGTGCAGTAAGTAATTTAGTAATACTTGAAACCTCAGAAGTTATATCAGCGCAACAGTACATAGGCACGGGTACGCCTGCAACAGGTATAGGGTTTTACTATTACAGTAATTTATTTTATATAACAGGGGCATTGTGGGCACCTTTCTACGGAAGGGAGATAACAACCCTTGACATAAAAGAACTTTCCAACTATGGGCGAGTGGCATTCACTCCAAATATTGCAGGATGGGATATAGGCGTAGGGTTGCAGTATTGGGGTGGTAAAACAGTTGTTAGAAACAATACGGGGGAAACGATTACAGTAAATTCCCCCTTAGGTAGTATAAATATAGATCCTGGCACAGAGGAATCCCTGTTCACCCGGGCGCTCGCCTTGGATTTTCAGGCTATGGGTTATATAAGAAACATACCCTTAGGTGTATTTCTAACCTATGGTCAGTCTCCCTTATCTAAGACAGGAGAACCAACAAACATCTTTAATACAAATCCACAACTTGAGAAAACGGTAATAGCCGGCCTCGTTGAACTCGGTGTTATTCCAGATATTATCAACGTTTCCCTCGGCTATAGAAAGGCAAGGAATGAAGGTAGGGATGATAATGCATATATATTCGGAGCAAAGTATCATCTACATAGGAACGTTCAATTCCAGGTCAATTATATATCCGAGACGGATAAGAAGGCAAGTACCTTTATGTCAATGCTTTACACGGCTTTCTGATCATGCCCATAGATGAAAAACTGAAGGAAAAGGCTTACAACAAAGTGAGGAAACTTGGTAAAGAGCTAGAGGAGATTATAAAGGCAAGGATTGAACAAGAGGAAAAGGAAGATCTTGAATTTGGAATTATTTTTGATATAGAAAATGAAAAAGTCATAAACTTGTGGAGGGAGGCGGTAACGGAAAACGTATATATGGATATAGGGGATGTTGAAATAATGGAACATCACGATGGTGTTTATCTGAAAACAAAGTTTATAAACCATGTGGAAAACTTCAGGGCGGAAAGGAATATAAGTATATGGAGCAACGGTAGAATAGAAAAGGTTCACAGTTTTCATATAGATACGGATAATATAAGGGGAAGGGTTGAGGAATCGGACGGAAAATTAAGAGTAACCGTTAGAATAAAAGATTAATGAAGATAACCATTTCCGTAGGTGACATATCAGCTTCAAACTACATTTACCATATATTTAAAGAGGGCTTTGAAAACCTTGATATATACGGTATAACCGACAAAAAGTTAAAAGATATAGGTATAAAAAGCTTGGGCAATATTGAGGATATTTCAGGCTTTGGTCTTTTTGAAATACTACCGAAACTTAAGAGGATATGGAAGGTTAAGAAAAATATAGAAGAACATTTAAAAAATACAGATATACTCATAGTATGCGACGCACCAGGTTTTAACATACCGCTTATAAAAAAGGCAAAAAGCCTCGGAGTTAAAAAGGTCATTTACTTTATATCCCCTCAAGTATGGGCATGGAAGGAAGAGAGGATTCGCGACATTGTTAGCTTTACAGATCATCTTATAGTTATCCTGCCTTTTGAGTTGTATATATATAAAAATTTTGAAAATACACACTTTAAGGTTCATTATGTAGGACATCCATTGGTTGACCTTGCAAAACCCCGTCTTAAAAAAGAAGAGTTTTTAAAAATAATCGGAACCGAAGGAAAAATAGTAGGCTTATTTCCCGGAAGCAGGGAAAGTGAAATAAACAGGATGGCACCCTATCTGTGTGAGGTTTACAGAAGGGTATTTTCCGAAAAAGGTATTAAGGGTGCAATACCAACATTTAAAAGGTATAGGACGACTTTAAACAAATACTGCCAAGGTGACATAAGAATATTTGACGATACAGATTATAACCTTAGTTATGATATTATGAAATACTCCAAATTTTCCCTTATAACCTCGGGTACCGCATCACTTGAGGCAACATTATTAAAAAATCCTCACATAGTATTTTATAGGATAAATCCCCTTACCTACATGATAGCCAGGCTCGTTGTAAAGTCAAGGTATATAAGTCTGCCAAATATAATTACGGGTAGAGAGATAGTACCAGAAATAATTCAAAAAGATATAGATTTTGCTTGCGATGTAGTTGAGGAATATTTTGGAAAAGATGATTGGTAT
>WFPJ01000141.1 GCA_015487615.1 Aquificales bacterium | reverse complement strand
TGGGAGGCATGCTGAAAAACACCTTCGCCTTTAATATTGGAGATAAAGTGATAATAAGCCAGCACATAGGTGATATTGAAAATAAGGAAACCTTAAAATTTTTTGAGGATACGGTAGAAGACCTAACTAGGCTTTACAATTTTAGACCCGAGCTTATCGTATGTGATCTTCATCCCCTATATGAAACTACAAGATGGGCTGAAAAAAAGGCAAAGGAGCTAAACATACCACTCATAAAATTACAGCACCACCATGCCCATATACTCTCATGTATGGCGGAAAAAGGTATAAAGGAAAGGGTGCTCGGTATAGCATGGGACGGTACGGGCTATGGTACCGACGGATCTATATGGGGAGGAGAGTTTTTAGTGTGTGATCTTTATTCCTCTGAAAGAGTGTTTCATTTTAAACCATTTCAGCTTATGGGAGGGGACAGGGCGGTAAGAGAACCCTTAAGGGTTGTCCTATCCCTTCTCTTTGAGATATATGGAGAAAAGGGGATAAACCTATTAAAAAGCAAGGGATTTGAATTTGATGAAAGCTTTGCCTTTAACCTACTCAAAATATGGAAAAGAAAGACCTTTCCTTTAACATCCTCCGTAGGCAGATTGATTGATGCGGCGGGCTTCATTCTGCGCATAAAAGACATAAATACCTATGAAGGTCAGATTGCAATAATGATGGAAGATCTTTACGATCCCCTTGAGAGGGGAGGGTATCCCTTTGAAATAAGAGGAAAGGAGATTGATTGGAGAGAAATTATAGATGCCCTTTTAAGGGAAAGGGATAAAATAAAGGGAGTATCAAGATTCATAAATACCCTCGTCAGTATAGGAGTAAAGATAGGAGAAACGGTAGGGGAAGGAAAGATCTGCCTATCGGGAGGAGTTATGCAAAATGATCCCCTTGTTACTAACCTGAAGGAAAAACTTGAGGAAAGAGGTTTTAAGGTGTTTACCCAAACCCTCGTCCCTCCGAATGACGGAGGCTTGAGTCTCGGTCAGGTGTATTACGGTCTTCATCAATGATGTTATACTTATGGTATGGAACTAAACATAATAATAGGTGGAAAGGCTGGGGCGGGAATAAAGGAAGCGGGGAGGATGTTTGCAAGGGTAATTGCAAATCTCGGATATTATGTATTCGTTGATGTAGATTACCCTTCCCTTATAAGGGGAGGTCATAACTTCGTAAACATAAGATTCTCGGATAAAAAAGTTATGTCCGTAAAATCAAAGGCGGACATAATAATAGCCACGGACGGAAGGAGCATAAGGGCGCATGAGAAGGATGCGAAAGAAGACACAATATGGGTAATAAATGAAAAAGAAAAGCGCGAAGGGGCTATAAGGGCCCCTTTTAAAGAGGTTGCACCCGGTTTCTTCAAAAGCTCTTACGTACTGGGCGTATTGTTAAAACTCCTTGGCATTCCCCTTGAAGAGGGTCTGCCCTTAATCCTGAGCCTGCCCCAAAAGGAAAAAAATGAAAGCATATACAGGGAAGCTTACAACTCGGTAAGTGAGGTATTTAAAGTTAAGAGGTTAAATGGAAAAAGAGAAATCATTACAGGTAGTGAAGCAATAGCCCTCGGAGCGGTTGACGGAGGTCTTGATATATATGTTGCCTATCCAATGACACCTGCTTCTCCCGTCCTGCACTATCTTGCAAAGAACAAGAAGGACCTCGGAATAAAAGTTGTTCACCCGGAGAATGAGATAGCGGTAATAAATATGGCTCTCGGCATATCCTATGCGGGTAAAAGATCCATGGTGGGTACATCAGGGGGTGGATTCGCACTTATGACGGAAGCCCTGAGCCTTTCGGGTATGGCGGAGATCCCCCTTGTTATCTACGAAGCCCAAAGGGCGGGTCCGAGTACGGGAGTCCCTACCTATACCGCCCAGTCGGATCTGTTGTTTTGCCTTTTCGCGGGCCACGGGGACTTCCCGAAGATAGTGTTAGCACCCGGTGATGCGGAAGAGGCTTACTTCCTTTCAAGAGAAGCCCTCAACCTTGCATGGAAGTTTCAGGTACCCGTGCTACTGCTCGGGGACAAAACCCTCGCAGAAAGCATATTCACCGCAGAGATAAATAGGGAGAGAAAGGTTGAAAGACCAAAGCTGTGGAATGGGAACAGTGATTATAAGAGATACAAAGTAACCGCGGACGGAATATCGCCCTTAGCATTTCCGGGGACTGAGAATATAACGGTAAAGGTTACAAGCTACGAACATGATGAAAGAGGTATAACCGTAGAAGATGCCCTTCTAGTAAAGAAAATGCAGGACAAGAGATTGAAAAAGGCGGAAACTATCAGGAATTACATGATAAATGAAGATTATGCTGTAAAGATAGAGGGCGACCCTAAATCCGAAAAGGTCATCATAACATGGGGTTCAAACAAGGGTGTTGTAAATGAGGTAGCGGAAGAGGTGGGCTATAAGGTGGTCAGACCCCTTGCCTTAGAACCCCTTCCACACGAACGAATAAAAAGGGAAATTGAGGGAGCGGAAAAGGTAATAAGTGTTGAATGTTCCGCAAGCGATCAGTTCATCAAATTACTCAATATGTACGGTATAAGGGTTGATACCAACATAAAAAAGTATGATGGCAGACCTTTTTATAAGGATGAGCTTAAAAGTTTGGTAGAGAGGTTTTGATATGGCTGTAGCAAAGAAGAGCCTGTACACGGGAGCGGAAATAACATGGTGTAGGTTGTGTGGTAACTTCGGACTTATGAGTGCCTTCGGATGGGCTGTTCAGGAGCTTGTGGAAACTATACCCTACGAAAAGTTCGTAATCCTTTCGGGTATAGGGTGCCACGGCAAAATAGTTGATTATATAGACCTAAATAGTTTTTATTCTTTGCACGGAAGAGCAATACCAACCGCGACGGGCATAAAGCTGGCTAATCCCGAGTTAAAGGTAGTTTGTTTTGTGGGGGACGGTGATATATATGCGGAAGGCATATCCCACCTTGTATTCGCTGCAAAGAGAAATACGTACATAACCGTTATAGTTCATAACAATCGCGCCTACAGTTTAACAACGGGTCAGTTTGCCCCAACCAGCCCTTCCTATTTTAAAGGAAAATCAACCCCCTACGGTTCTCCGGAAGATCCTATGAATCCCTTGGCACTCATGCTTTCATCGGG
>WFPJ01000140.1 GCA_015487615.1 Aquificales bacterium | reverse complement strand
GTTGCCCTTTTGAGGGCATAATCGTTCCTTTCATATCCTATCTCTACAAGCTTTCTTACCACCTTGCTTAAGGGGAATCTTAAACCCTTCGTTACTTTGACCCTTAGAGATTGGTAATGTTCTGGCGATCCCAGACCGTATATACAGGATACGGAAGCTACAACTATAACATCCCTTCTCTCTAAAACGGATATGGTTGCGGAATGTCTGTATCTTTCTAAGGTTTCGTTTATACTTGCATCCTTTTCAATATAAAGGTCTTTCTCAGGTATGTAAGCTTCAGGCTGGTAGTAGTCATAATAAGATATAAAATATTCAACCGCATTATTCGGGAACAACTCCTTAAATTCCCTGTAAAGCTGTGCTGCGAGTATTTTGTTGTGGGCAATGACGAGGGTTGGTTTGTTGTAAAGGGCTATAACATTTGCTAAGGTGAAGGTGTTATGAACAAACATACCACCGAAGCCAGCAAGGAAGGTTTCATTATCTTTGACTGAAAGGTCATAAACATACCCTGAATAAGGGACCTCTTTTACACTCTTTATTCTTGACCACCGCAAATTTGCGTATTTGTTTAAACTGTTTCCTTCCAAGCTTTTCAGAATCCGCATGAAAGTTTTAACCGAGGGGAATCGTTTTCCGAGTTCAATGGATGAAACGGTCTGACGACAAAGACTTCCCTTAATTTCCCGTTGAAATTTCCCTGCTTCCAGTCTTAAATTGCGCAATTCGTCACCTAAGTACGGAATAATATCCTTATTTGTATTTCTCTTCATATTCAGTAACGATATAGCTTTTTTAGATTTTTCTTCTGAATTGAAACCTATGGTGCTAACAAACTTTTCCGCATCTTCCCCGTATATGGATATCCTGAAGTAGATGCTTCCATCATGTTTGGAATTTGTAGCCTTTTTAAACACTTCCTGAACCCTTCCCCAGATGCCGAGCTTGAGTAAAGCATAAAGCAGGTCATCTGCCAAAGTTTTGCTTTTTGTTGTTAAAGATATAAAGTACCGTTCCACAGAACCGTCTCCATCAAACAAAGCTCTTAATAGGCAGGAAAGCTGTTCATTGGAGAGGTTAATCCAAAAAGGTGGAAGCCTCTTAGCCTCTGAGTTAGAACCGCACATTGCACTTATAAATTGTGAAAAAAGGGCACTGTATATGACAATGTCCTTATGATCCCTGAAACCCACTTTCAGGTTGTATCTTTTGGCTATTCGGATGGTGAGTTTTTTATAGTATTCGTCAGTTGTAGATATTACCATGTACCTCGCTGTGCTTAGACCTTCTGCAATATAAAGACCTATAAACTCCAATAGTTCTCTATCAAGTTCAAGTCTGTTAGGAAAAATATTTCCTCCCTGTGTTTTTATATGCAATTTGTCTCTGTAAGCTTCCACTAAATCTTTACATTTTGTAAAAGGAATACCGAATTCACTGTAGAGATACGCCCTTTTAAGCTTATACCCGCTCCTTTCTCCGTAACACTTTTCTACAAATTCTTCATATATATCACTTGAAGGTATAATAAAAACACGCTCTGAAGGCTTTATAAAGTCTGTTAAAAAAACATTATTAAATTTTTTACCTATATCTGGAAATTTCCTGGGAATAGGAACAAAATCATTACTATCAAGTTCTGAACTCCTCTTTAGGATGAAACCGTTTGGGGAAAGTACATAAAAATTGTGATCTCCCGTTGTCCTTATCTTTCTGCCATCCTCAAGCTCTATTTCATAAAGGTGTTTATCTTCCCTGTGGAATGAAACTCCGTATAGGGGTTTAACCTCTACATCAAAATTCCAAGGTGATAGGGTTATAGTGTAATACCTTTCCTCTGGTAACAGAACAAGTAAATCCTCTCCGTTTCTCACCACGGGGAATTTTTTAGAGAGCTCTCCGACGAAGTCACCTATTTTCCTGATAGTCCATTTTATTTCATTACTGTGTTTTTCACCTATTATTATCCTCTCTTCAGGATGTACACTCTTTCCCGTCCCCGTCGCTCCCAGAAGTACCTGCTCTTTTACCCCCTTTTCCAAATTGTTTAAAAGCTGGTCTATAGCTTTGGGTTGATCCCCCGCTGGCTTCAGATCCGTAACAAGTTCAAAACCTTCCTTTGTTATTTCCATCTATATAAAGATAGTTTATACAACGATTAATAGAATGTTGGTGATCATTTACCTTTTATTTTTTATACTTCAAAGAGGAGATGATTATGGAAAAGGGAAGTTTCTATGACAAAAAGGCTTATTCCACATGTTATATGTGTGCTTGTAGGTGCGGTATTGAGGTTTATCTGAGAAAAGGGAAGGTTGTTTATATAAAGGGAAATCCGGAGCATCCCACGAACAGGGGTGTTTTATGCGCAAAGGGTTCATCGGGAATTATGAAGGAATACAGCCCAGCAAGACTCAGGAAGCCTCTGCTGAGGGTGGGGGAAAGGGGTTCTGGAGAATTTAAGGAGATAGAATGGGATGAAGCCATTAGGATAGCTGTGGATTGGATAAAATCCGCGATGGAAAAAAATCCTCACAGCATAGCCTTTTTCACCGGAAGGGATCAGATGCAAGCTATAAACGGGTGGTTTGCGGGTCAGATAGGTACTATAAACTGGGCAGCCCACGGAGGATTTTGCTCTGTAAATGTGGCATCCGCGGGTCTCCTTTCCATAGGAAGTTCCTTCTGGGAGTTCGGAGAAGCGGATTTTGAACATACAAAATACTTTATGATGGTGGGTGTTGCGGAGGATCATTCATCTAATCCCTTCAAACTCGGTATTCAGGAAATGAAAAGGCGGGGAGGGAAGTTTGTGGTTGTAAATCCCGTAAGGTGGGGTTACGGTGCCATAGCGGATGAGTGGATACCAATAAAACCCGGTACGGATGGAGCCTTCTTTATGGGGCTAATGTATATCCTCCTTAAGTACAACCTTATAGACTGGGAATTCTTAAAGAGCTTTACAAATGCCCCCTATCTTGTCATACAAAAAGAGGGTGACCCTTCTCACGG
>WFPJ01000139.1 GCA_015487615.1 Aquificales bacterium | reverse complement strand
CTTTCTAAAAGGAGACATGCTCTTAGTATTCACAAGTCTTATCATCCTCATTTTAGCAATCTGGCTTATTTTTGAATCAGTCTTATCTTTATACAGGAAAGATGCTTGAGAATATCCTAAAAGAAATCTACAGGGTAAAGTTCGGCAGTAATTTTGCAAAGGAAGTATCAAAACAAGAAGAGATATTTGTAGCCTTCCTTCTTATGGATTTTTACGGATTACCAAATCCTGTCAAATTACTTGCTATTGAATACATTCCCTTAATGATAGAATCCTTTCACCGCTGGCACAAATCGGCAGGTATGGAAAAATCACCCCTTGAATGGCTCAGGTGTTGCTGAGTAAATATTCAAGGCAAAGCCTTACACCGAAGCCCGTAGCTCCCTTCTGATAGTAAAAGAAATCTTCCTTGCTGTAAGCTGGCCCTGCTATATCAAGATGAGCCCATTTAATACCTTCTCCCACAAATTCCTGGAGAAACATGGCTGCAGTTATTGCTCCGCCGTATCTACCACCTGAGTTTACAACATCAGCTACATTTGACTTTATTTTCTTTCTCAACCTCTCATCATCCAACGGTAATCTCCATATCCTTTCCCCCGTTTTTCTTGAAGCCTCCTCAAGGGATCTTGCAAGGTCATCATCGTTGGAGAAAAGCCCCGCTGTATATTCTCCAAGGGCTACCATACATGCACCTGTTAAGGTTGCCATGTCTATTATAAGATCGGGTTTCAATTCGGAAGCGTAAGATAGAACATCTGCAAGGGTTACTCTTCCCTCCGCATCCGTATTGTCTATCTCTATTGTTTTACCGTTTTTCGCCCTTATTATATCATCAGGTCTGTAAGCATTTCCGCCAGGCATGTTCTCCGCTGCGCCTATAAGCCCGTGAACCTCTACATCTGGCTTAAGTTCCGCCACCGCCTTCATGATACCGAGAACTGCACAAGCCCCAGATTTATCTATTTTCATAGTTCTCATGTAGTCCCCGGGTTTTATGTTCAATCCTCCGCTGTCAAAGGTTAAACCCTTACCTACGAAAACAACTTTTTTCTTAGGTTTCTCCGGCTTATAGACAATATGTATGAAACGGGGAGGTGTTGAGGACCCTTTGCCAACACTGTAAAGGGCTAACATGCCCATTTTTTGAATATCCTTCTCATCATAAACTTTGCATTCAAGACCCTTATCTTCCGCAAGTTTCTTGGCAATCTCCGAAAGGGTAACGGGATTTATAACATTTCCCGGTTCGTTAACCAAATTCCTTGCGTAAATCTGGGCTTCAGCAAATATCTTTCCAAGCTTTATATTTTCTTCATCACCCATATATAGCCCGACCTCTTCCACATTCCTTTTGTTTTCATTATCTTTCTTCGTTTTGTATTTATCAAATTCATAGTTTCCAAGAATTGCACCCTCTACAACAGCCCTTTCCCTTTCCTTATCAACTCCTATAAAAAGACCACTTTTATATTTATCCTTCTTAATCTGCCTTACTCCGAGGGCGGATGCCCTTCTGTACACCTCATCATCAACAGACTTTCCCACACCCACCAAGTAAACGGATTTCACTCTATCTCCCAAAGGAATCTTTAAAAGCTTTTCCTTTTCTCCTTTAAAACCTTCCGCCTCTATAATCTTTTTCAAAATTTTCTTAGTATTATCCTGCAACAAATCCAGTGTTGAAAAATCACCTTCCTTAATAAAAAATACAAGGCAATCACCCGCATACTCATTTATACCACCTCTATAAGAAATAACATTCATTCCCTTCAACCTCCTTAAACTGAGGGACTGGTAATCTATAATACACTAAATTTTTCCCTCAATTCTTTATAATCCATCTGCGTTTTAAAACCTTCCCCAGAAAAGTGGGTCCTTACACCTTCCACCTCCTTTAAAACTTTACTCAATGACGGAACCTTGCTCTTCTTCAAAACCTTAGTCAGCGAAGAGAGGGTATAAAAAAAGGGAATATTTATTTTTGACTCCTCTTTAATTAAATTCAAAGTACTCTTCGCTTCTTTTGAAACATTTAAATAGCTGATATCTTTAACAAAATATTCCACAACATCCCTACTGAAAATCGGACCTAACCAAAGGGGTCCTGCGTAATCAAGCCTTTCACCGCACAAAGGACATCTCAACATACTGCACCTGTCACTCAAACAAGACCTGTACAGACAACTATGACAGAATACAATATAGCCCGTGTTCTCACGGATATTCCTGTTAGTTAGCTTTGAGCCTTTATCCTTAACAAAAAACACCCTGAAGTGGTGAAGGTAACTGTAAGAAAAAACTGGTATAAGGGAAAAATCAAACTGGGCACCCTGGGAAAAAATTTTGTATATAAGTATCCTTAAACCTACCTCATGGTAAAATTCGCTTTTAAGAGGCTTTGATCCATACCTCCTTATACAAACATCCGGGTATGTACCAGAAAGGGGTGCGGTGTCAGTAGCTGTTACACCGAGTATACCTCCCCTCTTCAGCGACAAGATTGCGGATTCGATAAATCCTACAGGACTACCGAAGGGATCTATATCAATATAGTCAAACTTGCCTTCCCTTCTCAAGAATATATTTGCATCTTCCTGAAATACCCTGTACTTGTTCTCCTCTATGTTATTTTCTTTAAAGTTCATTTTTATATTTTCAACAGCCACTCCATCCCAATCGTTGACATAAACAATATCAATTCCATCTGCCTCCTTAAGTATCCTTATAGCTCTAACACCGCTACCAGCCAAGGGATCCGCTATCCTAAGACGCCTCCCTAAAACACTTGAAAGATATCT
>WFPJ01000138.1 GCA_015487615.1 Aquificales bacterium | reverse complement strand
CTAAATCCATTTCCGGAGGTATATCATGCTTTTACTTGTTGTTTTTGTGCTTGCGTTCGGATTTACTTACGGAATAAGTATAGAAGACGCTTTAAGGATTGCAAAGGATAATAACAGGGAATTGCTTTCTGTGAGGGCGTTGCTTGAGGGTTACAGGGGAAGAGTGATTTCAGCAGGGGCTTTTCCCAATCCTTCCCTGTCTCTTGAGACAATGAATATTGCAGGTAAAGTGGGAAAAGATCAACCCTTATACTCCTTTGGTTTTATGCAGGACATACCCCTTTGGGGTGTAAGGGGAAAGGCTGTATCTAAGGCGGAGAAGGAGATGGAGGCGTTTAAATATGAAATTGAAATAAAAGAAAGGGAACTTTTTTCAAGTGTGTACAAAAGCTTCTACCTCACCCTTTATGCAAAAAGCAGGGTGTTACTACTTAAGGAAAACTTAAAAATAATTGAAGATCTTGAAAATTATATAAAAACCGCCTACGATTTGGGCGAAGCTACTGAGCTTGAAATTCTTAGGATAAAGAGGGAAAAGGATATATTGGAGGCGAAGTTAAAGATAGAGGAGGCTAACTATAGGGCCAAGCTTAAGGAACTTTCTTCCCTTCTCGGTAAAGAAGTGGATTCGGTTGAGGGAAATATGGAAGATATTCCCGCTCTAAGGAGTATAAATATGGAGGAGCTTCCTCACATAAAGGCTATCAGGCTTCAAATGGAGGCTGTGGACAGGGCTATAGAATTGGAGAAAGCGTTGGCAAAGCCTACTTTATCAGTAGGTTTAACAGCGGAAGATTCCCAAGAGGGATTCTATGAATACAGAATAGCCCTTGAAAGCACATTACCGCTCTTTTACAGAAGAAAGGGAGAGATAATTGAAAACATTTCACTCAAGGAATCCTTAAGTAAGGAGCTTGAGAACAGAAGGATACTGATAAAGGCACTTCTATCTTCAATAAGGGAAAGATACGAAACGATAATGGAACAAGTAAAGCGCATAGACGAGGATACTTTAAAATCCGCAAAGCGAGAATTGGAGATAGGAATCGTCGCTTACAAAGATAGGGTAATTAGTCTATTTGAGCTTTCAAATATAAGGGAAAGTTATTACAGGTTGCTTATGGAAAGGCTTGATATGTTAAAGGAACTTCACCTTGTTGTGGGAGAATTTATAAGCTTAGGAGGTTGGAAAAAATGAAGTTAATGTTAATTACCTTTTTCATATTTTCTGTTTTAGCTTTCAGCGGTGAGGAGCATGGTCATGACCATGATGGTGAACATGCACATAGAAAAGACTTTGTTGAGCTTGAGGATAAATACATAAAGGATCTCGGTATAAAGTTGGAAAAGGTAAAGAAAGATTTTGTAGGGAAAACAGTGAAGGCGCCCGCAGAGGTAGAGGAGAATCCCTTGCTCAGTGCCATGGTAACATCACCCGTTGAAGGCATTGTTAAGGACATCTTTGTTAAGGAAGGTGATAGGGTTTCAAAGGGTGATTTAATTGCCCTTATTTATTCACCCGACATAATTGATCTTAAAGCGGAGCTTGATATAGCTAAGGTAAAGCTTGAAACTGCAAAGAGAATTTATGAAAGGGATAAGCAACTGTACGAACAGAAACTTATAAAATATACGAGGTATTACACATCCCTCATAGAGTATGAAAGGGCAAAGGGTATATATAAAGCATTGAATGAGAAACTTAAAACCTATGGTGAGCTGAAAGATGGATACTTGGTTATAAAGTCTCCAATTGACGGGTTCATCGTTGAACAACTTGTTATAAAAGGCTCCCCGGTTGGTCTGGATGACATTATGTTCAAGATACATTCTCACGAAGTTTTATGGGTTTACGGATATGTGCCTTACGAGAGTGCAAGGGATCTTAAGGAAAATACAAAAGGTATTGTTTCCGTTCTGGGTAAAAGACTCCCCTGCACTATTGATTTCATTCATCACGAGGTTGACGAAAAGACAAGAAGGGTAAAGGTAAGATGTATAGCTAAAAACAAAGGACATATACTTAAGCCAGGCGCCTTTGTCACCCTTGAAATACCACTTGACAGAAAAAAGGCTATCCTTGTACCCAAGAAGGCTGTCCAGGATATAGAGGGTGAAAATATAGTCTTTGTCAGAAAGCCTAAGGGTTTTGAACCCAGAGAGGTTGTTATAGGGAGAGAGATAGATTCCTACTATGAGGTTATAGAAGGACTGAAAGAGGGAGAGCTTATAGCGGTTGAAGGAACGGTATTCCTTAAGTCCAAACTTGTAGGTGTTGAAGCGGCAGGTCATGCCCACTGAAGGGAGGTGAAATCGGATGTTAAGGGAACTATTAAAATACAGACTTCTTGTCCTTATAATCATAGGACTGGTTGTTGCTTATGGAATTTACAGTTTTAATAAGCTTCCTATAGATGCTTTCCCAGACCCTACGCCGGTTCAGGTAAACATATACACGGAAGCGCCGGGATTGTCTGCGGAGGAGGTGGAGACCCTTATAACCATTCCTATAGAGTCGGTTATGAACGGATTGAAGGATGTAGAACTCGTAAGAAGTGCATCACTTGCAGGTCTCTCCTATGTATCCGTCTTCTTTAAAGACGGAACGGATATTTACTTTGCAAGAAGGCTTGTGATGGAAAAATTGCCCGATGCAAAAGCCCAATTACCCGAAGGTTATACACCCGTGATGGGTCCAAATGCAACAGGTTTAGGCAATGCCCTTCTTTATGTGCTTAAAGATACAACTGGTAAGTACAGTCTTGAAGAGCTTAAATCCGTGTTTCAACAGTGGACCGTAAGACCCATAATTATGAGTGCGGGAGGGGTTGAAGAGATAATCCAGTGGGGACCAGAAAGGGCATACCTCGTGGTACCTGATCCTGAAAAGATGTTAGCTTACGGTATCACAATGGAAGATCTGCTTGATGCTCTTGAGAAGAACAACATACTTGTTGGGGGAGGATTTTTTGATTCCTCTGAAGGCAATCTCGTTGTGAGGGGTCTCGGCAGGGTTTACGATACTTCAACCATTTTGAATATACCCGTAAAGGTTGATGAGGAAAGGGGGATAAGCGTATATGTTAAGGATATAGCCAAAATTATAGAAGGAGAGGTCCCCAACAGAAGGGGAGCCTTCACCATGAACGGGGAAGAGGTTATAGGAAACATTGTGGTAAAGAGGATATATGAGAATACAAAGGAAGTTGTTGACAAAGTGAAGAAAAAACTTGAGGAACTTAAGGAAATACTTCCCGAAGGGATAGAAATAGAACACCTGTATGATCAGGCTTATTTGACGGAGAAAGCTGTATCTACAATTCAAAAGGCACTTATGGGAGGTATAATACTCGTATCTGTTGTTACCGCTTTCTTCCTTGGCAACTTTAGGGCATCGCTTATAGTTATATCATCCATACCCTTAACCCTCTTTATAGCCTTTATCATCATGTACAACTTCGGAATGAGCGGTAATCTTATGACACTCGGAGGTCTTGCCATAGGTATAGGTATGTTCGTTGACTCTTCTGTTGTTGTAGTTGAAAACATCTACAGGCATTTAACGGAGAAGAAGGGCGGGTTTAAGATATCCATAATTATTGACTCCGTTAAAGAGGTTTACAGACCGGTAGTATTTGCAGTATTAATAATAGTCATTGTATTTTCACCAATATTCGTGTTTGAATCTATTGAAGGTAAATACTTCAAACCCCTTGCCCTAACTCTAATCCTTGCGCTTCTCAGTTCTCTGTTTGTGGCATTTACCTTCATCCCGGTTCTTTCCTATTACTTCGTTAAGGCTGGAAAAACTCAATACAGTAAGGTTATGGAGTTTATAAACAGGAGATATGAGAAGGTCCTCAGATTTTCCTTTAAACATCGCATGCCCATAATGGGCGGAGTTATTGTTTCCTTTATTGCTAGTCTTTTACTTCTTACGAGAATAGGAACGGAATTCGCTCCGGAACTTGAGGAAGGAGCATCACTTATAAAGATATACCTTGATCCCAATGTTTCCCTTGAAGAAGGAAAAAGGGTTGCAATGGCTGTTGAAAAGGAGGTAAAGAAATACCCAGAAGTTGTAAGGGTGTTCTCCACGGTAGGTAGGGCGGAAAAGGGAGAAGCTGCGGAGGTGAACTATATTGAAACATGGATTATCTTAAAACCGCCAGAGGAATGGGAAACCTTCTCAAGCAGGGAAGAGTTCAACAATATGTTGAGACACGATCTTGAATGGTTGCCGGGTACAATGAGTTTCACCCAGCCTATAAAGATGAGAATAGACGAACTTCTCTCAGGTGTGAGGGCGGATCTTGCAATAAAGGTATTCGGTGCGGATCCTTACAAAATAAATGAGATAGCTGAGAGGGTTGCGGAGATAATAAGGGATGTAAGAGGTATAGTTGATGTAGAAAAAGAAGTGCAGGCGGGAAGATTACAGCTAAGGGTATATCCAAAATGGGAAGTGCTTGAAAGATACGGTATATCCGTTGAAGAGGTGATGGAGGTTGTAAGATATGTGCTGGGTGGTGATGAGGTGGGTGTACTTCAGAGGGATACCATTCTGTTCCCCATAGTTTTATCATTAAAGGATGATTACAAAGGTGATGTAAACAGGCTTAAAGAGATACCTCTATTCTTCAGGGAAGGAAGACTGCTCAGATTCGGAGATGTGGCAGATATAAAAATTGAACCCGGTCTTTTCGTTATAAGAAGGGAAAACAATGTAAGATTCGCTCTTGTGATGGCAAATGTTGAAGGTAGAGATATGGGCAGTGCGGTAAACGAAATAAGGGAAAGAATTGAAAAGGAAATAGACCTGCCACCCGGTTACTTCATAACCTTTGGCGGTCAATTTGAAAGTCAGGAGAGGGCTATGAAAAGGCTATCCGTAGCTGTTCCTGTTTCTATAATGCTTATCTTTGTCCTTCTTTACCTCACCTACAACTCCATAAGGGATGCCCTTGTTGTCATGCTAAATGTACCCTTCTCAGTTATAGGGGGTATTTTTGCCCTTTACATATCAGGCTTTAACTTGTCAGTACCGTCCGCCATAGGCTTTATAGCGGTATTTGGTATAGCAACACTGAACGGAGTAGTACTCGTATCTTACATAAAAGCACTTCTTGAAGATGGCCTTGATATAAGATCAGCTTGCGAAAAGGGAGCACTCCTCAGGATAAGACCTATCCTTATAACCGCAACAACAACATTCATAGGACTGTTACCCCTTATACTCATAACGGACATAGGCTCGGAAGTCCAAAAACCGCTGGCGGTAGTCGTTGTCGGGGGAGTTATAACATCAACACTCCTTACACTCATAATACTCCCTTCCGTTTACGAATGGGCATACAGAAGGTTCCAGAAGGTATAACCAGATATCTGGAAGACGGAGACAGGAGTTTTTGAAGACATAGTACGGTATGTTTATTTTGATACGGTTTAGGAGTTAACTACGATCCGGGAAAAAATCAACCTAGTAACATGACATTAGGTTTGCCTTTGAAGTCCTCCTTGTCAAAGGTATATACAGGTGTTGTTCTTTCTTCAATCGCTTGCATGTATATAACCGCATCTGAGAACTTCATGCCTTTAATAAACAGCTCAAGTGCACCGAACACAATACTTTCATTCTCTATCTGGGCTGGCATGGTTTTGAGACTTCTTATTATGCTCGCTACTTTTTCCCTTTCCATTCCGTATGTTCTATGAAGCACGAAGACGAGTTCAAGAATGACTGTCAAAGGTATGTAAAAGTAACTACCCTCCTCACGAGCGGATCTAAGAAGGTTCTCAACTACTTCCACCTGTCTTTCATTATCCTGCATAAAATATCTTAGAATAACATTAGTATCTAAAGTTCCTTTACACCTCACCTCTTGCAACGGCCTCTTCAAATTCCTCCTCAAGGTCAGAGTAGTCCGTTTTCTTTTTCAGTATACCCTTGAACCTTTCTATGGGTTGAATTTTACTTAGCTTTACTTTATCACCTTCAAGCTCCATAAGAATATAATCTCCTGCTTCCAGTCCAAGCTTGGTCCTGAGTTCTTTCGGTATGACTACCTGACCTTTAGAAGATATTCTAACAATACTCATCATGGTTATTAATTTATGACGTCTTACTCATTATTCAAGGTAAGACAGATGTCTGAAAACTATACGGGTAGGTATCCAAAAACTGAAAAAGGGTTTGATATACTTGACCAATCAAAATTTAAAAGAAAATAAATAATAACAGACCCATCCAAAGGTATTTCCATGACTGATACTATTTCGTATTCTACACCATTGCCGAACTTTCTTTCTGATTCACACCTTAAACTTATATTCAAGATATGCGTTTATCTCGTGTTTTGAGTAGGGCAACTTACTCTCTACAACACTACATGTCTTAAGGTTAGGTATTTTGAAGATAGTTGAAGGATCTTGATCTCCTACTACATAAACCCTCAGACTTTCAAGGCTTTCATGATCTTCAAGAGGTTGAAGTGTAGGAGTTTTATCAATAACAAGCCTTCGTACTTTCTTAAGTTTTTTAATAGGCGAAATATCCTTAGATCCACCTGAACGACTTACAATCAACTCTTCAAGGCTATCAAAGTGTTCAACACCATCAAGGGACTTGAGTCCCATGGCGTAATACACTTCAACTCTTTTCAACTTCTTCAATCCCGGAGCACCTTTAAAGTTTCTGATAGAGGGTTGGTTTAATTCAATGTGTTCCAAATTAACAAGTTCCTTAAAGGGTGAAAAATCCTTAAAAGGATAAGACCATATAGTAAGCTTTTTTAAACTCCTTGCTTTGAACACACTCT
>WFPJ01000137.1 GCA_015487615.1 Aquificales bacterium | reverse complement strand
GAAGGATGAGGGACTTCCTATCAGAAGTCCCTGAGATACTTAGCCCTTGAGGGATGCCTGAGTTTTCTTATTGCCTTTGATTCTATCTGACGGATCCTTTCTCTTGTAACATTGAACATCCTTCCCACCTGCTCAAGGGTGTATTCCGTTCCGTCAACCAAACCGTACCTGTATCTTAAAATCTCCCTCTCCTTTTCGGAAAGGGTATTCAAAACCTTCTCAAGTTGCTCCCTTAGAAGCTTCTGAGCAACACGTTCTTCGGGGGGTTCTATTGATTTGTCCTCAATAAAGTCCTTCATTACAGTGTCCTCATCATCCCCTATGGGTGTCTCCAAAGAGATGGGTTCTTGAGCGGACCTGAGCACCTTTCTGACCTTCTCAACAGGCATACCCATGTGTTTTGCTATCTCCTCTATGGTGGGTTCCCTTCCGAGTTCTTGGAAGAGCTTCTTGGAAACCTTTATTATCCTGTTTATGGTTTCTATCATGTGAACAGGTATCCTTATCGTCCTTGCCTGATCCGCTATAGCCCTTGTAATAGCCTGTCTTATCCACCATGTTGCATAAGTTGAAAACTTATAACCCTTTCTATAATCATATTTATCAACAGCCTTCATAAGACCTATATTTCCTTCCTGAATGAGATCAAGGAAATGTAATCCCCTGTTTACATATTTCTTTGCTATTGATACCACAAGCCTGAGATTGGACTTTACCATAATCTGCTTAGCCTGTACCACCTTTTTCCTTCCCTGTTCAATAATGGACATTACCCTCTTCATCTCTTCGGGTAATATTCCCATCTCTTCCATGAGCTTATCCACTTCCCTTCTGAGGTATATATATTCACCCCTCAAGGTTTCAAACTTATAGAAGGAATAACCTGCCTCTTGAATCTTCTTTTGAAGATCCTGTCTGCTCATGTACTCGGATATAAGCTCGTCTATATTTTCATGAATTGCTTGAAGCTTCTTCTTTCTGTTTTCAAGATCCCTCTTCTTTCTTGTATATTTCTGATAAAGGCTTATCAGTTCATCTGCTATCCTCTCAAAACGGGAATACTTTATCTTCATTTCTTTAACTATTTTGTTCATTAAGGCATGCTTAACAAGATACTCTTTCTTCGCTTCGGGAGTCTTTTCCTTTAAATATTTTGAACGGGCACTCAAAAGCTCCTTATAAGCTTTTGCGAGTTCAAGACCCTTATCCATTATGAATCTTTCATACTTCTCAACGAGTTCTTCATTCTCCTCCTCATTTTCACCTACCATATCCATAATGTCCTGCACCCTTATTTTTCCGTCACAAAGTTTACCCCAATCTCTTAAAATTCTGTCAACAAGGAAAGAGGTCCTTAAAAGTCCCCTTCTCATAACCTTTCTTCCCGTTTCTATCTGCTTCGCATAAAATATCTCTTCTTCCCTCTTGAGAAGGGGTATCTTACCCATCTCTCTGAGGTACAGCTTTACGGGATCTCCGTCCCTTCCTGAAAGGGTAAAGTGTTCCGTAGAAACAATAAGGTCCTCTCCTTCTATATCTTCCTTTTCAAGATACTCTTCTTCGCTCTCAACTATCTGAATACCATGATCTGAAAGGGTGTCCATTATCTCTTCTAAGCTGTCCGAATCAATAAACTCCTTGTCAAGAAGTTCGTTCAGCTCGTCATAAGTAACATAGCCCTTCTCCTTTCCTGCCTCAATAATTCTTCTCATGCAGTCCTTATCCATCATGCCTCCTGCACCTCATAATTTTTTTTGATCTATAAAAAAGCTTCTGAATCTATTTGATTCCGCAAAAGCCATCTCTTTCAATTTTCTCTTTCTATTCTCAAAATCATCTGGAAGATCCTCAGGAATCGGATATGACTTGAGAAACCTCTCCACAACATGGTTGAATGCTTCCTGCAGATTATAGACCTTCATATTTATTATATCCTGAGGAACATTGTAATACTCCTCTTTGAGTATGCTCTCCGCTATAATCATTGCGTCCGGCGACAGATTTAAAGAATTTAAATCAATTTTTTCTGGTTTCAACTCCATTAATCCCTTTAAAAATATACGCTCCGCGTGGGAGAGGTAAACCCTGTCCCTTTCCTCCTCCTTCGGCTTAATATAAACTTGCTCGGAGAGGCTTGTAACTGGAATACCCGTTATCTTTGAAACGGTAAGAAGCATATCGTAAGCCTTAACAGAATCATTAACAAAGGCAACATAATAGAGGAAATCCCTGAGGGCATTCCTGTCACCTTGGGATATAAGATTTATAAGATACTCAAAAATCTCTGGTGCATTCATAAGCTTCTCCTTCAAATCCTTCCCTTCTACTTTTTTGGAAAAGCTGTCCGCGTCTTCTCCCTCGGGCAAATGAAATACCCTAACCTCCATACCCTCTTTTAAAAGAACAGGGATTGCCATCCTTTCCGCCTTTCTTCCCGCCTGATCACCGTCAAACATAAGCACAGCCCTTTTTGCATATCTTGAAAGAAGCTTGGCATGATCCTCTGTAAGGGCTGTACCCATCGGGGCAACCGCAAACCTTATACCCTTCTGGAAAAGGGAAAGGACATCAAAGTATCCTTCGGTTATAACAACGGTCTCCGTCTCCCTTATATACTCTTTGCCTTCATAAAAACCAAAAAGTACCCTGCTCTTTTTAAAAATTTCACTCTCCGGAGAATTTATATATTTGGGCGTTTCACCCTTTATACTCCTTCCCCCAAAGGCAACAATGTTACCTTTCTCATCCCTTATGGGGATTACTATCCTGTTTCTGAACAT
>WFPJ01000136.1 GCA_015487615.1 Aquificales bacterium | reverse complement strand
CTCACAAGTGACAGACATCCGAAGGAACTGACGGATCTATCCGATAGGCTTATAAACAGATTCACAGCGGGCCTTATAATGGAACTTGACATTGATATGGAAACAAAAAGAAACATAGTTATTAAGAAACTTGAAGAGCATAACATACGTCCTACAAAGGATATAGTTGACTACATACTTGAGAGGACGGAAGATAACGTAAGAAGTGTGGAAGGGGCTATAGCGAGATTAAAGGTGTATGGTATGGAAGACTTTGAATTGGATAAGGAAGAAGGGATATCTTTTGACCGTATAAAGCGTATAGTTGCAAACTTTTATGGGCTTAATCCGGAAGATCTTGAGAGGGGTTCAAGAAAAAAGAAAATAGCTGATGCTAAACATATATGCATGTATCTATCAAAAAAATTGATGGAGGATATTTCCCTAATTCAAATAGGTAGAGCTTTCGGCTTGAAGGATCATACATCAGTTATACATGCGATAAAAAAGGTTGAGCAAAGAAAAAAGAAGGACAGAAAATTCTGCTACAGCTTGTCCGTTATTGAAAACAGGATAAAATCTTCCAATTAATTTATTGGAATTTATGGGGTATTTTTTATGTATTATTTGTACATGTGTATGTTAATCGGTCGGTAGTGCTTTACTCCCAGAAAGAGTAATAAGTCTTCTGCCACCAAAATACTTTAAAGCTTCTATAGGATATATCAGGATAGCAATGAATGTTTTAATAAAAGCGTTTTACTGTATATATGTGCTTACAAGTGAAACGTGTTGTATATATGCCTACTTATGATTAGATAGTCTTGCGACATATATTTAAATCGCATATATTTGAAGATGCTGTGAGGAATATAAGAGAAGTACAGAAGAGTATTGAATACGAGCTTAAAAGAGGTATAAGCTTAGAAAAATGTAAGAAATGTGGATGTATGAAAGATGTTTTAGAAAGAATACGCAGTTTTAGTTTACGCGATGAAAATCTCACATCTCTTTACAAAAATGTGAATGAATGGTTGAAAGAGATAAAAACCGTAGAATATAAGTGCCTCGGTTGTAATTACTGTTATCCTGCTGTAGCAATTGAAATGTTTTATAGCAATATTTTTATTAATAAAAACAGATGGCCCTTTGTAGCAGGGGATTATTTTGCTTTCTGTGAAGGAACTGGCTGTCCAGTCGCTGTATCAACGCTTGCCAGTGTTGAGTTGGCGAATAAGCTTGCAAAGATTAAGCCTGAAGGACTTTGTATAGTGGGTAAAACGGAAACTGAAAATATAGGTGTTGAGAAAGTAGTTAGGAATATAATAACGAATCCCACAATTAAATATCTTTTACTGGTTGGCAAAGATCCTGAAGGTCATTGGAGTGGTAGGACAATTATTTCTTTATGGAAAAATGGGGTTGATGATGATATGAAGGTTAAGGGTTCTCCTGGCAAGCGTCCAGTTTTGAAAAATTTAACCGTAAAAGACATTGAAGCTTTTAGGAAGCAAGTTTTAGTTGTTGATATGATAGGTGAAGAGAGGATTGATAGGATAGTGGATAAGATTAAGGAACTATCCAAAAGGGTATATGAGTGTTGCGGGGATAGAACATGCTTGCACATGGGAGAGGTTTCAGACGCTCAAGAAATTCCCGTTATTAGTGCCAAGAGTGTAGTGAAACCTAAAATGGATAAAGCTGGATATTTCGTTATAATTCCCCAACCTGATAGGAAAATAATTACTGTGGAGCATTATTCTTATGACAATAAGCTGTTAAGAGTGATTGAAGGTGAAGACGCAAAAAGTATTTATATGACAATTATCAATAACGGTTGGGTCACTGAATTAAGCCATGCAGCATACTTAGGGGCGGAGCTTAAAAAGGCGGAACTTTCTCTTAAGCTTGGCTTTAAATATATACAAGACGGTGCTTAAAACAAAATTAAAAAAGCGGGGCGGAAGATAAGAACCGCCCTCCTTTCAATCCATATCTTCCTTTTCTATAAGCTCTTTACCTGGGGAATGGGTTTCCGTATCGTAAAATCTTCCCTCCAGTTTCTGAAGTACTTTAGGCAAGCTTGTGTATTCCATTTCCTCAGCGGGGAGTCTGTGGGGTTCAAAGATCCCCTGTCTTCTGAGGATGTTAGCCATCTCTGAAGCTTTCTGTCTTGCCCTGTCAAAGGCGGGATCATCAAACAGGTCGGTGGGTCCTATAAGTTTTCCTTCCGCAACTTGGTAACCTGCTGCTATTACCCTCGGGGGACCGTCAAACCTTGAGGGTCTTGCATCCTTGAAGGATGTAGGCATAAGGGGTCCGTTGTGGGATCCTCTCATCCAACCTTCAACTATCCAGGGTCTTGCGAAGGGTTCAAGTATTTCACCCACCGCTGGAAATCCACTTTGGGATCTTACTATCATAACGGGATCGTCTTTCCCCACATACTGACCCGCTATAAGGGATAGTCTCTGCGTTGATGCTGTCGCTGCTATCTCACCGTCAAAATTCCTGTAAACATTCTTTACAACATATTTACTTACGGAACCTATAAGGGCAAGAAGGTCATAAAGCTCCGAGGGGGTTGATAGCTTAACAGCCTTACCTGTATAAACATCAAGTACTTCAAAGGTGAAACCGTCGTGCATCTTAGGGTCTATAACAAGACCCGCTGTATTCATGGGATCAGCGAACATCTCATAAAGGGGCAGATTCCACGCGCTCGGCGATGTTTTATCCGCAAAGAAAACTATAACCGGTTCTGAAGGTCTCTCTTCAAATTCCATTTCCGCCACGCCGGGACCCAAGCCTTTTACATTACCGCTGAAGGCTTCGGATAAAAGATCCTGTCCAGCTCCGTATAACTTTAATTTTTTTGCTACTTTCGTTCCCTCCTCAAAGGCTCTCCATGCTATACCGTGAACCAGTTCACTGTCAACACCGTGGGTGTGGGTCATCACTATGGCTATGTCATCACCGCAGGTCAATATACCGCAGTCTATCAGATTTCCCTTTTCCTTTTCGTTTTTAACAACTTCCTTAACCTTTTCAACTACCTCGGGGTGGGTTGCGGAGTGACCCACATATCCTCCTATATCCGCCTTTATTACGCTGAATGTTATCTTCATACCTTCACCTCCTCTTTTGGGTATGATTATAACAGAATATGAAGTTTACCTTATCCTTCTCATTGACAATTATAGGTTTTTTTGTCCTCACTTCCCTGTTTGCGGACTTTTTTGCTCCCTATCCCTATGATTTACAGAACAGGAAGGCTCCTTATCATCCCCCTACACGTATACATCTTTTCCATGAAGGAAAATTATCGTTTCCATTTATATACAAGTATGAAATGATAGATCCCCTATTTAAAGTGTACCGCGAAAACAAGTCCGTAAAATGCAAACTAAAATTTTTTACAAATACACCTTACGGGTTTAAGCTAATTTCCGTTGAAGAGCCGTGCAGACTTTATTTACTCGGTGCGGATAAGCTCGGCAGGGATATATTTTCACGGATAATATATGGCGGGAGGGTTTCCCTTTCCATAGCTATTATAGGTGTATTGGTTACCTTTACACTCGGTGCCATTATAGGCGGGTTTTCCGGATACTTCGGTGGTAAGATTGACAATCTGATAATGAGGCTTGTTGAGATACTCCTTGCCATTCCCGCCTTTTATCTTATGCTTTCCTTAAGGGCGGTATTCCCCTTGGATATGTCAAGTGTGGAAATATTCCTTATGATCGTATTTATCCTTTCTTTTATAGGGTGGGCGGGTCTTTCAAGGGTTGTTAGGGGCATAGTTCTCTCCGTCAGGGAAAAGGAATTTGTGCTTGCTGCAAAGACCTACGGTGCATCTTCATGGTACATTTTAAGAAAACACATACTCCCTAATACATACTTTTATCTTATAGTTTCCGCTACCCTTTCAATACCCGCTTATATATTGGGTGAGGCATCTTTGAGTCTCTTAGGGCTCGGCATTCAGGAGCCCTTTCCCAGCTGGGGCAATATGCTTTCCGATGCCCGTAGCATAAACCTAATATCTTCTTACCCTTGGATCTTATCACCGAGCGTTCCCATCTTTCTTATAGTCCTTGCCTTTAATCTCCTGGGGGATACACTTTTAAGGAGAAAATGAAAAAATCAAAGATAAAAGTAAAAAAATCAGGTTACATTTTTATGGCGGTATCTATCCTCTTGGGTGTGGGTGCGGTTAATACGGGTAATAATCTGCTTTACATAGTTGTCTCGGGGATGCTTTCTTTTATGCTTGTATCCGGTATTGTTGCAAGATATAATCTTAGGGGAGTTAGAGTAAGGATTATACCTCAGGGGGATATATATGCGGGTAGAGAAGCCAAGTTCAAAGTGATTGTTGAGAACAATAAAAGATTCCCATCTCTTCTTTTAAGGGTGAAAATAGAAGGCGCTGAAAGGGAATCGCTAATACTTACATTAAAGGTACGAAGGGAGATAGATTACCCCTTTAAGTTTACAAAAAGGGGAAAGGTGAATTTTATGAATGTTTATCTTATTTCCGATTTCCCAGTCGGAATGTTTGAGCGGATAAAGATGATTACAGTGAGATGTGATTTTATCGTATTTCCCGAACCTAAGAAGTGGTTTTATATGTCAGGTATGGAAGAAGGTAAGGAACACCACGAGTTTACGGATTATATGAGTAAGAGGGGAAAGGAAGATATTAAAGCTTTGAAGGAATATGAGGGAGAACCTGTTAGGTTTATACACTGGAAAGCTACCGCAAAAAGGGGTGAGCTTGTTGTTAAAGAAATGGAAGAGAAGACAAAGAAACCCTGTATTGTAGATCTTAACCACATTGAGGGCACACTGGAAGACAAGATATCAAAAGCTACCTATCTTATTGATAAACTTATTAAAGAAGGTTATGCGGTGGGCTTGAAGGCAGGAGACACCTATATTAAACCTTCAAGCGGGAATTCCCACAGAAGGAAGATGCTCGCCTTCTTAGCCCTCCTTTGATTTGTTCAGGATAGCACGACTACATTTTTTGCTTTGGGTCCCTTGGCGTCTTCCTCCACCTCAAACTTGACTTTTTGACCCTGAGAAAGGGTTTTGAAGCCTTCTTGCTTTATGGCGGAGAAATGTACAAATACATCTCCCTTGTTGTCGTCACGGGTTATGAAACCATAACCCTTTTCCTTGCTGAACCACTTAACTGTACCTGTGAGTTCCATAACAAAAAAACCTCCTGAAAAATGTCTCGCCAGATATATCTTCCTTGGGAAAAAGGATTGTAATCCCCTCCCCTCGGAAGTACACCTGACCCAATTAATAATACACCTTTATAAAAGACATTGCAAGTACTTTTTTATTGCTTTAAAATAGATTTCTCCGATATGAAAACATATCCAGAGTGTATCCCCTGCTTTATAAATCAAGGGCTTAATGCAGTTTCAAGGCTCGGCTTACCTCCGCATATAAAAAAGGAGATAGCGGTAAGATCCCTTAAAGTTATATCCTCTTTCAACTCCTTTGATCGTTCTCCCGCATATTATGCCTACTTCGTACAGCTTGTAGTAAAGGAAGTTACGGGTGTGGAAGACCCCTTTTATGCCCTGAAGAAAGAAGCCAACAGGAAAGCTTCGGAAATTTATGAAGATATACTTAAACTTAAACCCGAAGACATGGACGATATAGATTGGGCTTTGAAATTATCCGCGGTGGGCAATGCTATAGACTTTGCCATTAAGGGTGAGTTTGATTTAAAGAGTGAGATAGAAGGGCTTATATCAAGGGAATTTTCTGTCTATCATGGGGACATTTTTAAGGAAAAATTAGCAAAGGCAAAGAGTGTTTTTATCGTGGGGGACAATGCAGGTGAGATAGTGTTTGATAAGTTTTTGGTTGAGGTGTTGAAGGGGATGGGTCTTGATGTAACATACGGTGTTAAGGGAAAGCCTATACTAAACGATGCTTTGATGGAAGATGCGGTAGAGAGTGGTATGGCGGATATTTGTAGGGTTATTGATAACGGTTCGGATAAGATAGGAACATGGCTTGATGATTGCAAACCGGAATTTGTTGAGGTTTTCAACAACAGCGACCTTATTATAAGTAAGGGGCAGGCAAACTTTGAAACTCTAAACGATATAAGGGATAAGGATATATTCTTTCTGCTTCAGGCTAAGTGTGATCCTATAGGTTTTGAGAACGGTTCAAAAAAAGGTGATCTGATTTTTAGATGTAATAAAATATAAAACCATTATGGAAAAGGGTAAAAAGGTTTACGAAGGAAAGGCTAAGGTTGTTTTTGAGACGCAAGATCCCGATAAGTATATCTTATATTTCAAGGATAGTGCAACAGCCTTTGATGGTCTTAAGAAGGCTGAAGTGTCGGGGAAAGGAGTTCTTAATAATAAGATTTCTTCCCTTATATTTGAAATCCTTGAGAAAAACGGTATAAAGACCCATTATATAGAGCGTATCTCCGACAATGAAATGCTTGTATGGAAGGCGGACAGGCTTCTTGTTGAAGTTGTTGTAAGGAACGTTGCAGCGGGAAGCATATGTAAAAGGCTCGGATTTAAAGAAGGTGAAATGTTTGATCCTCCCCTTGTAGAATTCTTTTATAAGAGTGATGAGCTACATGACCCTCTTATATGTGTTGAACATATAAAGCTTATGAACCTTGCTACTGAAGAGGAAGTTAAAATTATGAGGGAAACAGCTCTTAAGGTTAATTCCATACTTTCAGAATTTTTTGATAAGAACGGTATAAAACTTGTAGATTTCAAGCTTGAATTTGGAAGATTGCCCGACGGAAGTTTGGCTGTTGTTGATGAGATATCTCCGGACAGTTGCAGACTGTGGGACAAGAAGACGGGAGAAAAACTTGATAAGGATAGATTCCGTTTTGAACTCGGCGATTTGCTTGAAGGATACAGGAAGATATTTGAAAGAATCGGGGGATAATTTTCAGATAAGTTCAAAGCTCATATCAATCCACGGTGAGGAAGGTATATAGGATCCAACGGAGATAAAATCAACGCCTTCTATGGCGTAATCTTTAATGTTATCTTCCCTTATGCCTCCCGATACTTCTATCAGGGCTTTATCTTTTATAATATCCACCGCCTTTCTTACATCAGCGGGGCTGAAATTGTCAAGCATTATTATATCCGCTCCCTCTTCCAAGGCTTCCCTTATTTCATCAAAATTTTCAACCTCAACTTCCACCTTTAAATAGGGATCCCTGTTCTCCTTCACCCTTCTTAGGGCTTTCCTTAGTCCCCCTGCCATTTTTTTGTGGTTGTCCTTTATGAGGATAAGCTCATGCAGGTTAAATCTGTGATTAAATCCCCCTCCTACCTTTACCGCGTACTTTTCAAGGTATCTCCATCCCGGTGTGGTTTTTCTGGTATCAAGTATCTTAATACCTTTGTCCTCTACAGCCTTTACAAGCTTGTTAACACGGGTTGCTATACCCGAAAGCTTTTGAAGTATGTTAAGACAGGTTCTTTCAAGGGTAAGTATTGTATCCAACCTGCCATCCAGCTCCCCTATGATATCACCAGGTTTAAACAATTCTCCTTCTTTCTTCAAAAAGTTTATATTCGCCTCGGGGAAGAGAGTTAAAAGCTCCTCTACGAAGGGGGTACCCGCCAATACTCCTTCCTCTTTTGCTTCTATAACACCTTTACCCTTTTCTCCCTTCCATATAAGCTCCGTAGTTACATCTCCTTCGCCCACATCTTCCCTGAGAAAATCAAGCAATAACTTTTTAATAAATATTTTGTTCATCTATCTTTTCCAGCTCCCTTATAATTCTTGATGCCCTTTCTTTGCTTCCTTTTAAATATGTACCGTTTAAGAATGCGGTAACCATAAGCTTAAGCTTATCTTTTTTATTCTCGCATATATTTTTATCTCCTTCGTATATTACTCCTTCAACAAAGTCAATTTTGTAACCGTTCAGCATCATACTTCTTTCAACATCGCCTTCATGCTTCCATGCCACCTCAAGGGTGAATGGTACGGAACCTGCAAAGCCTTTAACTTTCCGGAAAAACCCTTTTCCTTCCGCCTTTTCTATTTTTATATCCCCTGCGAGGAAATCCATAATGTAAAGATCATGCCATGCAAGATCCCACAGGGGTGAGAAGTAGCCTATACCCTTATTTAATCTTTTGCTTTCAATTCTTTTTATCCCCTTCAATTTGTCCTTAAGATTTAGAATACAGGGGTTGTAAAGTTCTATCTCCGATATATAAAGGTTTTCCTCATCTTTTATCTTTTCAAAATCCTTTGAATTTAGGGCGGGCGGTTTCTCAAGAAGTACCTTTATACCTTTTTTCAAGAGGGTAGATGACACTTCCACATGGTCCTTAGGGTCTATAGCCACTATGGCATGTGTAGTGCTTTCTGGAACATCCTCCAAGTTATAAATGAAAGGGTAGGGAAGGCCTTCCGCCTTCCCCTCATCTACGTCACTTATCCTTATGTTTACATTTAGCTCTTCAAGTTTTCTCAGATATTTTAGCCCCATATTACCGAGGCCAACGAGGAGTACTTCCATTTATCAGAAGACCGCTTCCTTAACAACCCTGTTGTTAAGGGGTTGTACGGGCCTTGAATTCATATCATATAAGGATTTGAACTTATTAATTTGTTCCTTAGATACCTCTATACCGTTTTTCATCACTATCCATGTAACACCTTCCGTACAAGGGGGTGTTGTAAGAGAGCCGGGATAGGTGTAGTAGGATCTGTTTTCGGGTAAAAGATACTTTGCGTGAATCTTTATATCAACCTCAGCGGATTCACCTGCCTTTTCGGGCATTACCTTCCATATATCGCTTATCATCTGGTGCTCTTTACCTTCCTTCATCATTACACCTATAACCAGGAGACTTTCATCCTCACACTTATGAACAAGATGTACCTCCATAGGATATGCCCTACCCTGAATTAGATGTTCACTCGGTGTGTGGAAGTGGAACTGGAGAAGGTTACACCTTTTGTCCTTATACTTTATGTAACTTCCTTCATCGTACTTAACCTTTATCGTATGCCCGTTGTTAATGACCTTAAGTTTGCTCTCCTGATAATTAAAGACTATCTGAGGCAACTTTTCCTTTTTTGTTTCCCTTATATCAATAGGGGACTGGGATTTCCCCGTTTTACAAAGCTTGTATTTTTCACTCAGATCCCCCCACTTGTCTGGTCCGATATCACCCTTGTAACCCCACTCCGCCTTGTGGGATTCTTTCTTTGCCACTTCTTTTCCTTTGGTTGCTTCTGGCTCCTTCTGAGATGTACAACCCACTATTATAGCACCAGTTCCCAGCAGGGCAGTAAACAGTATCTTTTTCATCACGGATGACCTCCCTTGGGGTTTTATATTGGTGCCGGAGGCGGGAGTCGAACCCGCACGCCCCGAAGGGCACTGTCCCCTCAAGACAGCGCGTCTGCCAGTTCCGCCACTCCGGCTACAGGATTAAAATTATACCATGAGGCTACCCAAAAAGTATGCAATCACCGATTCACGCAGGTACGGAAAGGATATTGTATCCATTGTTGAAGATTTACTTAAAGAGTCGGATGTGAAGATGATTCAGTTGAGGGAAAAGGAGAAGAAAGGAAGGGAGCTTTATGAGATAGCATTAAAGCTTAGAAAGATAACCCTTAAGTACTCCGCTTTGTTACTAATAAACGAAAGATTTGATATAGCCCTCGCAGTTTCGGCGGACGGTGTTCACCTGCCGGAGAATAGCTTCCCGCCTTCCGTTGTAAAGAGGATCGCTCCTGATCTTATGGTGGGTTTTTCCGCCCATTCCCTTGAGTCTTCCCTTTATGCGGAAAGGGAAGGTGCTGACTTTATAACTCTCAGTCCCATTTTCCCCACACTTTCTCATCCCGAGGCAAAACCCTTGGGACTTGATGAACTTGAAAGGGTCGCCAATAAGGTAAATATTCCCGTTTATGCCCTTGGGGGTGTGAACGAAGAAAATATGGAAGAATGTTTAAAAAAGGGAGCTTACGGTATTGCGGGTATTTCTATATTTTTTGATAAAGTGGCTTTAAAATAGTTATATGTATCTGCTTGCCATCAGCGCTATCCTGTATCTCATTTCTTTTATCCTTTTTCTTTTCACAAACATAAAAGGCTATAATCTTAAAAGACCGTCTCTGCTTACATGCATCGGCGGTTTATCCTTTTACATATTCTATTTGATATATCTCTACTCAAAAATAGGTGAGTTTCCCGTGGGTGATCCCTTCGGTACCATAGCAATGATAGGAAACGTTACTGTTGTAATATACCTTATACTTTACTTTTTCTTTAAGCGTGAAATACTTGAATTCGGCTTTGTAATAACCTTCGTAGCCCTATTTTCGGATATAATGGGCATTCCAGCTAAAACACCAGAGTACAACGACCCAATGTACACATTACACATAATCTCTGCAACGGTTGCCTACTCATTTATGTTCATAGGGGGCCTTTTTTCTACAGTCAGGCTTGTCATAGAAAAACAACTTAAGGAGAAAAGAATGGGAAAGTTTCACACTCCAATAAGCTTCCTAAGAAGTATGGAGCGAATATCAGTCAATAGCGCCTTTGTTGCACTCACCTTAACCCTCATATTTGGCAGTTTCTGGGCAAGGGAATTTTTTGGTAAACACTGGATAGATGATTTAAAGCTTATAATTACCATGGTAATATGGTTCTTCTATGCCTTTTTGGTTCATCCCTATTCAAGGAAGAGCCTCGGACCATACAGGTATTCCCTTCTTATTTTGCTTGGAGCCTTGGGAGCTCTTTTAAATCTTGTCTTTATAAGACACTCTTTCTGAGGCGGATCAAAGAACGCTTATCATCCTTTCAATGGGTTTTTTGGCTTTATCTATAACATCTTCGGGGAGGACAACCTCATTTATCTCATTCTTTAAAGTTTCATAAACCTTATCAAGGGTTATACCTTTCATTGTACAGCAGTAAACCGTTCCGCAATAGTTCATACTTTCGGGGAATATATACTCCTTATGTGGGTTCTTCTTTTTTAGTGTATGCTTCAACCCCACCTCGGTTATTACTATTACCTTGTCCGCTTCACAGGTTGTGGCATACTTTATTATCTGGGAAGTTGATCCTACAAAATCCGCCATTTCTGTTACCTTGGGGTGACATTCGGGATGTGCAGCAACGGGCGCATCGGGGTATCTCTCTTTAAGCCTTTCTACCTCTTGAGCGGTAAACTCAAAGTGGGGAGGACAGAAACCCTTCCACATAATAAATTCCTTGTCATGGACCTGTTTTGCAATCCATTGACCCAAGCATTGATCAGGTACAAAGATTATCTTTTTAGCGTCAAGCTTTTTTATAACATTTACCGCATTTGCGGAGGTTACACATATATCAGAGACAGTTTTAACATCCGCGGTTGTATTTACATAGGAGACTACGAGGGCATCGGGATGCTTTTCTTTAAGTTGTTCAATATCCCTCTTTGTTACCATATCAGCCATGGGGCATCCGGACTCGGGATTGGGGTGTAGTACCTTTTTGCCTGGATTCAGAATCTTTGCGGTTTCGCACATGAACCTCACACCACAGAATACGATAATATCCGCATCAGTTTCTTTTGCCTTCCTTGCCAATTCTAAGGAGTCGCCCACAAAGTCAGCTATATCTTGGACTTCCGGTCTTTGATAGTAATGGGCTAATATTACCGCTTTCTTTTCTGATGCGAGCTTTTTTATCTCTTCTTGAAGATATTTAACATCAGATACTACCGCATTCATAGGTTATTAATTTTATACTATAACTTATTCCTTTATGTGATATACAGCAGGTGCAATATGGAAATAACCCTGTGGAATATAAAATTTAAGAATCCCGTATGGACCGCAAGCGGTACATTCGGTTACGGTATTGAAGCCCTTGAGCTTTACGATATTTCCAAACTCGGGGCGGTTGTTACAAAGGGTATATCCCTTGAACCGAGAAGGGGCAACGAGCCTGTAAGAATAGTGGAAACACCTTGCGGTATGCTTAATTCCATAGGATTGCAGAATCCGGGCGTTGAAAACTTTCTTAAGGATATATATCCAAAAATAAAAGATATAGATACGCACTTTATAGCAAATATATTCGGCGAAACTGAGGAAGAGTATGTTGAGGTATGTCTTGCCTTGGAAGAAGCGGAGAAGATAGTTGCCTATGAGCTTAATCTTTCGTGCCCCAATGTTAAGAAGGGAGGCATAGTATTCGGACAGGATATTTCTCTTATGTCTTCCCTTGTTGAAAAGGTGAAGGCAAAGGTGAAAAAACCAGTAATTGTTAAGCTATCGCCCAATGTGTCCGATATAAGGGAATTTTCAAGGGTGTGTGTTGAAAGCGGGGCTGACGGGCTTGTCCTTATAAATACGCTTATGGGTATGAAGATAGATATATACAAGGCAAAGCCCGTACTTTCAACTGTCACCGGTGGGCTTTCTGGACCAGCCATACTTCCTGTTGCTGTAAGGATGGTGTGGCAGGCTTATGAAACGGTGGGTGACAGGGTTCCTATAATAGGGGTTGGAGGTATAGGTAAGTGGGAGGATGCCATGGAGCATATAATGGCGGGAGCATCTGCGGTTCAGGTGGGTACCGCTAATTTTTATGATCCCTTTTCACCCCTTAAGATAATAGAGGGCATAGATAGGTTTATTAAGGAAAGAAATATAACTCAGTTTACACATATTGTTGGAATGGCTCATAGGAAAAGGTTAAAATAGTTAGCCATGAAATTTTTGGTTCAGAAGTTCGGAGGGACTTCCGTAGCCAGCATTGAAAGGATGGAACATATAACAAAGTATATAGGCAGGGCTTACGATGAAGGATACGGTGTTGTTGTGGTATCTTCCGCCATGGCGGGTGTTACGGATTCCCTTATAGATCTTGCAAAGTCTGTTGATCCAGTGCCTCCAGAAAGGGAAATGGATGTATTGCTCGCAACAGGTGAACAGCAAGCTATTGCCCTTTTGTCCATGGTGCTCAGGAAAAAGGGGTATCCTGCGGTTAGCCTGTGTGGATGGCAGGTTCCCATAATAACCGATGATGTACATACGAAGGCAAGGATTAAGAAGGTTGGGGTCAACAGGATAAAATCCCTTGTTGAGGAAGGTAAAATACCCGTAGTGGCAGGTTTTCAGGGTATAACTGAAGAAGGTGATATAACAACCCTCGGAAGGGGAGGATCGGATACAACCGCAGTTGCCCTTGCGGTAGCCTTAAACTGCGACTGCGAAATTTATACTGATGTAAACGGTATATATACGGCGGATCCGAGAATAGTGAGCAATGCAAGAAAGATAGATTACATATCCTACGAGGAAATGTTGGAGATGGCATCTCTAGGTGCCAAGGTTATGCAGATAAGAAGTGTTGAATTTGCTGCAAAATATGGTGTAAGGATACATGTAAGAAGTTCCTTCTCCGATGAGGAGGGAACATGGATATTGCCGGAGGAAGAAGTAATGGAGAAGGTTGTTGTAAGAGGAATAAGTCTTGATACTTCCGAGTCAAGAATAACTGTGGTTAAGGTTCCCGATAAACCGGGTATAGCTGCCAAGATATTTAAGCCCCTTGGGGAAGCCCATATAGTTGTGGATATGATAGTTCAGAATGTATCCCATCAAGGCTATACGGATATGTCCTTTACGGTTAACAGGGCTGATGCACAGAAGGCTGAGGAAATCGTAAGGAAGACAGCCAAAGAAATAGGTGCGGAGGATGTGGTAAGGGATGACCGTGTGGCTAAGGTTTCCATCATAGGGATAGGGATGAGGAGCTCTTATGGGACAGCAGCAAAGATGTTTGAGGTGCTTGCAAATAAAGGTATAAACATAATGGCTATTTCAACTTCGGAAATAAAAATATCTTGTCTTATAGATGAAAAATATGCGGAGCTTGCGGTAAGGGAGTTGCACAGTACATTTATAGAAAACGAAGAGGTAAAAACCATAGAGGCTTAGGTTGGAAAGGGGAAGGATAGAACATCTTCTTGGGGCTATAAGAAACAAAAGGGTGCTCGTGATCGGGGATATCATACTTGATAAATATGTCTTCGGTAAAGTGGAGAGGATATCTCCCGAAGCACCCGTTCCCGTTGTAGAGGTTGAAAGGGAAGAGTACAGGTTGGGTGGTGCGGGTAATGTGGCGGG
>WFPJ01000135.1 GCA_015487615.1 Aquificales bacterium | reverse complement strand
TAAACAAAAACTCTTATTAAGATTTGACGCCTATTTTTGTTTCTTTGTAAAGTTCCGCTATCCTTTTTGCTCTGTTGCTAAGTCTTCTTATATATCTCGCCCTTTCCTGAACGGATATAACTCCCCTTGCATCAAGGAGATTGAATGTATGAGAACATTTTAGTAAGAAATCGTAGGCGGGCAATACCATTCCTTCATCAATAAGCCTGTCAACTTCCGATTCGTATATTTCATAAAGTTTAAAAAGTGTTTCAGGATTTGATTTTTCAAAGTTATATTTACTCCATTCGTATTCCGCCCTCTTGTATATTTCACCGTAAGTTGTTTCTTCGTTCCACATAAGATCAAAAACATTGTCTTTTTCCTGAAGATACATGGCAAGCCTTTCAAGACCGTATGTTATCTCAAGGCTTATTTCCTTTAAATCAAGACCACCCGCTTGCTGGAAATAAGTGAACTGAGTTATCTCCATTCCGTCAAGCCAAACTTCCCACCCGAGACCCCATGCACCGAGGGAAGGAGATTCCCAGTCATCCTCAACAAATCTTATATCGTGTTCCCTTATATTTATTCCCAAGTATTCAAGACTTTCAAGGTATATGTCTTGTGAGTTTTCGGGGGCTGGTTTCAGGATTACTTGAAACTGGAAGTAGTGTTGAAGACGGTTCGGGTTCTCTCCGTATCTTCCATCTTGAGGCCTTCTTGAAGGCTCCACATAGGCTGTGTACCATTTGCCTTCCTCAAGCACTTTAAGAAAGGTTGCGGGGTTCATAGTACCCGCTCCCACTTCTATATCGTAGGGTTGCATTATTACGCATCCCTTTTCCGCCCAAAACTTTTGTAGGTTTATAATCAGGTCCTGAAAATACATGAGTAATATTCTATTAAAATATTAGCGAGGAGACAGAGGAGGTTTGGTATGAAAGCAAGGGAGATGATAGAAGGTTTTGTTGATCAGTTGGTGTATGAGGATTTACATCTCGGAGAAACGGGAAAGGGCATAGTCTTCAGTGGTATGGGCGGTTCGGGAATAGTGGGCGATATAGCAAAGGTGTGGTTGGAGAAAGCGGGCTACCCCCACCCTGTTTTTTCTATAAGGGGATACGAGCTTCCTTCCTATATTGACAACAATTATATCGTAGTCTGTACAAGCTACAGCGGAAATACGGAGGAGACCCTTTATATATTTGATGAATCTATAAAGAGGGGAATAAAGCCTATATGTATAAGTTCTGGAGGAAAATTAAAAGAGAGAGCAATTTCTGAGGGGTGTATGTATCTTTCCATTCCCGAAGGGTGGCCTCCCAGATACGCATTGGGATTTATGCTTTCAAAAATCCTCTGCCTTTTCGGTATAAAGAGGGGGGAGATGGAGGATATAAGGGATAACCTCGTAAAGAACAGGGATGAAATCCATGAAACCGCAAAGACAATTGCGGGAAGATTTTACAGTTATTTACCCGTTATTTACGCTACCATGAGCACGGAAGTAGTTGCATTCAGATGGAAGACTCAGATGAATGAGAACGGAAAGACCCAGTGTTACTATGCGGTGCTTCCTGAGATGCATCATAATGAGGTTGTGGGATTGGACAATGCGGAGGTGAGGGCAAAGTGTTCATTTTTACTGATGAGTGATCCGGAAGATCATCCGAGGATAAGGCTAAGGGTAAAGATAACGGAGGATGTACTAAAAAGACTAGGTGTTAACCCCTATGTGCTTGAGGGTAAGGGTAACTCTTATCTCTCAAGGATACTCTATCTTATAAGCATAGGTGATTGGGTCAGCTATCACATAGCGGAGCTTTATGGTTTTGATCCTATTCCCGTGAAGGTAATTGACTATATTAAATCAGAACTTTCAAAGTAGGGTAGTTGAATGAAATACATGAGAACCTCGGAAATAAGGGAAAATTTCCTTGAATACTTTGAGAAAAAAGGGCATACGAGGGTAAAAAGTGCAAGCCTTATACCTGAGAATGATCCAACCCTATTGTTTGTTAATGCGGGAATGGTACCTTTCAAGAGGGTATTCCTTGGTGAAGAAAAAAGACCTTATAAGAGGGCTGTTTCCTGTCAGAAATGTTTAAGGGTGTCAGGTAAACATAACGATCTGGAAAATGTAGGATTCACTTCAAGGCACCACACCTTCTTTGAAATGCTTGGTAACTTTTCCTTCGGTGATTACTTTAAGGAGAAGGCTATAGAGTTTGCATGGGAGTTTGTTACACAGGTTTTAAACATTCCGGAGGAGAGGATATTTGTATCTGTTTTTTATAAGGACGAGGAAGCCTATGAAATATGGAGGAATAAGATAGGTCTTGGGGAGGAAAGGATATGGAAGCTTGATGAGAAGGATAATTTTTGGCAGATGGGGGATACGGGACCCTGCGGTCCTTCTTCTGAGATATATGTGGACAGGGGAGAGCATGTAAAGAATGAAGAGGAGAGATTTCTTGAAATATGGAATCTTGTATTTATGCAGTATTACAGAGATGAGAGCGGAAATCTTCATCCTTTACCTTCTCCGAGTATAGATACGGGTATGGGATTAGAAAGGATAGCTTCCGTGTTACAAGGTGTGGATACAAACTTTGAAATAGACATAATAAAGCCTTTAATAGAATTCGGAGAAAATGTTTCGAGTGTTACTTACGGACGGGAATATACCCATGATGTTGCCCTCAGGGTTATAGCGGATCATCTCAGGGCTTTAACCTTTGCCATATCAGATGGTGTTATACCTTCCAATGAGGGTAGGGGTTATGTTATAAGGAGGATTTTAAGAAGGGCTTTGAGGTACGGTTATAAGCTGGGAATAGAAAAACCTTTCCTTTATGAGGGAATTGATGTTGTTATTGATGTTATGAGAGATGCGTATCCGGAACTTGAAATGGGAAGGGGATTTGTAAAGGGTATAGTTAAGGGAGAGGAAGAAAGATTCATAAGAACACTTAAGGCGGGTATGGAGTTTATGGAGGAAATTGTTAATAAGGCTGTGAAGGAAGGAAGTAGTGTTCTGAAAGGAGAGGATGTCTTTAAAGCTTACGATACTTACGGCTTTCCCCTTGATCTTATAGAGGAGATTGCAAGGGAGAGGGGTATATCCTTGGATATGGAAGGTTTTAAGAGAGAAATGGAGATTCAGAGGGAGAGGGCGAGAAAGCATTTTAAGACATCCGCTAAGGAGATAAAGGATGTTTATAAGAAACTTTCCGAAGAAGGTGTACATACAGCCTTTAAGGGCTATGATACCCTTGAATTAGAAACAGAGGTTGTAGCTATCGTTAAAGGTGAACAAAAATGTAATGTTGCTTCTGAAGGAGAAAGGGTTGAGATAATTTTAAAAGAGACACCCTTTTATCCGGAGGGCGGAGGTCAGATAGGCGATGCCGGTGTTATTGAAAAGGAAGGCGGTGACATAATAAAGGTTGAAGATACTCAAAGATTTCTGGATGGGATAATTGTCCATGTAGGTCAGGTCTTGAAGGGAACAGTATCCATAGGAGATAGGGTAAGGGCAAAGGTTGATAAGAAAAGAAGGGAGGATATAATGAGACATCACACCTCAACCCATTTGCTTCATGCAACATTGAGAAATGTACTCGGTGAACATGTAAGACAGGCTGGTTCACTTGTCGCGGATTCTTATATGCGTTTTGATTTTACTCATTTTGAATCCCTTTCAGTTGATGATCTGAGGGAGATAGAGGAGAGGATAAATGAGGTAATAAGGAGGAATCTGAGAGTGAATGTAAAAGAAATGTCCTATGATGAGGCTATAAAGTCCGGTGCAATTGCCATATTTGAGGAGAAATACGGGGATAGGGTAAGGGTCATTGAAGTTGAAGATTACTCTCGGGAGCTTTGCGGTGGAACTCATGTTTCAAGAACGGGGGATATAGGTTATTTCAAGATACTTTCCGAATCTTCGGTGGGGGCGGGTGTCAGAAGGATAATTGCGTGTGCGGGAAGGCATGCGGTGAAAAAGTCCTATGAGGAGCATGTTAAATTGAAGCGTATTTCTGAGATGTTTAATGTATCCGAAGAGAAAATTGAGGATCGTATAAATGAATTCTTGGAGGAAGTGAAGGAAAAGGAAAGGGAAATAGCCAAGCTCAGGGAGGAGCTTAACAAAGAGAGAATTCTAAGAAATGTAAAGGTTGAAGAGATAAACGGCGTCAAGATGGTCTATGCCTTCCTTGAAGATGCATCATCGGAGGAATTGAGGAATATGGGTGATATGTTGAGGTCAAAACATCCTAAATCAGTGGTTTTTCTTGCATCCAGGAGTAAGGATAAGGTAAGTATAGTTGTTCTTGTTTCAAAGGATCTGACTGAGGAGATATCTGCAAAGGATGTAATAAGGGAAGTTTGTAAACCCTTGGGAGGAAGTGGTGGTGGAAGGAAGGATATGGCGCAAGGGGGAGGAAAACACCCGGATAAGCTTGATGAGGCGGTAAAGGTTTTAAGGGATTATTTAAAAAGTATTTTGGCTGAGTCAAGAACTTAGAATGGAAGAATTTAAGGAATTAATCATATACACCGTAACCGGTTATGTTATAGGTCTCTTTTTGGCGTTCTTATTTGATTATCTCGGTATTGTCCAGAACCCCATTGTGGAGTGGATGGTAAGGGTTTTTTCGGGGGAAGGGGAAAGTATATTTGAGGGCATATATGCTGTAAAACAGAGGCTAAAGAAAAAAAGTCTATCAATGGCGGAGGCTTACGGGTGGGGCAAATTCATCGGCATGACTTTCCCTTGGTTTGTAGATTTTACAAGCAGATTTCTCGGCGTAGATGTTTACTCTTGGCAAGGTTTTTATATACCTTACCTTTATGCGATGAGCGACCAGATAGGTGCTAATATAAGCGGATTTATATACCTAAGAAAGAAAGAGGGAGCCCTTTTACCCGCATTAAAGTCTTACTTCAAAAATCCCGTAATGCTTACAAGTCTTCTTGTTGTGCTAATTGTTCCTGTAGGACTGTTAACGGTTCGTATATTAGGATTTTCCCCTGATAAAAATGTACTTGTAGCCCTTGAGACAATAGCGGCGAATCTCTGCTGGCTACCGCCACTTGTCGGTTTTATCTTTAGTAGAAAATGAGGGTGTTATTCTTTTTGATATTTGCCCTATTTTATATAACACTTGCGGAGACTTTGAGTACATGTTACAAGGCTTATTTCTTTTTCTTCCCCGTTGCCCATTCATGTGTTTTTTACAGGGATTTAGGTAATTATATGGAGATAGAAGCTTATATTACGACGGACGGTATAGGCAATCTTCTTTATAGGATAAACAATTACGGTAAATCAATAGTAAGGAGGGATTTAGACTCTTTCAGTTTCTTCTTGCTTCAGGAAGAAGGCAATTATAAGAGGGATATGTTCTATTACTTTGAAAAGGGAGATGTTACTATGTATGTGGTTAAGTATAAAGGAAATAAAAAGGATATAGAGTATACAAGGGTTGTAAAGCACAATCATGTAAAAGCTTACGATCCTATATACGCATCCCTGATACTTTATTGCTACGCCTTTAAAAAAAAGGCGGGTACATTGCCCATATTCTATGACGGTAATGTTTATAATGTTCCATTTTTTGTTACCGGGTACGGTGACGAAGGAGATTCACTTGTTGTTGAGATGAAACCCCGTATAATAACGAGCGGTATTATAAAGCCTACAGGTGAGTGGGTGGTGTGGGTTGATCCCCGTATTAATATACCTGTTAAGATGGAGCTGGAATTTACCATCGGTTCCGCCTCTGTGGTATTGAAAAAGAAGGAAGGCAGGGAGCATGTGGTTAGGGATATGTGTAAGAGATTAGGAGAATGACAAAAATCATATATACGGATACCGGGTATATGTAAACTGGACAACTATGAAGGAGAGGTGTACATATAACCTACCGCAGGAAAGCGTTAAAGCTGTCCTTGACAGGCTTGCCCGCATAGAAGGTCAGATAAGGGGTATCCAAGGTATGATAAGGGAAGGTAGAAGCTGTGAAGAGATACTTGTTCAGATATCCGCTGTGAAGTCAGCCCTTTCTTCTGTTGCCTACAAATTCCTTGAGGATCATGTGGAATACTGTATAAAACCTTCTGTTGCGGAAGGGAATGTGGAAGCCTTTAATGAATTCATAGAAGCTGTTAAAACGTTGTTAAAAAAGTAGGAGGGTTTTGGCATGGTGCGTTTGTTCATTCTTTCTCTTGTGTTAGCAGGTTTTATATGGGCGGATAAGGTTTTTGTTATTGATGTTGAAGGTATGTATTGTAAGATGTGTCCTGTTGCTGTGAAAAAGGCAATAAGCCAGCTTGAGGGAGTTAAATGGGTTAAAGCTTACCTTGATAACAAAATGGCTGTTGTTGTCGCTGAGGAAAATGTTAAGGGTAAAGATATCCTTAATGCAATAAGTAAGGCGGGGGATTATAAAGGTAAAATTCTTGATGAGAAAAAATTCTAAAGTAACTTTATCATAGCGGCCATTACAAGGCCCGCGCTCAGCCAATATATACCCGCAAGCCCCAAGGCCCAGAGGAGAATGTTTTTTATTTCCTTCTTCATGGTAATATTATTTATCGGTAATACTTAGGGAAGTTTAAATGCGAAAGGCTGTTATTCTGGTAAATCTCGGGGGTCCAAGAAACCTTGAAGAAGTAAAGTCCTTCCTTTATAATCTCTTTTCCGATCCCGATATATTCCCCTTGCCTTCCCTTCTTCAAAAGCCTCTGGCACTTCTTATATCCCGATTAAGGGCACCAAAATCAGCGGAGTATTACAGGAAGATAGGCGGGAAGTCTCCCATACTTGAGGAAACCCTAAAACAGGCTGAAGCCCTCAAAAAGATATTGGGGGAAGGCTACCATGTTACCGTTGCCATGAGATATTCAAAACCTTTCATAAAAGAAGCGGTGGAGGAGATAATCTCCGAGGGCATAAGGGATGTAATATTCTTTCCCCTTTATCCCCAGTTCAGCTTCTCAACAACCCTTTCCGCCATAAATGAGCTTAGAAGAACCATAAAAAAATTGGGTGTTGATATAAATGTTAAGGTAGTAAAGAGATTTTATAATAATCCTACCTTTATCTCCGCATGGGTTGACATTATCAAAAAGTATATAAAGGATGAAAATGATTTTCTTTTATTCTCCGCCCATTCAATTCCCAAGAGTATGGTGGAGAGGGGGGATACATATCAGAAGGAAACGGAGGAAACGGTAAGAATGATTGTGGAGGCACTTGGTCATGGAAGATATATGCTTTCTTACCAGAGTAAGGTAGGTCCCGCCAAGTGGCTTGAACCTTCAACGGAAGAGATCATAGTTCGTCTCGGAAGGGAGGGTATAAAAAGGCTTATAGTTGTCCCCATCAGTTTTGTTTGCGAACACTCTGAGACACTATATGAGCTTGACATACAAGACAGAAAGATAGCAGAGGAGAGCGGTATTAAAGAATATGTAAGGGTTGAAACACCTGGTACCCATCCGACATTTATAAAGGCTTTAGCGGAAATTGTAACATCGGAGAAGGCTGAAAAACTTGAAATGGTGTAAACTTTATAACTGTGGAAGGAAAAAAGAGTGTTTATTTAATAGGTCCCCCTCATCACCAAAGAATTGTCTATCCTGTTCTTGAATATCTTGAGAAAAAAGGCTTGAAGGTTTTATACCTCGGTGTGAGTCAGGAGCCCGCCTATGAGAGTTTCTGTATAGATAGGGGGCTGGACTTTAAGTATGAATATGAGTATATGAATAGTGAGATTGAAGATAAAATAAAAAGATACATAAAGGAAGAGGGGAAGAGATTCTCTTCTATTTACTACAGCCATCCGGAAGGTCCAGCTTGGTTTATGAGTGTTATGTCCAAGATTTTCCGTTGGACACTTGAAGACTTCTACATTTTCAGGGACGGTGTTATTAAAAAGGAAAAACCGGACTTTATAGTATTTCAAAATGAATCAAATATGTGGTCAAAACTCCTTGGTTACATAGGCTACACAAACGACATACCGGTTGTTTCCTTCCAGGAGGGGATGTATTACAGTAAACTTTATTGGTTTAAATATCATAACAACTATTCTATTAACCTTTTGTTGAGTAGAAAGACTGCTGACCTACTTATAGAAGCAGGAAGTAACCCCCACAGACTTATAGTTGTGGGAAACACATACTTTGATAAAATGGTAAGGGAATTTGATAATAATTTTCTCTCCTCTTTTAAGAAAGAAAAGGGAATAGAAGGAGGCAGACCCACATTACTTATTATTATCTCCTTTGCGGATATAAAACAGACTGTTATTGATCTTTTTAAGCTTATTATTGAGAAAATAGAAAGTTTGCCCAGGCTCAATATCATATTCAAGTATCATCCCATAATGGATCTGTCCCAGGTAAATGCTATAAAAAACAATATTGGAAGTAAAAAGCATAATCTAATACATGTTCATGATGAGGAGGTTTATCCCTATTTGTTTTCCTCTGATGTATGTATAACAACAGGAAGAAGTACACTCGTCTCCGAAGCCCTCGCCCTCGGTAAGCCGGTAATAGATGTTTCACATTTTCTGCAAATACCTGATTACTACGGTAAGTACGGTGTGGTAATAAAGCCGGAAAGCCTTGATCATGTAAAGACCTTGGTTAGTGATTTGCTGACTGAGGGTATTGATACGGATATGCTTCATCGCATTATAAACTATGGTAAGGAGGAGATAGGAGACTACAACGGAGCTATAAACAGGGCTGGGGAAAAGATTGAAAAGCTTATAAATATAAAGGAAAGCTATGATGAAATTAGGGGTTACCTGAGTTCAAATACGAGGGTTTATAGGATGGGTAATGCCTTTATAATATCAGCCTTTGATTTAGAGGATAGACACATAGATCTCATTTACAAAGATTTCAAAAGCAAAGGGAAGGATTTCGGAGTTCCCCTTATAAACGGTAAAAAGCCCTATGTTGTTTATGAGGACAATGAAAGGCCAGTGATCACGGAGGACTTTGAAAAAGCGGAGGCTTTCGGAGGCGTAATAGTATGCAGTGATGAGATTGTTGACAGGATCGGCGGATGGATAGATTACAAGAATCCCATTTTCAGCGTTATGGACCTTTCAAATTACCTTTACATGATGGGTGTTGAGGGTGCACCTTTGGATGTAAATGTGGAAGTTGAAGGTGGGGAAATTGTTCCCACCCGTCTTGAAGATGAAGAGGATGTTATGCTTTTTTATGTCAACAATATTAAAACGAGGGGTAAGTTAAATGCCTTACAAGGATCTAAGGGAGTTTATAAAGAAGCTTGAAAAGGAAGGGGAAATAGTATATGTTGAGGAAGAAGTTTCTCCCCTTCTTGAAATTACGGAGATAACAGACAGGATGTGCAAACTTCCTGGTGGAGGTAAAGCCCTCTTTTTTAAAAACCCTTCCGATTATGATATACCTGTTGTTACCAATCTGCTCGGCTCGGAAAGGCGTATAAAACTGGCGCTCGGTTATGAAAACCTTGAAGACATAGGTTGGAAACTGTACCGTATTTTGAGACCTGAGGTTCCGGGTACATTTCTTGAAAAGCTTAAAAGGATTCCGGAATTGAAAAAATTAAACGATGCATTACCGAAAAGTGTGAGAAAGGGACCTGTTCAGGAGGTTATCCTTAAAGAGAGTGATATAGATGTTTTTAAATTGCCTATTCTTAAATGCTGGCCCAAAGACGGTGGAAGGTTTATAACTTACCCTCAGGTTATTACAAAGGATCCAGATTCGGGTATAAGGAATGTTGGTATGTACAGGCTACAGTTGTTGGACAAGGACAAGATAATAATGCATTGGCAGATACACAAGCACGGAAATCATCATTACTGGAAGGCTAAGCGTAAAGGTGAAAGGCTTGAGGTGGCAATAGCTATAGGGGGTGATCCTGTTCTTACCTATTCCGCTTCCGCTCCTTTACCGCCGGAAGTGGACGAATATCTATTCGCGGGCATAATAAGAGGTGAGGGTGTTGAACTCGTTAAAGGTGTTACGGTAGATTTAGAGTATCCCGCCCATGCGGAGATTGTTATAGAAGGCTATGTAGATCCAGAAGATCCTTTAGTTGATGAGGGACCTTTCGGAGACCACACAGGATATTACACGCCGGTGGATCGTTATCCCTTCATGCGTGTTACAGCAATAGTTATGAGGAAGGATCCTATTTATCTTGCAACTATTGTGGGCAAACCGCCTCAGGAAGACAAATACTTAGGATGGGCAACGGAGAGGATATTTTTGCCACTTATAAAGTTCAATCTACCGGAGGTTGTGGATTATCACCTTCCCGCGGAGGGTTGTTTCCACAACTTCTGTTTTGTTTCAATAAATAAAAGGTTTCCTGGTCATGCCTACAAGGTTGCTTATGCACTTCTCGGTCTCGGTCTTATGTCACTTGAAAAGATCATCGTTGTTTTTGATCACTGGGTTGATGTTCACAATATAGAAGAAGTCTTATGGGCATGGGGTAACAATGTAGATCCATCAAGAGATGTACAGATACTTAAAGGTCCGATAGATGTTCTTGACCATTCCACTAATGAAGTGGGCTTCGGTGGTAAGATGGTTATAGATGCTACAACCAAATGGAAGGAAGAAGGTTACAAAAGGGAATGGCCCGAGGTTATAGAGATGTCGGAGGAGGTTAAAAGGCGTGTTGATAAGATATGGGAGAATATTGTTAAGAATTTATAAGTATTTTAAAAACCTCTTCCATTCCTTCCGTTGCTTTTTTTCTTATTGAAATGTCGGCTATATCCGATACGGGTGTATATTCTGGGTTTATCTCTATCACCTTTGAACCTTTTTGTTTTGCTACAAAGGGTAGCTGTGCAGCGGGGTAAACCTGACAAGAAGTTCCGACGACTATAAAAAAGTTACTCCTTTCCGCTATCTCAAAGGCTCTGTTCAATTCGTTGAAAGGCAAAGACTCCCCGAACCATACAACACCCGGTCTCAACATACCCCCGCAGTATTTACATGAAGGCGGTAACTCTTTCAAAGGAGCTTCATAGTTATACTCTTCCTTACCGCATCTTATACATCTAACCTTCCATATATTTCCGTGCAGTTCAATAACATTTTCAGAACCCGCCCTTTGATGCAGTCCGTCAACGTTCTGGGTTATAACAGCAACATTGGGAAACTTCTTTTCAATATCCGCCATCAGCAGATGAGCCTTATTAGGCTTTGCCCTTGCTATATTCTGCCTTCTATCATCATAGAATTCCCAAACGAGCTTGGGATTTTTTTGGAATGCTTCAGGTGTTGCAAGGTCCATGGGATTGTACTTTCTCCACAATCCTTCGCTTCCCCTGAATGTAGGTATTCCGCTTTCCGCGGACACACCTGCTCCCGTGAAGAAGGTGATGTAGGAAACCATTGTTTAAATTTTATTACACTTGAAGCTCTTTATGTTTTTATTGTACAGTTTATATAGGTATGAAAGAAAGCATTGATGATTTAAGGAAGCAAATAGATAAGATAGATGAGGAGATACTCAGGCTTCTTAATGAGAGGGCAGGGCTTGCCCGTAAGATAGGTGATATAAAGAAGAGGGAAGGAAGGGAAATACATGTACCTGAGAGGGAAAGGAAGATATTTGAGAGGATTTCAAAGCTTAATAAGGAAGTTTACGGAGAGAATTTCCCCACGGAAGCCCTCTTTCACATATACAGGGAGATCATATCCGCCTGTTTATCCCTGGAAAAACCCCTTAAGGTGGTTTATCTCGGACCCAAGGCGACATTCACCCATCAGGCTGCACTTGAATACTTCGGTATTTCCGCCCAATATATACCTTCCGCCACCATCAGAGATGTCTTCATAGAAGTTGAAAATGGAAGGGCGGATTACGGAATCGTTCCTGTGGAAAACACTATTGAGGGTATAGTTAATTACACTCTTGATATGTTTCTTGAGAGCGATCTGTTGATATGCGGGGAGATAGTTATTCCAATAAATTTACATCTTCTTTCCACAGAGGAATCCATAGATAAAATAAAGAAGGTATACTCTCACAGACATGCCATAGGTCAGAGCAGGAGCTGGTTGGAGAAAAATCTTTCTAATGTCCAGATAGTGGAAGTTGAAAGTACCGCAAAGGCATGTGAGATAGCCCTTGAGGAGTCTGGTGTAGGTGCCATTGCTTCCGAGGTTGCCTCTTACACCTATCATCTCAACATATTAGCTAAGAATATTCAGGACAGCGGTAGTAACTATACAAGGTTCTTAATAATAAGTAGAAGGGATGTTGGTCCGACAGGTAATGATAAGACAAGTCTCCTTTTTGCGGTAAGGGATGAAGTAGGAGCCCTATATAAGGCGCTTGAAAGTTTTTATAGGTACGGTGTTAACCTTACGAAGATAGAATCAAGACCGTCCGGTAAAAAGGTGTGGGACTATGTCTTCTTTGTTGATCTTGAAGGTCACAAGGAAGAGGAACATGTAAAAAAAGCCCTTGAGGAGTTAAAAAAGAGGACACAAATGATAAAGATATTGGGTTCCTATCCTAAAGCAGTACCTTAACGCCGGGGATTTTGTGTAATTTTTCCAAAAGTTCACCGCTAAGTTCAACCCTGAACTTAGGAGATGCTTGGATGGTTGCTATGTAATCCTCTCCTACTATGTCTATGAGTATATCTTTGCCCTTTGGAGAGTGATTCTCTTTTAAAAACTCATGCAACTTATTAACAATACCGTTATTTATTATCTTCTCAGACATAACTATCCTTATGAAGTTACTTTCCGAATCAACAAATTCTGTCGGATCGTATATCTCTTCCGCAATAAGCTTTATCTCTTCCGTTTCAATATCCTCATCAATGGTTCCGACTACCACAACCACCTTATCATTCTTTATTTTGTCTTCATAAGCGGAGACAACATTGGGGAATACGACTGTTTCTATCATTCCGGTTTTATCAATGAGATTGAAGATGTACATATAATCTCCGTTCCTTGTTTTCTTCTTTGTTACATCAGATATTACTCCACCGAACTTAACCCTTCTGCCCTTTTCAATATCTTCCGCTTCCTCAATATTTTCTATCTTACCTTTAAGTATGTGCTCGTATCTGTCCATAGGGTGTCCTGATATATAAAAACCTATAACATCCTTTTCAAGCTTAAGTACATCTATATCTTTTTTGTTGTCCTTTTTTTCTCTTTCTCCGAATAGGGAATTTTGGTTTAGCATAATCATATTTTTGCCTGCCTTTTCAAGCTTTTCCAAAAGCTCTGACCTTTTCTCACCCGTAAAATCAAATGCTCCTGCCTTTATGAGTGATTCAATAACCTTTTTATTTACCTTTCTGCTGTCAACTCGTGATATAAAGTCTGTAATTCCTTTGAACAGACCCCTCTTTCTTGTTTCTATAATTGACTGCACCGCCTCTTCCCCTACTCCTTTTATCCTGGATAGACCGAATCTTATCTTACCCTCATCCTCAATTTTAAAATCTACATCACTTTTGTTTATATCCGGTTTTAATATCTCTATACCTTCTATCTTTGCTTCCTTTATAAGATTGAGGAATTTTTTATCAGATTTTTCCATTGAAAGTTTTACTACAAAAAAGATATCCCTGTAATGGCTTTTCATATATGCGGTCCAATAGGAAAGGTAACCGTAAGCGACAGAGTGCGATTTATTAAAAGAATATGAAGCGAATTCTTCTATCTCATTCCACAACTTTGTTACCTTATCTTCCGGAAATCCCCTTTCAACAGCACCCTTTATGAACTCATCTTTAAGCTCAGCCATTAGATCCGCCTTCTTTTTACCTATAGCCTTTCTTAGATTGTCCGCTTTTCCCGCGGAGAATCCGGAAAGTATCTGGGATATTTTCATAACCTGTTCCTGATATAGGATTATTCCGTAGGTTTCTTTTAAAACGGGTTCAAGTTCTGGAAAGGGATATTCAACGGGTTCTTTACCGTGTTTACGATTAATATATTTATCTACAAGACCGCTTTTTAAGGGTCCTGGTCTGTAGAGGGCAAGAGCTGCCACTATATCGTCAAATTTATCGGGTTTTAACTTTCTTAAGAGATCCCTCATACCTTTGCTTTCTAACTGGAACACCCCCACAGTATTCCCCTCTTGGAGCATTTCGTAAACCTTGGGTATATCAAGGGGTAAGCTCAGATAGTCTATATCCTTACCGTATCTTTCTTTTACAAGTATTCTCATGTGATCAAGTTCTGTTAGGGTTTTAAGTCCGAGGAAATCCATCTTTATAAGGCCTATCTCTTCCAACTTTGTCATATCAAACTGGGTTGCCAGCTGTTGACTTCTATCGTAGTAGAGGGGGATGAGTTCGCTCAGTGGATAGGGAGATATAACCACACCCGCGGCGTGGATGGATGTGTGTCTAGTAAGCCCTTCCAATTTAAGTGATATCCTTACAAGCCTGTCTATCTGTGGATCTTCTTCACAGTATTTTCTGAATTTTGTTACATTTTCCTCTATATCAATCCTGTGATATCCGTACTTTCTTCTTAGCTCTTCAAGGGGTACCTTATACATCTCTTCAAGGGACAACCATGTTCCCTGAACATCCCCTTGAGGTATAAGCTTGGCGAGGGTGTCCGCAAGATTGGTAGGTATTCCCATTGCCCTTGCTACATCCCTGAGGGTTTGTTTTGCCTTCATTACGTTGTAGGTAATTATCTGGGCTACATTTTCTTCTCCGTATTTCTTTTTTACATACTCTATAACCTGATCCCTTCTGTCCATGCAGAAGTCAACATCAATGTCGGGCATGGACACCCTTTCGGGATTTAAAAATCTTTCAAATAGGAGACCGTGTTTTATAGGATCTACATCGGTTATACCGAGGGCATAGGCTATAAGGGAACCAGCGGCGCTTCCCCTTCCTGGACCTACGGGTATATTCTTACGCTTTGCCCAGTTTATAAAGTCTTGAACTATAAGAAAGTATCCTGCAAAGCCCATTTTATTTATGACTTCAAGTTCATATTCAAGCCTATCCCAGTATTCCTTTGTATTTTTTGCCTGTCCTTTTTCTATTCTCCTCTTTAAACCTTCAATAGCCATTTCTCTGAGTAGGTCCTGAAGGCTTTTATCTGGGGGTGTTTCATATACGGGAAATAGATAATCCGTGTTCTCAAATATATCAAGCTTGTCCGCAACCTTTTCCGCTATTTCAACCGTATTAATAAGTGCCTCTTCCCACCCCTCAAATAGATTTTCAAATTTCTTCCACATCTCCTGAGGTGATGCAAAATGTAAGCCTTCGTTTGCACACTTTATACCTTCTGATTCAATTTCATAGATTTTCTTCTTCATTTGTATAGCCATAAGTATGGTATGTGCTTCCCTGTCGGAAGGGTTAAGATAGTGACAGTCGTTGGTAACTACGGGCTTAACTCCGTACCTTTTACTTATATCAAGTAGTATTTTATTAGCCCTTTCCTGTTCTTCAAGTTCATTCTTTTGAATTTCAAGATATAAATCTTCGCCGAATACATCCTTAAGTTTTCCAACCCATTCTTTTGCCTTTTCTTCCTCTCCCCTTGATGCAAAGTAGGTGGGAACACCCTTTATACATGCGGTTAGGGCTATCAATCCCTTTCCGTACTTTTGAAGAAGTTCATAATCTATTCTAGGTTTGTAGTAGAAACCTTCCTTATAAGATAGGCTTGAAAGTTTCATGAGGTTTTTCAATCCCTCTGAATCCTTTGCTATTAGGATAAGGTGATGGTTATATCTGTCGGTTATGTTATCTTCTGTTCCCTTCTGTCTTCTGTCAAATCTTGAACCCGTTGTAAAATAGGCTTCCATTCCTATAAGAGGTTTTATTCCTTCCCCTTTAAGCTTTTTATAAAAATCAATTGCTCCGAACAGATTTCCATGATCTGTCATTGCTATAGCCTTAAATCCCAGCTCCTTGGCTTTCTTTACTAAATCATCTATCTTTATTGCTCCGTCAAGAAGTGAGTACTGGGTGTGTAGGTGTAAATGTACAAAATCCTTTACCGCCATAGAAAGTAACTATAGGGGTGTGGAGGTACCCAGGGTTATATCAGAAGTCATTAACAGTATTCGTATAAGCAATATGATTTGTAAGTTTATCACCTCATGATTTATTTTGCGGTGGTTTCCTTTTCATTTTGGCTGTTAACAGGGACCTTTACTATCACCTCTTTAACCCTGTTTCCTTCCATTTCATTTACTATGAACTTAAAATTGCCGTATGTTAATGAATCCCCCTCTTCTGGTACTTTACCCAGATTTGCCATTACGAAGCCACTTATTGTATCATAGTCGTAGTCCTCTGGTAGTTCAAAACCGAGCTCTTTGGCAACCTCTTCTATACTCGCGGATCCGTCAACCCTGTACATGTTTGCGGAAAGTTTAACGATTTCCTGAGAATCCTCCCACTCCGTTGGAACATTGCCCACTAACCACTCAAGTATATCATATAGGGTTATCATTCCGGAAACCGCACCGTGCTCATCAACAACTATGGCTACCTGTGTTTTACTGCTTTTAAGCTCCTGTAACAGTTTACTAACGGGCATTATTTCTGGCACATATATAACTTCTTTTTTAAAATCTGAAAGCTTTTTATCAAGGTTTTCTTCAAGAGGTAACCAGTCCTTTACATAAACAAATCCGGTTATATTATCAGGATTTTCCTTATAAACAGGTATTTTACTGTGTCCCTTTTCAAGTATTATGTCTATAACTTCCCTTATTTTTTTATCTTCTGGCAATGCAAATATATCTGGTTTTGAGGTCATTATTTCCCTTACGAGTGTATCTTCCATTTTAAGAACCTTTTCAACCATATCCTTTTCTTCCGTGGAAAATTCTCCTGTTTCAAGTCCCGCTTCCATCATATCTATGATTTTTTCCTCTGAAAGGATGAACTTCTCTTCTTTAATTTCAATGTTAAACATTTTAAGTATACCTTTTGCGGGTAAAACAAGAAGATATCTTAAAGGTGTTAGCAGAATATGAATGGGATAAAACAAGGGTGCGTAGAAAAGAGACAGACGATCAACGGAAAACAGAACGAGACTTTTAGGTATGGTTTCGCCGAATATAAATATCAGAAATGATATTAGAAAGGCGGATATAAAAGCTCCAACACTACCAAAATGATCTGTAAATACTTTTGCCCCATAAGAAGATAACAATATATTTACTATTTCATTTCCTATCAATATGGTTATTAATATTTCCTTAGGCTTTTGAAGTATTTTCATAAGTATATTGAAAAATCTGTGATTTGAAAATCGCATCATATAGGGTTTGCTTATGCTAAAGAAAACTACTTCAGAGGATGAGAATATACCAGACATGATAAGCAGGAATAATATGACTGTAACTTCAGTAGAGATTGCAGACCACATATCTTCCATTTATGTTTTTCCTCCTAACTGTTTTTGAACATTCCTCTACCTTTAACAAGCACTTGTAGTAGAAAGGACACCCTTTTTCTGGTATCCTGTCTTCAACCTCAACGGATTCAACCTCACCCCTTTTGGAGGGGTGTGAAACAGGAAGACTTGAAAGTAAGTATTTGGTATAAGGGTGAAGAGGGTTTTCAAAGATTTCATTTGTTCTACCTATTTCCATGATTGTACCATGGTAAAGGACAGCAATCCTGTCGCTTATGTTCCTCACTGTTCTCAGATCATGGGTTATAAATAGGAAGGATATACCCTTCTCTTTCAAACTTTTTATCAGATTTATTATTTCAATCTGTGTAGCAACATCAAGTGAGGAAGTGGGTTCATCAGCTATTATAAGATCGGGTTGAAGAACTATAGCCCTTGCAATGGCAACCCTCTGCCTCTGACCACCGGAGAGTTCTTCTGGCTTTTTATTCATAAAACTTATAGGCAATTTGACCATCTCCAAGGCTTCCTTTACCCTCTCTTCCCTTCTGTCATACCCGTGTATTTTAAGAGGTTCTTCAATGATCTCTTTAATGGTCATACGGGGATTCAAAGACGTCCTCGGATCCTGGAATATTACAGAGACCCTTTTGCAAAACTCTTTTCCCATTGAGAATATATCTTTTCCTTTAAGATATATCTCTCCCCTTTCTGGATGGTAAAGTCTTAGGATTGTTCTGCCTAGGGTCGTTTTACCCGATCCGGACTCTCCCACCAATCCGAGAATTTCTCCTTCATAAATTTCAAGGTTTATATCTTTAAGGGCGTATATCTCTTCCTTTTTAAATATACCCCTTCTGTTATGAAATACTTTTGTGACTCCTTTTACGGAAAGGAGGGGGGTTTTTTCTTCTTTCATATTGTTCTTGAAAATCTTGCTTCTTTTTTGTTTCTAGTATGTACATCAAATATCATTGCTACATTCCTTATAAGCAATCTTCCCAGGGGTAATACATCAATAGATTCATCACTAATTTTAATAAGACCGTCCCTTTCCATCTCCCCAAGTTCGTTTATTTCCCTCTCAAAATAATCTTTAAATTTTATACCGAACATATCTTCAATCTTTTTGAACCTAACTCCAAGGTTACACATAAGATCCATAATAACTTCCCTTCTTATAATATCATCTTCATTGAGTATGTAACCCCTCATAATGGGAAGGCGATCTTCCCTTAGGGCATTATAATAAGCCCGTGTTGTTTTGTAGTTTTGGAAGTAGGCATCGTAAAGCATTCCTATGGATGTGGCTCCTATACCTATTAGCTCAACTCCTTTCTTTGTCGTGTAACCTTGGAAGTTTCTCCAGAGTTCGCCCTTCCTTTGGGCTATGCTAAGCTCATCTTCGGGCTTTGCGAAATGATCCATACCTATGAACACATAACCTGCATCCTGAAATTTTTCTACAGTCATTTCTAATATCTTCAGCTTCTCTTCTGGAGGGGGCAAGGTTGAGGGATCAAGTTTCCTTTGAAGAGGTTTTAGCCAAGGTACATAGGCAAAGTTGAATACGGCTACTCTGTCAGGTGAAAGTTCAATAGTTTTATCTATGGTTTTTTCAAATTTTTCATAGGTTTGGTAAGGCAGTCCGTATACGAGATCTATATTTATGCTTGAGAATCCGAGATCCCTGAGCTTTGCCATAACCTCTTTCATTAATTCTTCCGTTTGAATTCTGTTTATAGCCTTTTGTACTTCCTCATCAAAGTCCTGAACACCCATGCTTATGCGGTTAAATCCAACTTCCCTTATGGTTTCAAGCTGACCTTCGCTTAGATATCTGGGATCTATCTCTATGCTTATCTCTCCATCCGGATCAATGTTAAATCTTTTCTTGATCTCTCCCATAAGTTCCCTTATCTCTTCGTTACTTAAGAAGTTGGGTGTACCTCCTCCCCAGTGTAGCTGTATAACCTTTCTTGAGGTATCTATTATTTCCGAAAGCATGTCCATTTCTTTGTACATGAATTCAAGGTAGGGTCTTGTTACATCCTTCCTGTGGGATATTATCACATTACATCCGCAGAACCAACATGCACTTTCACAAAAAGGTATATGGAAGTAAAGTGATAAGGGCGTTTTCCTCTCATTACTCTCTTTAAGTTTAACTTCGTAATCTTCGTAGGTTACCTCTTCCGTAAATTCGGTTGCGGGGGGATAGCTTGTGTACCTTGGACCTGCTTTATCGTATTTTTCAATAAGTCTTTTATCAAAAATAGCCCTCATTACACAATAATATTAAAGTAAAAATAAACTTTTTCCAAGAATAAGATCATATAAAAATACAAGTGGAGGATATATTATCTTTCCGAGTATTCCAGTAAAAAGGAGTATGCTTATTATTAGGAACCCGTACATCTCCATTCTGTAAAAGGCTTCCCAATATTTTAGCGATAGAAAACTCATTAACGCCCTGCTTCCGTCCAGTGGAGGTATGGGTATTATGTTAAAGAGTGCTAGGATAAGGTTTATAAGAACTGACTTTGCACAAAATATTGCGAGGGGTATAAGTAAGCTATGGGCTATATTCGCATCCGCGGAGTAAATCATCCCCGTTATTATCCTATAAAGCGCCCCGAAAATAACCGCCAAAAATATATTTGTAACGACGCCTGCTATTGATACAAAGAATGTTCCCCGCCTAAGGTCTTTAAAGTTCATAGGATTTATGGGAACTGGTTTCGCCCATCCGAAGAGAATAGGGGAGTTTATGAGGATAAATAAACCAGGTAGGATGATTGTTCCCAATGGATCAATATGAGGTATAGGGTTAAGGGTTATCCTTCCAGAAAGCTTTGCGGTTGGGTCTCCCATCTTATATGCTACCCATCCATGGGCTACCTCATGCAGAATTACCGCTATCATAAGGGCAGGTATTGTAAGTATTGCTTCTTGAATATTAATTCCAAACATAGTCCTTCTATTTTATGATATCAACTCCCGTATATTTAAGATCAGGCTCTTTTGACAAGGGGTCAACCCTGTCGCTTACAAGTACGTTAACGGGATTGCCGAATTCTGCAGGATATCCGAAGGGGGCAAATATGTGTCCTCTTTTTACATTTCCGTATCTTACTATCCTTTCCGTATTTCCCCTGTCCGATACTATGGTCACTTTATCACCTTCTTGTATATTGAGCTCTTTTGCATCTTCGGGATTCATTATTATAAAGGGAGGAACCTCACCTTTCAAAAGTTCTTGTGACTTACCCGTTTTTGTCATGGTATGCCATTGATTTTTTAATCTTCCCGTTATCATTATAAATCTTCCGTTTTCCTTGGGTATATGAAGTGTAACAGGATGGAATTTAGCCTTACCGGAGTCGGTGGGGAATTTTAGATCTTCATATAACCATCTTCTTCCCCACCTTGCGGGTAAACTTTCATAATTCAAGGAAGATATATCACACAACCTTCCCTTTGTGGTTTTTTTGAATTCATTGAATATATCCTCTACCGATTCATAGTCAAAAGCTAGGAATCCCATTTTAATAGCCAGCTCTTTGAATATAAGCCAGTCTGGTTTTGCAACACCCGGTGCTTTCCTGAATTTACCGCAGAAAGTTAAGGTCCTATCCGATCCAGTCATTGTACCTTCCTTTTCACCTAAGGTACTAGCGGGAAGTATAATATCCGCAAACTCGGTTGTATCATTCCAATAAGCGTCTTGAACAACAAGAAATACTCTATCTAATGCCCTATGTACCTTGTTCAAATTGGGCAAAGATACAGCGGGATTTGTACATACGACCCAAAGGAACTTTATCTTACCTTCTAGTATAAGATCAATTGCTTCCGTGATTGTTGGTCCAGGTTTTTCTTTTATACCGCTTACTCCCCAGAAGTTTTCTATAAACTTTCTATCTTCTTCATTTCTTACATCCCTATATCCAGGAAGTCCGTTGGAAAGATAGCCTACTTCCCTGCCTCCCATTGCATTGGGCTGTCCAGTAAGTGAAAAGGGGCATCCCTTTCCGTTCAATCTTCCTGTTGCCAAGTGCAGATTTATGAGAGCTAAGTTCTTCATAACAGCATTTACCGATTGATTAAGACCTTGACACCAGAAGGAAATAAGTTTTCTGCTTTTACGAAAGATATTTGCAAGCAGATATATATCAGAGACTTCAATATCACATATTTCACTTGCAACATCAGGTGGAAATTTCTTTGCTTCTTCTATGGCTTCTTCAAAGCCTTCCGTGTATTTAAATACGAATTCGTAGTCAATCCAACCTTTTTCGTAAAGTATATATAGCACTGAGTTCAAAAGGGCTGTATCAGTCCCAGCTCTTATTTGTATGTATATATCGCTTTTTCTCGCTGTTTCCGTTTCATAAGGATCTATTGTAACTATGAGGGCTTTTTCTTCCTTTCTTCTTCTGTTTAAAACCCTTTTGAATAGAACAGGATGAGAAATTGCTGCATTTGAACCTATAAATATAAAAGTGTCCGCATCGTCTATATCTTCATAACAGCAGGGTACACCGTCTGATCCGAAGGCAAGTTTATAGGCGGTAACCGCTGAAGCCATGCATAGTCTTGAGTTTGAGTCTATGTTGTTCGTTTTTAAAAATCCCTTAACAAATTTATTAATGATGTAAGATTCTTCGGTCATAAGTTGACCGGAGATATAGAAGTACATTTCATCAGGTGATAAACTAATTAGCTTATTTATGATAATTTCATAAACTTCTTCCCAATTACTTTCATACAATTCTTTTCCTTGTCTTATATACGGTTTAAGTATTCTATCCTTGTCATATATCTTGGGAAGATAGAGAGGCTTTTTACAAATATCGCCTCTATTTGCTGGGTGTTCAGGATTTCCTTTAACTTTACCCTTTTCATCTATATACAATCCGCAACCTACTCCGCAGTAGGGACATTGAAATTCCATATCCTAATCTCCTATTTCCATCAACACCCTCCCACTCTTTGGATCTATGCCTACAAGTTGATCCTTTTCATAATCGTATCTGACATAAGCCCACTCCATCCACTTTGCATGCAACATCTTAACAAATACTAAGCACAATATTCCTATGACGCCGAACAGGGCAAATGCAAGATTGTAGCTACCTGTTGCCTCAAAGACTATACCATTTACTGTGGGCAGATAAAAACCGCCTATACCTCCCGCAGCTCCTATAATTCCTGTCATAAGACCAGTCTGATGAGGCCATCTGTGAGGTACAAGCTGAAACACCGCACCGTTGCCTAGACCGTAGAAGGTATACAGTAAAAGGAAAAGTAATATTCCCAAAATGAGGGGTGGTGTTATAAGGAAAAATATAAAGTTTATTAGTGATATACCCCCAAGGAAAAATATTAGGGCTGTTGCACCGCTTATCTTGTCCGCTATGTATCCCCCGAGTGGTCTTATCATGGCGCCGGTAAAGGCGAAGACGGACATAAGTATTCCAGCTTCAACCTTTGAGATTGTATAAACATCTCTAAGAAGCATGGCTATATAAGATGACATGCCAACGAATCCGCCAAAGGTTATTGAATAGGCAAGCATAAGCACCCATGTATCCCTTTCAAGGAAAACTTTTTTGAAGGCAAGAGGCATAAAGAGGATACCGAATATGGATCCAAGGATCGGAATAAGTAGTTTGCCTATATTACCTCCTACTCCGAACCACTCCTTTTGGAATCCTATAGCGAGTAAGACCATAAAGCCTAAGGTTGAAAAGAATGCTAAAACGGGGTAAATTTTGTTTCCTTCGTTCTTGGGTGTTTTGTCTTCCGCCCACAAGATTACAAAAATTAAGGCTATGAGAAGAAGCAGTATGGATATTACAAAGGTATATTGCCATCCTATTGCCTTTGCTATGGGAGGAAAGAGAATACCGTCAAGCACTGCACCTATGTTACCTGCTGCAGCAAGCCCGAGTACGAGTCCTTGAACTTCTTTAGGATAATTACTTCCCGCCATGGGAAGGGCTATGGCAAAGCTCGCACCTGCTACTCCCAAGAATACACCCATCCAAAGAAGATCTTCGTAAGTTATGTTGAATCCCTTAATCAACATGTATATGTGAGGTACAGAGGAAAGTAATATCCCCCCTACGGCTATATACTTCCCGTTTATGTACTGAAACATGTGGCCAAAATTTATCCTGAAGATAGCAGCGGATATAACAGGTATAGCAACCATAAATCCCTTTTGGGCTCCTGACAGATTAAAGTACTCCGCTATAAAAGGTCCTAATGCACCTAGTAGCAACCATATACTGAAGGAATGGTCAAAGTAAATGAAGGAGGCAAAGAGTGCTTTTGGATTCCCCTTTTTGACTGCGGATATTATCTCACTTACCATCAGAGCTCCCTCCTCTTGGTCCTTATGGTCCATACCTCTGAGATATCACACACGAAAATCTTTCCGTCTCCATAAACACCTGTGTTACACACTTTTGTAATTACATCTACAACTTTGTCTTTGTCTTTGTCTTCAACCCCGATCAGTACCATTGTCTTCACAAGCTCGTTGTAGCTTCTTTCTCCTACCTGTACTCCTCCCTCTTTACCGCGTCCTATTACATCCCAAGTAGTTAATGCTTTAAAGCCTGCTTTCTCAAGTGCGGATATAAGATCGTAAAGCTTTTCTGGTCTTATTATTGCCTTTATCATTTTCATATTTGCACCCTCCTTCTTATTGAAAACAAATATCTTCCCGTCTCCGTAGCTACCTGTATGAACGGTTTCAATAATTGTGTTTATAATTTCCTCTTTTTTTTCTTCATCAGTGAATATGGAAAAGGCTACCTTCGGTAAGAAAACCATTGCTGTTTTTTCTCTTAAAAATCCCCTATATTTAAGTCCTCCTTCTTTTCCTCTTCCCTTTACATGCCAGAAGTGGAAATATATATCTTTCTCATAAAGTTTATCCTTCAGATGGATTGCCATTTCTTTCCTTACTATAGATAGTATTTCCACCATCCTGATTAAATTTTTGCAATTTTTGTGCCATATAGCGATATCGTGTACAATATATAGACCCTTAAAATTCCAAGGAGGTGGGTTTATGAAATTTACACTTGCGGAGAGAATAAGAAAATTACCCCCTTATCTCTTTGCAGAGATTGACAGGAAAAAACAAGAGAAGATAGATAAGGGAGTTGATGTTATTGATTTGGGTGTGGGAGACCCGGATATGCCTACACCGGAACCCATAGTTGAAGCAGCAAAAAAGGCTTTGGAAAAGCCAGAAAATCATAGGTACCCTTCGTATGTTGGAATGATGGCATTCAGAGAGGCGGTCGCGCGGTGGTATAAAAGGAGGTTCGGTGTTGATCTTGACCCTTCCGGAGAAGTGATAACCCTCATAGGATCAAAGGAAGGAATTGCCCATTTCCCCCTTGCCTTTATTGACAAGGGCGATGTCGTTCTATGTCCCGATCCTGCATACCCTGTTTATTCAATAGGAACCATGTTTGCGGGTGGGGAGGTTTACAAGATACCCCTTTTGGAAAAGAATAACTTTCTTCCGGATATTGATTCAATACCTGAAGAGGTGGTAAAGCGTGCAAAGATTATATGGATAAACTATCCAAACAATCCCACAAGTGCCAAGGCTACTAAGGACTTTTATAAAAAGCTGGTGGATTGGGCAAAGAAGAATAACATAATTGTGGCTTCTGATTTTGCTTATTCAGAAATATACACGGGGGATGAGAAACCTGTTTCCATTCTTGAAGTTGAAGGTGCAAAGGATGTGGCTATAGAGTTTCATTCCCTTTCCAAGACATATAATATGACCGGTTGGAGAATAGGTATGGCTGTTGGCAACAGAGAACTAATATCCGCCCTTGGAAAGGTCAAAACTAACATAGATTCCGGGCAGTTTCAGGTTGTTCAGGAGGCGGGTATAGCAGCCCTTGAACTTGGAGATGATGTTGTTAACAGTATAAGGAAAATCTATAAAGAAAGGAAAAAGGCTATGGTTGAAGCCCTTGAAAGTGCAGGGCTTGAGATATATAAATCAGACTTTACCTTTTACCTCTGGATAAAGGTACCTGAGGGATTTACTTCCGCCCAATTTGTTGCTAAATTATTAGATGAGGCGGGTATTGTGTGTACACCCGGTAACGGATTTGGTGAGTATGGAGAAGGTTATTTTAGAATATCCCTTACGGTGCCCACCGATAGATTATTGGAGGCGGCTGAGAGGATCAGCCGTTTAAAGTTATGAAATCCGACAATTTAGACATACTTGATGTAGTGACGCCTATACCTACTGTACCCTATGATTTGAGTATTGATAATCTTAAAAAACTATTTAAGGAGCTTAGCATATATAACTATATGGTAGTTGTAAAAGATGAAAGGCCAATAGGTCTTGTTTACAGAGACAAGGTTATGAAAACAAACAATAAGAATCTTGTAGCGGGAGATATGGCGCGCATAAAAACTAGGTTGAGAGTTCCTCAAATAAGTGAGGATAAACTTACTGATCTTCTTGATATCCTTCCTATTAGGAAGGAGCATATCATTATAGTTGACAAGAAGGGACATTATAAAGGAATTCTTAACTATGAGGTTTTAATTCATTACATAATTTCAAGGAAGGGTAGAAAGCTTCCCATAATTCAACAGATAAAGAGTTCTTTTGGTAAAGAACACTATCTTATAATCTTCGGATTAAAGAACGTTAAACAATTCAGAGAAAAATACGGCATGTCAAAAGAGGAAGGGATTTATAAGCTGTTGTATGAGGATATAGCGGACTTCTATAACATGGAGGTTTCCTGTACTCCAGAAAGCGGTGAAATGTGGGTTTATTCCGAAGAACCACCCCGTAAAAGTGATATAAAGGAAATTATAAAAGAATTCCATAAAGAGTTTTCTCTCCTCTACGGTGACATAGAGCCTGTTAATGTTTACGGTATGTCCTTGGACCTAAGCTATGTTAAGTCACAAGCTGAGTTTGAGGATGTTGTAAAAGAATTAAGGAACAGAGCTAAAAGGATAGACGGATCTGTCTTTATAATCCACGGAGAAAGACCTATGCTAATCCTTGTTGAACCACGGGATTTCAAGATAATAAAGACTATAAAATCAAAAATACTGGGGGATTTTGAAAATATAGTGCTGGCTGTTAAGAGGTCACCTAAGGATATGTGGGAATATACTTTGTATGATATCTTCCGAGATTATCCCTACTTTGAGCTGTTTTATATAATAAATGAGAGGGGTCTTCAGATATCAAACAATATTATAAATCCCAAAGTTTCCTATTTTGTTGCTACAGGTAGAAAGGGAAGTGACAGGTCTGATAGACCCTACTTTGAGGAAACAATGAAGGAAGATTCTTACATTTCGGATATTTACCTATCACAGGCGACCGATGACTTTTGTATAACGGTAGCCCGCAAATTTAATTATGAGGGTAAAACTTATATACTAGCAGGTGATATCAATTTTAAAGAGATACATAAGCTGGTTAAGGCTTACGCCACAGCAAAGGTATAGAAAGCTAATCACTTTTAACTATACATGACCAGGCTACATTACCATTTGTTGAATTAAAAAAGGAATTTGCTGTCATTGAGAGGAGACTTCCCCATATAAAGGCGCTCCCGTTGGTACTTGTTGTATCGCTTATAAATACATTTCTTGCCATGCTTACAGTATCTCCATAAATAAGTGCGGTACCGCCTATATCATTTGCTACATTATTACTGAATTTATTACCTTCCATCTTAACTTCTTTACCCCATATAAGCGCCCCTCCTCCTCCGTTAGCTGTGTTGCTTTCAAAGGTATTTCCAAGCATAACTATGGAGCCGTGATCCGATTGTATCCATGCACCGCCACCACCATTGGAAGTATTTTCTACAAAAGAATTACCCTTTATATTAACAGCTCCATAAAGTGTTCTTATAAAGAGTCCACCCCCGCTTTCTCCGGAGTTATTGTAAAACTTACAGTTTTCAACTGTGATATTAGCCTGTTTAGTTTTTATAACAACAGCTCCTCCTATCTCTGACGAGCTACCATTCGTGAAAGTAATACCGTTTATTGTTATATGAGCTTCGGAATCGTTCTTAAGGTTTGTGGTATCTATTATAAGTATCCTTGATAAATTGGAACCGTCAAATACAGTCAAATCCGCGCCAGCCCCCTGTATGATTAGGGATTTGTTCTCTTCAGGCTTATAAATCAAAGGAGTCTTTATAACATAATTTCCCTTTGCTATATTTATTATGTCATCTTCTCCGTTTTTACTTACGATACTTAATGCCCCTACTAGCTCAAGATAACTGCTTACATTGAAAACCGCACCGAAAGATACAGAGATGTATAAAACAACAGCTGATATTATAAGAGGGAATTTCATGGCTCACCTCCCTGATGATTGACTAATTTATTATACCTTCTTACTTCTTACCCTGCCAAGTAGTTTCATCGGTAGGCCATACACTTTTGTAAAATACTTTCCTGCAATGTGGTCAAATTTGTCTTGGGTAGTATAGGTAGCCAGATCTTCACTATAAAGGGAGTAAGGAGATGTTCTACCTATAACTTTAATACTTCCCTTGTACAGTTTTACTTTAACTTCACCTCTAACATAGGGTGAAAGGTGTTCTGTAAATTTATCCAGTGCCTCTTTGAGTTGGGAAAACCATAGTCCATTATAGACGAGCTCCGCATATTTGTTAGATACATGGGATATTAGATAATGGAAAGTTTCCCTGTCCGTTACTAAAGATAAAAGATCCCTATACGCTTCATAAAGGATAAGGGCACCCGGTGCTTCATAAATCTCCCTACTTTTTATACCTACTAGTCTGTTTTCAACCATATCTACTCTTCCCACTCCATGTTTACCGCCTAAAATGTTCAGTTCCCTTATGAGTTCCCATAGTCTTTCATACCTTTTCCCATTGATAGCTACTGGTACTCCATCCTCAAAAGTTATGGTCAGGTAAAGAGGTTCTTCCGGGGATTTTTCTGGAGAGCATGTTATTTGGTAGGCATCCTCCGGAGGTTCGGTCCACGGATCTTCAAGGGGACCGCATTCTATGGACACTCCCCAAAGATTTTCATCTATGGAGTAGGGTTTCTCTTTTGTTACTTTAACGGGTATATTCCATCTTTTAGCATACTCTATTTCCTCTTCCCTTGATTTAAACTCCCATTCCCTGACGGGAGCCAAAACTTCAATATCTGGATCAAGTGCCCAGACGGACAATTCAAATCTCACTTGATCGTTTCCCTTTCCTGTGGATCCGTGGGCGACCGCATTTGCGGATAACTTTTTTGCATAGTAGACCATTCTTTCGGATATAAGGGGTCTTGAAAGTGAAGCGGTAAGGGGATATTTGCCTTCATAAAGTGCTAAGGCTCTCAAAGTTGGCATACAGTATTTTCTTGCAAAGGTCTCTTTTAAATCCTCAACTATGGCATCTACTGCACCGGAAGCCTTAGCCTTTTCAGGTATATCGCTTAGATCTTCATTCTGACCCACATCCGCGGTATAGGTTATTACCTCGTAACCCCTTTCGGTTAACCAGCGGACTATAACGGATGTATCAAGCCCCCCTGAGTAAGCAAGTATAACCCTCTTAGCCATTTATATCTTCCTGAACTCCTCTGGTAATTCCCTTGGCTCTACACCAGTGTATTCAGTTTCTTCTTCTTCATTCAATCTTTTGGAGAAAGGCTTTTCAGTTGTTAATTCTTCAAAAACATGGGCGACAAGACCAGGCACCCTTCCTATAATGAAGAATCCTTTCCCCAATCTCCAATCAAAGCCCATCTCAGAAACCACTGCAGCTATAGCACCATCCACATTAAGCACAAGCCTTTTACCCTTTTGCTTATAAAGTTCTTCCTCTACTTCTTCCGCAAATCTACAATGATCACCGTAAAATCCTAGATCCCTTGCAATATTCATAAGTCTCTTTGTCCTTGGATCAAACTCTTTGTAATATCTGTGACCGTATCCAGGAATAGGTTTTTTCTTTGAAAGATATTCTGAAACAATCTCCGCTACACTTCTACTATCTTTTACGCCTTCCTGAATAAATTTCATTGCATCTTCCAAAGCCCCGCCGTGGGCGGATCCGAACGCCAAGATACCAGCAGCGACTCCTACATTCAGTGAGTTACCACCGCTTGCCACGGACCTTGCAGCAATTACAGAAGGGGGGGCTATCCCGTGATCAATGACAGATACAAATATGGCTTCCATCATTTTTGATTCTTTCTCGTTTGGTAGTTCTCCTTTCAGAATCAGGTATATGGCTTGAGCAAAAGAAAGGTTGCCTACAAGATCAAGCAATCTGTAGCCTCTAACATAGGTTTCATGACCTATATGTCTTGTTATTGCGGTTCTCCACTTTTTTTCCGCCATGCCGTACTCCCTGATGATATTTTGTAAGTAATTTGATATTATACAAAATTAACCATGTTAAAGCTCTGTCTGTTTTTAATTTTTTCCGGTTTTATTTTTGCTTCCGACATACCATTCCTTAAGATATCCTTCCTTGATATAGGTCAGGATGTGGAGGAAGCGAGGAAAGAAGGAAAGTTCCTTTTTATTATGTTTTATCAGGAAGGGTGTCCTTTTTGTGACAAAATGAGGAGAGTAACCTTTCAGGATAAAGAGGTAAAAGAGTATTTTACGAAGCACTTTTATATGATTGAAATAAATATAAAGGGATCATTACCTGTTATTGACGTTGATGGTAGGGAGTATACCGAAAAAACATTTTCAAGGAAATATGGGGTAAGGGCAACACCTGTGTTCCTTTTTTATAATAAGGACGGTGAAGTTATACTGAAGTTGCCCGGCTATTACAAACCTGAAGAATTTTTGTTGATAGGAAAGTATATAGTGGAAGGTCATTATAAAAATGAAAACATATTTAGTTTTATAAGGAAGTACAGAAGGAGCAGATGATGTTCTTTCTGCTTATTTTCTTTATCGGAGGGTTAGCATTTTCGGGAGAATATATTGATCCGCTAAGGGCTTTTAAAATAGCTCTATCTGAAAGCGATTATTTGAGATCCCTTAGGAGGGAAGTGGACAGTAGGATATTTGAGAAGGAAAGTGTGGAATCTTTAAGGGGACCTAACCTGTCTTTTATTACAAGGGCTTACTATGGTTTTCCGTATGGTGAAAGGGAAGTTTTTGATCTTTATTCCTATATAAGAGGTGAGTATTTGATATGGGATTGGGGAATATTATCAAAGGGGATAGAATCCGCTGATATAAAGGTAAGGATTGGAAAACTTATGCTTAAAAAAGCTTATGAGAATTTTAAGATAAGGCTGGTTGATCTATTTTGGAGAATTAAACTTGCGGAGAAGAGGGCGGAGGTAAAGAGGGAAGAGATGGCCGTAGCTTATGTCAGGTGGGACAAGGCAAGAAATGAAAAGGGGAAAGGTTTGCTTAGCAGGGAGGAAGAGGCGAGATTTGAGACAGTTTACAGACAAAAAAGGATGGAGCTTTTGAAGGCTCAATACGATTATAATCGTTATCTTAATAAACTTGTGTACTTTATAGGGATTGATAATAAGGATTTTGAAATACTTATTCCTGAAATAAAGGTTGATATAAACGGTGAGTTTAAAAGCGATTATGTGAAAAGGGAAGCCCTTACTGGAAATTATGATATGGAGATAGGAAGGATGTTGATGGAATACTATGAGAGTAAAAGGGATGGACAGAGATATGCACCATATTTATTTATTGATTTCGGAGGCGGTTATTCTACACGTCCTTTCGGATCTCGTTACAAGTGGTACGGTGGGATAAGAATTGAGTTACCTATATATGATGGTGGTTTCATATCGTCACGCAGGAATTTTTATGAAACTAAGAGAATGGAAGCGGTTGATAGACTTAACTTCCTTAAAAGGAAGATAGAAGGAGAGATTGACAGCCTTTATTACCGCTGGGAGCTCATAAGGGGATGTTTTGAATATGCGGAATCACTTGAAAGACATTCAGAAGAAAATCTTGACGTAAAAAGATCTGAGTACGAGCTTGAATTGGCCTTTGATCTGGGTTATGCCATGTCCTACAGGAGCTATGCGGAGCTTAAAAGGATGGAGTGTGAACACAAACTTACCCTTTTCCTGATGGATGTTTACTTACTTATGGGTAAGGATGTCTTCAATGTTTTCAAAGAAGGACATGCATTTATAGGTGAAAGAGAGGTTACCTTCTGATGTTTTTTATCTATAGCTTTATATTTCTTATTGTTCCTTTTGTTCATGCAGGAGAATATACAGTTCATACTATAGTAAAAGGTGTTGTTGAAAAGGTGTTTGTTAAAGAAGGAGATAGAGTAGGAAAAGGTGAGCCCCTTTTAAGGATAAGTGCGGAGATTTATGATGCTGAGATACTTAAGCTTGAGAATGAGGTTGTTGAAAAGGAGCAAAATTATTTAAAAATAAGGAAAGATTTTGAGAGATATAAGGAACTTTATGAAAGGGATTTGCTTGCAAAGAGTGTTTATGAGGATTATGAGATAAGACTTAAAAAGGCCAAGGCTGAGCTTGAGAAGACAAAAGCGGAACTTAGGAAGTTAAAGCTGATTGCTTCTTATACTACCGTAGTGTCACCTTACGAGGGAGTGGTAAAAAAATTACTGGTAGGTGAGGGCTCTTATGTTAACGGAGAGGTGGTACCACACCCGGTGGTTATAATAGAAGCAAGGTAAAATTCACCTGTGTGCTTGTGCTATTAAAATATATTTAATCCTGATATGAGGGTGCTTATTATAGGATGGTTGATATTGGCATTTCTTAGTCTTTCCCTTTCAGCGGAATATAAAGAGGGTGAGATTATAGTTAAGATTAAGGGATCTGTTAATATTAAAGCTAGCAGAGAAAGAATAAAAGCCCTCGGTAGAATGGGTGATGTTAGATATCTCCATATCATAGATAAGAGTAAAAGTACAGAAGAATTGATAAAAGAATGGAAGAACAAACAGGGAGTAGTAGAGGTAGTTCCCAATTATAAGGTTAAGATATTTCAAATACCCAATGATCCTGAATATCCCCAGCAGTGGGCTATGAACAAAATATCAGCTCCCGATGCTTGGAATGTAACCACAGGGTCAAACTCGGTGGTTGTGGCTGTTGTTGATACGGGTGTTGACTATAATCATGAGGACTTAAGACAAAACATGTGGGTTAATCCTTATGAGATTCCGGGAAACGGTATTGATGATGACAACAACGGTTATGTTGACGATGTGTACGGCGTTGATATTGTAAACGGTGATGGAGATCCAATGGACGATAACGGTCACGGCACTCATGTTGCGGGTATCATAGGTGCTGTGGGTAACAACGGTACGGGTATTGCGGGTGTTAATTGGAATGTTAAGATAATGGCTGTTAAAGCCCTTGGTGCTGGGGGAGTAGGTGATATTGCATCTGTCATAGAAGCCCTAAATTATGTGCTTGAGATGAAAAGGAAAGGGGTCAATGTAGTTGTGGTTAATGCTTCCTACGGATGTGAAGGTTGTCAACCCGCTCCTGATAG
>WFPJ01000134.1 GCA_015487615.1 Aquificales bacterium | reverse complement strand
TTGTTATGTATCTTTTATCAATATTACCTGCCTTAAAATAAGTTAGGGATGACACAGCTTTTACTATAGTAGAGAAAAGCAGAGCTGTTCCCACAGCGGTGGGAGGATCAATGTTCCATACCATTATAAGAAGAGGGGCTGTAATTGTCCCAGCACCTATACCTGTTAACCCTATGAGTAAGCCTATTATCAAGCCTGCGATAATTTCCATGGTTTCATTCCTTATAGAATGTATGTATTCCGCATTCCAACTTTTTACCTCCCCATCTGCCCGATCTGGGATCGTCTTTTTTAACAGGAAGTGTGGTACATGGTTTACACCCTATACTCGTGTAACCTTCATCGTAAAGACTCAGATAAGGCAGTCCTTCCCTAACAGTATAATTCCACACATCCTTCCATGTCCAATAAGCTAATGGGTTTAATTTTACAATTTCTTTGCCGTTTGGCAATGTAACCCTTTCAACCACTTCAATATTTGCTCTTGTAGGCGATTGTTCCCTCCTTAAACCAGTTATCCATAGATCGTATTTTTTTAATTCATTAAATAATGGTTCTACCTTTCTTAATTTACAACACAGATCCGGGTTGCTTTTGTAAAGTTTTCCGTATCTTTTCTCAAACTCTTCTGTTTCCAAATCAGGTCTTATTATTTTTAAGTTAAACTTCCACTCATTTAAGAGCTTATCAACGAACTCATATACTTCATCAAAGTGATAGCCTGTATCTATGAATAGTACAGGTATATCCCTTTTTATATCAAGTAACATGTGAAGTATAACAACATCTTCAACCTGAAAACTGCATGTGAAACATGCCTTTTCCCCAAGCTTTTCAATGTGTTCCCTTAATATCTCCTTAACTTTCATTTACCTCCTCCTTACTGTCAACACATAGTGAGAATTTTCCTGATCAATATCTATAACCTCATGGCCATGATCCCTCATGCTTGCGGACACACTCCTAACAGATTCCTCATCTTTCAACAGGAGCACAAGGACAGATCCTATTTCCATTGACTCTATTTTTTGTTTTGCAAGTATAAAGTTATACGGACATTCTTCATTTCTGAGATCCATTATCTCCTTTCTTGCTTTATCTTTTATACCCTTCTCCAGTTTTTCTTTTGTTTGCTTTTTAAGGAGCTCATAAGCCTTCCTGCATTCACTTATAAACTCTTCAACCTCACCGACGGACGGATTTTCCTTTTTAAGTAAATTCAAGAATTTTTCATCCACATATCTTCTTCCTATGACATGTTCAGCGAATTTAATTATTGCTTCTTCTCCTTCCGCCTTTATACCGAAGGGCACAAGCATACCTTTACATACCACCGTAAGGGCTTCTTTAAGATGGACTGATGCGTCTTCCTCAAATCCTTGCTGTATATGTGCCTTTGCTTGAGAGATCATCCTCTCCGCTTCACTTATTGATGTTTCAACCATGTCAGCAACTATTCCCATACATTCCCCTACTCCTACCTCCTCTAAGGAGAACTCCTTGTCAGAGCCAAAATCCTTAAAGTAATCAATACCTTCCTTAATATGTATATGCTTTTCAAGTATGCCTCTAAGGGTTTTCTCTCCAACTCTGCTTAGGAATTCTGTAAATGTTTCGTCTTCCTTTTTAAGTGCTTCATAATAGCTAAGAATATCCTCTATAGCTGTAGGTACATTTTTGGCGGGTATCTTGAGGGATCTCTCTCCTATCTTTGTGGGTGTTCCTCCGAAGTGAAAGACATAGTGTGGTGCGAGCTTACCGTTTATCTTTTTGGCAACTCCATGTAGACCTATATCCGCTATATGATGATGACCGCAGGAGTTTGGACAACCGCTTATTTTTATTCTTACAGGCAGGTGAGAAAATTTGTCTACTATTTTTTCTATGGCTTCAGAGACTCCGCGTGAAGAGGTTATCCCTAAACTGCATGTCTCAGAGCCAGGGCAACACACTATATCCCTTATACTTCCTGCACCTTCAATATCAAAACCGTGTGCTATAAGTGCGTTCTTTATTTCATCAACATCCTCTTTTGATATGTTATAAAGGAGTATATTTTGATCTTGCGTTAATCTTATATTAAGGGAGTATCTTATAGCTAAATTCGTAAGTACCTCAACCTCAGGTGAGGTTATATTACCTTTCCTCAAAAGGATATTTAGGGCATATTTACCATCCTTCTGAATCATTGGATTACTGAGAATAAGATCTCCGCAAGGTATGTAAGCTTCAGGAGAGAAATCTTTTGCCTCTTCTATAATCGTGTTATATTCTTTCCAGAATAGATTTCTAAATTCTTCAAATCCTATCTTTTCTATAAGAAACTTAAGCCTGTTTCTCCTTTTGTTCTTTCTATCGCCGTGCTTATTAAAAACTTCAAGTACCGCTTTTATGATGCTTGGGATGTACTTGGGTTCCACAAAGTCTATCAGAAGATTGCCTATGTACGGCGTATCCCCCTGACCTCCCCCCACATATACCTTAAAGCCGTGTCTATTTTCTTTTATGGTTGCAATTAAGCCTACGTCGTTGAATCTTGCGTAGGCGCAATCCTTTTCACAACCTGAGAAAGTTATCTTAAACTTCCGCGGTAGGTTTCTGTATATACCAAGGAATTTTTCAGTTGTTATCCTTGCACATTGGCCCGCATTTATTACTTCCAGGGGGCATATTCCGGAAAGGTAGCATGAAGTAACATTTCTTACTGTGTCACCGCACGCGTCCTTTGTTGTTAACCCGCATTCATTTATAATTTCTACCACTTGGGGTATATCCTCAAGCTTTACCCAGTGGTACTGGATATCCTGCCTTGTGGTTATATGCAATATGCCGTTTGAGTATCTATCTCCTATCTCCGCGAGGGTTTTAAGCTGTTCTGGAGTTATTTCTCCTCCGGGTACTTTCACCCTCACCATAAAGAAACCCTTCTGCCTCTGACCATATATACCGTTTTTTAATCTCTCCTTCTTAAATTGATGTTCATCTATTTCACCCTTAATGTATCTATCTATAAGCTTTTTTATATATTCAACATCCTCAATCCAGGAAGCGTTTAGTAATTTACCCTTCATTGTACCACCTCCGATTCAACATATTGCATACAATATGCCAATTTTTACTTATCCTTCTATCAATGACTTATACGAACAAGGTAGTTTTTATGATGTATATCCTTTAAACATGCCTGTTTACTGCTTATACATATTCTGGAAATGGAAAGGGTCATACTATGTAGTGCTTCTGAAGATTTGAATATAAGAGGTATTAAAAAATACGAAGAGGTACCAGAGGATATAAGTGAGCATGTTATTCTGCTTGATGTTGATACACTTGGTTTATCTTCAGTGCCGGATATTATTGAGGACAATATTGTTATAGCCCTTACCGGTCTCCAGTTACCAGGTTATACCATGAAATTAATGAGTATCGGGTTCTTTGACGTTATAAATATCCCCACAGATGAGAAAGAAATTGAGGGGAAGGTAAATGAAGCTTTAAGAATTCTTGAGGAAACACGGGTTTATACATTGATTTCCTCCAAGGAAATACCAAAGGGTTATCTGTGTGAAGAACTTTGCTCCATAGTCGGAAATCCAAAGAATATGGCGGAAGCTATAAGGCTTGCAGGTAAAGCAGCATCACTTGATGTTCCCGTTCTGATAACTGGAGAGAGCGGTACTGGTAAGGAACTCTTTGCGCGGGCAATATGGAAGCTATCAAAAAGGTGGCAGGGACCCTTTATTGCGATAAATTGCTCAACCATACCGGAAAATCTCTTTGAGGCTGAACTTTTCGGTTATGAAAAGGGTGCTTTTACTGGAGCTGTGTCAAGGAAAAAGGGATTAATTGAAGAAGCAAATCACGGTATACTCTTCCTTGACGAGCTTGGAGACATGCCTTTATCGGTGCAAACGAAACTTTTAAGAGTTCTACAGGAGAAAAAAATAAGGCGGATAGGCGGAAAGGAGGAGATACCTATTGATGTAAGGGTGATCGGAGCTACTAATAGAGATCTTGAAGCAATGGTAAGAGAAGGTAAGTTTAGAGAAGATTTATTCTTCAGGCTTAATGTTATTCATATATATTTGCCACCTTTGAGGGAAAGAAAGGAAGATATACCTATATTGCTTGAGTGCATGATAAAGAAGTTTTCAAAGGAATATGGCAAGAAGATAAAAGGTTACACAAAAGGATTCTTAGAAACACTTCTTGAATACAATTGGCCAGGGAATGTCAGGGAACTTGAGAATGTAGTTAAAAGGGCTATTGCGTTATCTTCAAAAAATATACTTTCCACAAAGGATATTCCTGATCTCAAAGAAATTCATTATTCCTCCAGGGAAACAAAGGGATGGAAGGATGCTTTAAAGGAGGAGATAAGGTTAAGACTTTCAATGGGTGAGGAAGATATATATGATAAAGTAGTAACTGAGGTTGAAAAATTGCTGATAGAAGAAGCTTTTAAATTTTCCGGTAATAATCAGGTTAGGGCATCAAGACTTTTAGGTATAAATAGGCTTACACTCAGAAGAAAATTGGAAGCTATACATCAAAACTTATAGGTAAGTTTGCTATATACCATTGTTACGTTGTAATCCGGGATTAAAGCACCACCTGTAAAGTAGTTACCGTCTTGTCCATATGCATAATTTTCAAACCCCTCTTTGTTATAATCCTTAAATCGGAACGATTCCCAAAATACTCCGAGATCTACATGTAGGAACTTTCTTACTTTGTATTTGAAGTTAAGATTTAAAGTATGCCTTTCGGAATCATCAACGGTTGTTAAAACTGCAAAACCAGAAGGTTTTATTGTTCCATCCGTCATTGCATAAGCATATCTGAGATCCATATCAAGCTTTTGGGGTATGACTTTGAATTTTATACCCACTCCTACAGTACTGTCCTTGTCAATACCTTCAACTATCCATTCCTTATTTGGATCCCTTTCTTCCCAGCCCTTTTGTTTATTTCTGAATTCTTCATGTATAAAGTAAGCGTTTAAGGTAACTCTTTTTACTGGAACGTAGTCTATGTCTATACCATAGATTATATGTGAGTCTTCAAGAAGACCAACCGGCGAGTTTACGAAGGAATCTTTACCTACTATTATATGTGTTGTAATTATGAGCGGTTTTTCATAAGATCCTTCCTTACCTGTTGCCATTCCTAGATATTTCATGGGAAACATCGTTACTATAAGTTGTAATCTGTCCCTGTCCCTGTCCGCTTCATCGTACTTCCAGTATTTATAGACTATGGGATCATCAACCCTGTATCTGCCTCTCTGAACAGATCTTATGTAGGAAGATCTTATATCAAGCCACTTCCAAGGTATGGGTTTTACATCAAGGTTAACTGTATATATTCTGTCAACAGACCGTGTTACGACCCTAACAGTGGGTTTATAGTAATAAGATGGATCAACCACCTCGTAGATTCTTCTGTCTTTCCTATCAATAGTATATCCGAAGGATAACTTTACCGAGTCACTTATTCTATATCCCATATCAAGCCATGTTGTATTTGTGTTAAAACTAAGGGGTAGATTAATTGCGGGTATTTCGTGCCATCTTACATCTATCTTAACGTATCCCGGAAACACAACTATAGCTGTTTTATTGTTCCAGTCGTAAAAACGATGACGGAATTTGATATCAAATCTTTTTAGCGGTGTTGATACCAAGGTAAAGTCATAAACGGTGGATTCCACCTTCATCTCCCCCGGATCGGGTGGATCGGGGGGATTATTCTCATACTGTGTACCCGAGTATGCATTTTGATTTATTGTGTATGGAAGCAGTTTATCATTTTGGACGAATTCTCCCTTAGAGAAAACCGCTGTTATTTTTGTGTCAAGGGGTAATTTCCACAGATTTCCTGTAACAGATATATTGTTATGGGTTGTATTCGGGTATATATCAAGCAGTCCCCTTGGCGCTCCGTTCTGTTCAGGATTATCCCATTTTAGTTCCTGAATGTTATTTTTAAATTCGGAGTAATAGTAACTGCTGTATAATTGGAAGTTTCTCCAATTGAATACTGTAATAAATCTTATATCCGTAATATCATAATCTATGGGCTCTGGAACCTCTATTACACTGTGCCTTATACCGCTTGTTTGGACCGGATCAACACCGAAATATGATAGAACACCAAAGGGCCTTGTACCTTTTCTCTTTTCATTTATAAATTCTATTCTGAAGTTAAGAAGGGGATCAAAGGCAACAATATCAAAGTAAACCTTTAACCAATCCCTCATAAGACCCATATCTATGTAAGATATCCTTCCGTTGTTCCATTTTAAGTCACCTGTACCAACACCGCTGAAGCCAAATCTTACATTCCTTGAAAATAAATGAGGTACTTTGTCGTATATAACTTCAAGTTTGAACTGTCCTATTTTGTTAAAAAGAAGATGTATCTTTTGATCATTTAAACCAATGTTTGTAGCATCAAGCCTTACATCTATTTTTTCCTTCCACCTGAATTTTAGTTTTACATCGCCTGTTATACCATCCCTTAAATCTCTGTATTCATTAAGCTTGGATGCATCCTCGTCTCCAGAAAGATTTCTGTACTCAATTCCTACACTTCCGTCCAGCGTGGTATCCTGCGCCAGTGCTATACAGGTCCCCAAGCTAAGTAAGGCTGAGATCAATAAGCCTTTTCTCATTCCATCCCTCCTTAACGCTGGAAGAACTTACCAGATGGATGGTTACTACCGTGTATCTGATTATGACAGTTGAGACACGAACGATAGAACATCCTATTGTTGGAATGCGCATATATGGACTGATGCAATTTATCTTGAGGAATACCAAATTGCCTTGTTGGGTGTTCAAGATCAAAATTAGGTGCACCACCTATGTTGTTTGCGTGGCAATCTGAACATCTTTTTGGAATAATATCGGTTGCGTGACACCTTTGACATAAGTAAGGCACTTTTGCTATTAGTAACTTATCATGATTTGATCCGTGAGGTGTGTGGCAATTTATACATTTTTCAACAACGGGCGGATGTTCCCAAAGGAAGGGACCTCTTTTTTCCGCATGACATTGGTAACATTTTTCATTTATACGATTAGCATTTAACAGCCTGTCAGAGACCGCACCGTGCGGATTGTGACAATCTGTACAAACTACCTTTCCTTCCCTTATGGGATGGTGAGAAGGCTTTTCAACTTGTGCTTTAATCTGCTTATGACATTGGAAGCATACTTCTGGTATTGTTGGGAATTTAAGATGTTTAGGATTGTCTTGACCGTCATAGTGTATTCTATGACAATTTGTACAGGCTAAGCCTTTTTGTTCATGTATACTGCCGTGCCACATTATCCTCGGCAATCTTAAAGGAAACCTTGCGTGACATTGGAGGCAAACTTCATTTTTAACTTCTACAGGTATGGGGGATTCCGCAGCGGGATTTATAACACCGCCTATACCTCTTCCGCCACCTGCCGCTACATGTTCTTTTCCGGTTTTACCGGGAAAGTGACAAGTTTCACAATCAAATTGTGCCATCGGAGCCCTTGGATCTTCTCTGTTAAAGTGAGGGCTTTTAATATATTCTTTATACCTATCTGGGTGACAATTTGCGCAGACTTCCGCTGCTATATGTGCGTCTCCCTGAAAGGAGAATACCATACCGAGATCTTTAATTATGGGGAGCCCGTCAGGAGCAACTTCAAGATCTTGGGCTATACTTTTATTGTTTATGAGCAAAATATAAATAACTGCGCCCGCCAATATTACTGACACGAAAACCAGCTTTTTCATTTCCTACTCCCCTCTTTTGTTTGACATCATAATTATATAATCTTTCCCTTGCATCCATAGTTTCATTTTTTCTTCTTTTTTTCTTTCGGCTTTACATGACATCTTGTACAGTCAAATGTGGGGAATGCAACCTTTCCGTGGCATTTTCCGCACCATTTTCCTTGCCATATCTCTACCATTGATATAGGGTTTGCCCCTGCGGAGGGTATAAATATTTTTGGATGACAGTTAGCACAACTAAGCCAGAAGGTGTGTATCCAGTGGGGAAATATAACATCTTTCATAAAATCCGCTTTTGCCTCTATTACTATATCCAAGTCAAAAGGTTGTTCAGGTATGGCTTCTTGATCGGTGGGATATATTTTACCTTTAGGCTTTATTAAACCCTCTTTTGCTGCTTTTGCCCAATCTATAAATCCAAGTCTATCTCTTGGTAGTATTTTTAGGGCTTCATAGTGCTCCCTTTGTGCTTTCTTAGAATCGTACCTGTGACATCTATCACAGTAAATAGGCTCCCACGCTATTATACCATTATGACATTTACCACAGTACTGACCCTCCATTATCTTTTTCATATTTATATCGTTAGCTCCTTTTTCCATAATAAATATATCCTCATGACATACCTTACATTTAAATCTTATTCTGTGAAACCAATGAGGGAATATAACCGGCTGAACCCCTGCCTTTTTCATACTTTCTATTTTGTTTTTCATTATTATGTCCCCATACTCGGGAGGCAGATCATCTTTTTTTGCTTTTAAAATGTTATAGTAAACATCCCAAATATCATCCTCCCCTTGTGTGAAAGTTACCAAAATAGTAAGTAGTAAGAGGGGTCCCGTTATAAGGACCCCCAGCTTTCTAAACATTACTCTTGGGTTTCTTTTTCAGCTGTAGCAGAAGTTTCCTTCGGCTTTACGTGACATCTCTGGCAATCCGTTAGAGGAAATGCAACTTTCCCATGGCACCTTCCGCACCACTTTCCTTGGGCTATTTCTGCCATGGTCATAGGGTTTTTACCCCTTTCAGGTACAAAGATCTTGGGATGGCAAACATCACATCTAAGCCAATAGGTGTGTATCCAATGGGGAAATACTACATCATTAACATAGTCACTTTTTGCTTCAATAACTATGTCAAGGTCCATTATAGGGAACTCTTCTTCGTTAGGATCAAGAGTCCCCTTAGGATTTATATAACCTTCCTTTACCGCTTTGGCCCAATCAACGAGACCGTATTTATCAACCGGAAGCCCTGCTTCTTTTAACACTTGAGGATGCCAGTCTTGTCCTTCTTCATAGTATTGACTTGCAGGTTTGTTAGGATCACCCGTTCCTGCGAGTTGTTTGGTTAAACCACTTAGATATATGGGGTTATTTGGATCATTTGGATCATACTTTTTACCCTTTTCTATTTTTACAACTTTTTTCTCTTCCTGAGGAGGTTCATATCTGTGGCATCTGTCACAGTAGATAGGTTCCCAGGCTATTACACCGTTGTGACATTTACCGCAGAACTCCCCTTCCATTATTGCTTTCATAGTTATATTGTTAGCACCTTTTTTCATGATAAATATCTCTTCGTGGCACACCTTACACTTGAATCTTATCCTATGGAACCAGTGTGGAAACACCACAGGCTTTACACCTGCCTTTTTCATGCTTTCTATCTTGCTATCCAAAACAAGGTCACCGTACTCAAGATCAGTACTACCGACTATGGTAAAAGTACCTACTATTAGGGTTCCTATAATTATGGCAAAAAGAGTGATTGATTTCCCCACTTTCATCTCCTACCACCTCCGTTCAAAAATGATCCTTTTTATGATACAGATTAGCATCCTTTATGTCAATATCGGATTTTAACATTGACCTATTTACCCCTGTGACATCTATCACAGTGGAAGGCGGGCCAAGCCTTTACACCGTTATGACATGCACCGCATGCCTTACCTTCCATTATTTTTTTCATGGTTATCTTGTTTGCTCCTAGAATAGGTTTAAAGATTTGGTTATGGCAAGAATTACATTTCATAATCTCAGCATGAAATTTGTGAGGAAATACAACAGGCTTCATACCTGCTTTTGATCTGCTTTTAGATTCCCTTTTAAATATGATCACATCATGTTTAAACTCTTTGGTAAAGGAAAACGAGGGGATTATAAGAAGAAAAGCGATTGCGTAAGCTGAAATTTTTGCCATTTCCCAACCTCCTTTACAGCCAAAATATTCTACACAATAAAAATAGGAAAGTGTGCTAAAATCTTACCGCCCATGGCAAAAAGGAATCTTCTGCTTAAAAGTATCCGTCAAGAGAAGATAGAAAGATACCCTATATGGCTTATGAGACAAGCGGGAAGATATATGCAGGCCTACAGGGAACTTAGAGAGCGGGAAAAGGACTTTTTGAGCTTTTGTAAAAATGTGGATCTTGCAATAAAAGTTTCTCTCCTCCCTCTTAAGATACTTGATGTTGATGCAATAATCATATTCTCAGATATACTTGTACCCCTTGAAGCTATAGGGATAAAGGTAAGGTTTATTGAAGATAAAGGACCCGTTCTTGAGTGGGATGGTAACCCTAAGAGTTTGAAAAAGTTTAATTCTAAGGAAACGGAATTCGTATATGAAATTATAAAAGGGGTTAAAAGGGAGCAGGATGAGGTTCCTGTAATAGGTTTTGCGGGTGCACCTTACACCTTAACAGCCTACGCCATTGAAGGACACGGAAGCAAAAATTTTAGAAAGGCGAAAACATATATGTGGGAGAGAGAAGAG
>WFPJ01000133.1 GCA_015487615.1 Aquificales bacterium | reverse complement strand
GTGTTGTTTACAACATACATGTGTACAGGGCTCGGAGGACAGTCGTTACCTCCCTGCAGACATCCTGCCCATCCAGGTGTGTTGATAAGTAAAGCACCACCGCCCAGACCGTAAGACTGATTGTTGTGGAACATGTTATTCACCATAACAATAGTTCCGTTTATAGATCCCGCATTTACAGCACCGCCCGCACCCGATGAATTACCTTCAAATATGTTTGATTCTATCCTCACAATACCTGTACTGCTGTGGGCTTCTATGGCACCGCCATTGTGTGCAGAATGATTCATTTTGAAAATGCTGTTCTCAACCGTAACATTACCATGGTTTGATCTTATATCAAGGGCACCTCCACCGCCACAGCATCCTACAGGATTTCCTGACCCGTATGATACATTGTTGTAAAACTTACTGGCCGTAACTATAAGATCACCCTCCTGAGACTGCAGACTTAAAGCACCACCGTCCTTATATGCACTGTTGGATCTAAATTTGCACCCGTCAATGACAACAGAACCCGTTTCACTTTTTATAAATAGCGCACCACCTACCCCATTCGATAGTCCAAATATAAAAGCGAGTCCCTTTATGGTGACATTGGCATTACCTTTGGCAATTATTCTCATAAGCTTTATCCTATTATTTAAATCAGCAGGTTTTAATACCACATACCCTGCCGATGATTCATCCCGTTTTATGATTAAATTCTTTCCATTTGGAACGGTAGTTGCAAGGGTACTCGTAAGCTCGTAAGTGCCAGGTGCAACCACAATCTCAACTGCTGGATCACTTACGCTACTCACTTTGTTAAGGGCTGTTTGGAAGCTACAAGGGTTTGAAGCTGTACAATCAAGACCGGTCCCAGCCGGAGAAACATAAAGCTGAGAGAATCCTACTGCTGAAGATAAAAGCAAGGCAAAAAATGCAGATCTTAACATGCCCCAAACCTCCCTGAATTATTCAAACAGGGTGAAATCCCGGGAACGTTTTTATATTTAACAGAACTCTGATAGGATCCCTCCCTGTTTGTGTAGAAAATTTTAATCCGAACATCAAAAATTTTCAAGTACTTTTGAACCAATTGGAAATATGCCCTAAAGTTTATGAGAGAACCAGAAGAACTTCTTATATACCTCTAAAAGATAAAGACACACCAAAAGAAGTATGTAATAGTTGGCACTCCTCAGAACAAGCAGTTCTTGTGTTTACCCCACCTTTACTATTTTTGCCTATTATCTTTTAAAAAGCCTCCCTGCCACTTGATAAAGTTCGTCAAAAGTGTTACATTTAAAGTATGCCTACCAAGAATCCGAGGGTCAACATTGTGGTTGACAAAGAACTTTTTGAGGTCCTTAAAGCTATTGCGGAGGAGAGGGGAGAAAGCATATCCGCCGTGGTAAGAGAATATGTGGAAATTGGGTTAAACCTTGCAGAAGATATAAGCCTTACAAGGATAGCAGAGGAGAGGCTTAGAACACTCAGTAAAAATAAAACACTAACCCATGAGGAAATATGGGATTAGATACCATCCGAAGGTCAAGGAGGATGTAAAGTCTCTTGATATACAAACAAAGAAAAGGATAAAGAAAGCAATAGAGAAAAAGCTAACCTCATAACATCTAATCTATGGCGAAAGGCTAAAGGGATCCCTCAGAGATCTGTGGAAACTCAGAGTTGGAAACTACAGGGTTATCTACTTCGTGGAAGAGGACATAGTCTATATTCTCTGTATTATCCACAGAAGGGAAGCTTATAAAGACATAAGCGTTGAAGACCTCCTCAGGAGGTTAATAGACACTTAGATATCTCTCTGATTAAGTAAAATACCAGCCAAAAACTCCTCTATCTCAAAGGAAGCTTGCAATTTATCCTCAGCCCTTATACTTTTTACCACACCCTCCCTACCGATTATAATGCCCTCGTACTCAACAGAACCCATCACCCTTGACGGATTTGCAATTATATAATCCGCCCCTTTCAACTTCAGCTTTCTCTTTGCTTCTTCCACCATATTCTCCGTTTCCAAGGCAAAACCTATGAGCAACTTTGATCCTTTATTCCTTCCTATATATTCAAGAATATCAACCGTCCTTTCTATCTCTATACAACCGTCAATCTTGTCCTTTTTGAGCTTTCCCTCATATCTCCTTACGGGTT
>WFPJ01000132.1 GCA_015487615.1 Aquificales bacterium | reverse complement strand
TTCTCCTTTGTTGATGTACTTCAACCCTGCGTGGCTTTCTACAATACTTATGATCTCTATAATAGGCAAACCTATAAGCTTGAACAAACGGAGCATGATACTTCTGATTTTGAAAAGGCTTATGCCAAGGCACTTGAGTGGGATTACAACAGGGAAGATGTTAAGATTCCGATAGGTATTTTTTACAGAGTAGAAAAACCGACCTACGAAGAAAGGACATGAGCTTGGTTAAGTTAACGGGAGAGGAGGAATTAATAAGGCTCATAAAGCTTTTATCCGACAGGGGCTACAGGTTAATAGGTCCCGTATTGCAAGATGATGTAATCCTGTATAAAGAGGTAGGTAAAGATTACCGATTTCCCAAGGGACTTAGAGAGGTTCAAGGAAAAGGTTATTATAGGGTATTTACTAACGGTAAAGGATACTTCAATTATGTTCACGGATTTTATTCCCCTAAGCATTTCCTACATCCGCCCGTTGAAACACTCCTTAAGGTAGAACCTTCCTTAAATCAAGATGCGACGGTAGAGTCAAAATCCTACGCCCTACTCGGTATAAGGGCATGCGATATAAAAGCCCTTTCCATACTTGATGATGTGTTTGTTAATAAAAATAGACATCCCGACGAACACTACAAAAGGAAAAGGGAAAGTATATTTATAGTGGGTGTAAATTGCGTATATACAGGGGATACATGCTTCTGCGGGACTATGGGCACGGGTCCATTCATTGAAGAAGGCTACGATATATCAATAACGGAAATAGAAGAAGGATTCCTAATAAGGGCGGGTTCGGAAAGGGGAAAGGAGATAGTGGAGCAATTAATGGGAGAAGAGGCAGGCGAAAAACATCTTAAAAAGGAAAAGGACCTTATTGAAAAGGCAAGGGAGAAGACAAAGTTAGATCTGGACACAAACGACCTTCATAAGAAGCTTTTGTCAAAGCTTGAAAGTCCCTTATGGGATGATATAGAGAAGAGATGTCTTGCCTGCGGTTCCTGTACAATGGTATGCCCCACATGTTTTTGTTATGAGGTGAGGGACGAAATAACCCTTGATGGAACTTCGTCAACAAGGATAAGGAGCTGGGATGTTTGCTTCAGAGAAGGGTTTTCCGCAATTCACGGAATTCCTATAAGATCATCAATAAAAGCCCGATATAGACAATGGCTGATGCATAAGTTCTCTTACTGGGTTTATCAGTTCGGCACTTACGGGTGTGTTGGATGTGGAAGATGTATAACATGGTGTCCTGTGGGTATTGATATAAGGGAGGAGGTAAGAAAACTTGCGTCTTGACAAAAAACTCATTTACCTTTATGTTGGTTAAGCAGTCATGGAAAGAAAGGTAGAAACTTTACCAGCATTATTTCACGATCTGTGTCCTAACTGCGGGGGTGATATAAGTACAGAGAGACTTGAAAAGGGGTTGCCGTGCGAAAAGTGTTACCCCTTTGAAGACAGAGAAGGTGTATGTTCCCATATAAGGGAAGGTTCCTATGTCAAGATATGCCAACTTGAAGATAGGGTAAAACGGTGGTATAAGCATTTTGAAAAGATATACGGATTTGATCCCTGGAGACTTCAAATCTCTTGGGCAAGGAAGACTTTCCTTAAAAGATCCTTCGCCCTTCTGGCACCTACCGGTGTTGGTAAAACATCCTTCGGTATCTCAATAGCAACATTCCTTGCGGAAGAAGGTAAAAAATCATACATAATCCTACCCACAAAACTTCTCGTCGCTCATACCCACGAGAGGGTTCTTAATACAGGTATAGATCCGCAGTGGGTCCTAGTATTCGGCGAGGAAAACAGTAAAAAGAAAAGGGAAGAATTAAAGGAAAGACTTGTTAAAGGTGATTTTAGAATACTTATAACCTCTTCCATGTTTCTTTATAAAAACTTTGAGGTAATACCGAAGGATTTTGAATTCATCTTTGTAGATGATGTTGATTCCTTTCTTAAAACCGCCAAGAACATAGATAAAGCCCTTTATCTTCTCGGCTTCTCTGAAGAGGATATAGACCTCGCTATGGAAAATATAAAACTTAAAAGCAAGAGAAATAAAAGCCAAGAAGACTGGGAAAGGATAAAGGAGCTTAATGAAAAACTTAAAAACATCTCCGAAAGGAAAAGTAAAGGCGTGCTTCTCGTATCTTCCGCAACAGGAAATCCGAAGTCAAACAGGATAAAGCTTTTCAGAGAACTGCTTGGCTTTGAGGTGGGAAGGCCTACCTTCTATCTGAGAAACATCGTTGATGTTTACGAGGAAGTATCCTCATCATCGGAAGAGAAAATACTTGAGCTTGTCAAGAGATTAGGAAAGGGAGGACTTATATTCGTATCCGCGGATAAGGGCAGGGAGAGGGTTAACGAGCTTACAGAATTTCTTAACAAAAGAGGTGTAAAGGCATTGTCTTATGAAGATATGGGTCAGGAAGGTCTTGATGCATTTGAAAGGGGCGAGTATGAGGTTCTGGTGGGTATTTCATCCTACAGGAACCCCATTGCACGTGGTATTGATATGCCCCATGTGGTAAGGTATGCCTTATTTGACGGCGTTCCCAAGATAGTTATACACCTTAATATAGACGCAAATGTAAATCACCTGCTGTGGGCTGTTATGTCAATAAGATCAATAATAGCTAAGAAATATAAGGATTTAATACCGAATGTTGACAGATGGATACAATCCCTCAGAAGATATTCCTTCATATCGGAAGATTTCATAGAGAAAAACAAGGAGCTTAAAGAAAGGATTGATAATCTCAAAATGGAAGTAACAGAGTTTCTGAAAGGAAAGGAGATAAGAGACCTCATAGCTTCATCGGAAGAGATCACATTAAGGGAAGAAAAAGGCGAGTACACACTCGTGGTTTCGGATGTTACCGGATATATCCAAGCATCTGGCAGGGTATCAAGGATGTTTGCAGGCGGTATAACCAAAGGTCTCAGCTATATACTTGTGGACGATAAAAAGGCTTTCAACAATTTGATAAGAAAGGTAAGATGGTTCGGTGAGGAGATAAACTTCATTAAAGCGGAGGATGTTAATCTTGACAACCTCTTAAAGGAAATAGATGAGGACAGGCTAAAGGTAAAAGAGCTTATGGCGGGAAAGAAAAAGATAAAGAAGACAGATGTCCTCAAGCCCCTTCTTGTTATAGTTGAATCTCCCAACAAGGCAAGGACAATTGCAAACTTTTTCGGCAAGCCAGTTGTAAGAAGGATAGGTGGTCACGAGGTAATGGAAGTAGTTGTAGGCGATATATATCTTATTATTACAGCCTCCGCAGGTCATATATTGGACCTCAATAAGGACAAAGGATTTCACGGAGTCATAAAAACAGACGGTGTGTTTATACCTGTTTATGAAATAATTGAAGAAAAAGAACAGATTATAGAAGGATTAAGGGCTATAGCTGTAGAAGCGGACGAAGTTTACATAGCTACGGATCCAGACACAGAAGGAGAAAAGATAGGTTGGGATGTAGGCAATATACTTATGCCTTACGTTGACAGCGTAAAAAGGATGGAATTTCATGAGGTAACGAAAAGGGCAATAATAAACGCCCTTAAAAATCCTAGGAGCTTTGATGAAAATCTTGTAAAGGCGCAGGTGGTAAGGAGGATATCAGACAGATGGGTCGGCTTTGAAGTATCAAAGATACTACAGGAAACATTTTCAAAAAACTGGCTATCCGCGGGAAGGGTACAAACACCCGTTCTGGGCTGGATAATAGAGAGGGAAAGGGAATACAGAAAGAAGAAATACATTGCGGTAATAAGGTCGGAAGGTTTCAGGTTGGATTTTGAGTTTGAGAATAAAAAGAAGGCAAAGGAATTCATTGATAGTGTGGACAACATTGAAATAAAGGTAAAGGAAGAATTTGAAGATAAAATAAGTCCCCTTCCGCCTTACACAACTGACACTATGCTGAGGGATGCTTCGGATAGGTACAAATTCTCCCTTGAAAAAACAATGAATCTTGCCCAACAGCTGTTTGAAATGGGACTTATTACATATCACAGAACGGATTCAACAAGGGTTTCGGACACGGGTATAGGTATAGCAAGGGATTACATAAAAGAAGAATTCGGAGAAGAATACTTCTACGGAAGGCATTGGAGTGAGGGTGGAGCACATGAGTGCATAAGGCCCACTAAACCCCTTGATCCAGAGGAACTCAGATCCATGATGCTCGGCGGTCAGATAGAAGGTATAACAAGGGATCATATACTGTTGTATGAACTTATATTCAAAAGATTTATCTCATCCCAAATGAGACCGGTAAAGGTTAAAAAGAAAAGGTTAAGCATAAAGGCGGGGGGCATTGAAAGGGAAGAAACAGTAACTGCGGAAATAATAGAAAGGGGATTTGACCTAATAAATCCAGTGGAAACAACATCTGTTAGGGAAGGAACTATTGAAATCAGGGAAAAGGAAATAAGACAGGTTCCCAAGGCATTCCTCTACACTCAAGGTAGTCTCGTGGAAGAGATGAAAAGAAGGGGTATAGGAAGACCCTCAACCTACGCTACAATAGTCACAAAGCTCTTTGATAGGGGTTATATAATAGAGCGTAAAGGATTCCTTATACCCACAAAACTCGGCAAAGAAGTTTATGAGTACCTTAAAAAGAGGGAAGATATAATACCCTTTGTTTCAGAAGAATTCACAAGACAACTTGAAGAGGTAATGGATCACATTGAGGAAGGTAAGGAGGATTATCAGGAAGTTTTAAAGGATATATACAACCACATAGTTAAAATGGAAAAAAGATAATGGCTTATATCATCCCTTAATTTATGTGCTAATATAAATTTTATCGGAATGGAAAAGAGGGAAATTTTAAATAGATACACTGGACCTATTGATATCAAATATATGAACTATGAAGAGCTAGAAAGACTGGCTGAAGAAGTACGGGATTATATGCTTGAGGTTACCTCAAAGAACGGGGGACACATAGGTGCAAGCCTCGGGACAGTTGAGCTAACCATAGCAATACTTAGGGTGTTTGATCCCCCCAAGGATACAATAATATGGGATATAGGCCATCAGGCTTATGCATGGAAAATACTTACCGACAGAAAGGAAGAATTCAAGACCTTAAGGAAGTACAAGGGCATTTCTGGATTTCTAAGAAGGGATGAAAGTATATACGATGCCTTCGGTGCAGGCCACAGCTCAACCTCCGTATCAGCAGGTCTTGGCTTCAGAATAGGCAAAGATCTTAAGGGAGAAGAAGGATGGGTTGTGGCAATAATAGGTGACGGCGCTATGACAGCAGGTATGGCTTTTGAAGCATTAAACAATGCGGGACATCTAAGACCGGACAAGTTTATAGTGATACTAAACGATAACGAGATGTCCATTTCTCCTAATGTGGGTGCAATTTCCAACTATCTCGGGAACATAATGAGCGGTAGATTTGTTCAGGAAACAAGGCAGAAGATAAAGAGAATACTTGGATACCTTGGAGAGAAACCCCTGAGGGTAGCAAAGCTAACAGAAGAATTCATAAAGGGTCTTATATCCCCGGGTATAATCTTTGAAGAGCTGGGTTTTAACTATATAGGTGTTGTTGACGGCCACAACATAGAATCCCTTGAAAAAACTTTAAAAAATGCAAAGTACATAAAGGGTCCCGTACTCATACATGTGATTACAAAGAAGGGAAAGGGCTACAAACCAGCGGAAGATGATCCCGTAAAGTGGCACGGTGTACCGCCCTATAAAAGGGATTCTGGAGAAGTCATAAAGAAGAAAGGTACACCCACATGGACATCCGTATTCAGCAAAAGCATAGTTGAACTGGGAGAGATGTATGAGGATCTTGTATGTATTACACCCGCAATGAAGGAAGGTTCTGGCCTATCTGAGTTTGCAGAAAGATTCCCGGAAAGGTTCTTTGATGTTGGTATAGCGGAACAGCATGCTGCCACATTTGCTGCGGGGCTTTCAGCTGAAGGATTGAGGGTTGTCCTTGCCTATTATTCAACTTTCATGCAAAGAGCTTATGATCAAATCATACACGATATAGCCCTTCAAAATCTGCCTGTCACCTTTGCGGTTGACAGGGCTGGACTTGTAGGAGATGACGGTCCAACCCATCACGGTACCTTTGACCTGTCTTTTTTAAGATGCATACCCAACATAATAATATCCGCACCAAAAGATGAACAGGAACTCAGAAACCTTTTATATACATCTGTGAAAAATCGCCTACTTATGTCTATAAGATATCCCAGGGGCAGTGCACCCGGAAATCCATTCAACGGTTTTGAGGAGATTAAGATAGGCACATGGGAAAAACTTATTGAAGGAAGCTATGTAGCCATTCTTGCAATAGGACAGACAGTATATCCCGCTTTAGAATCCGCTGAAAGGCTTATAAAAGAAGAAGGGATAACACCGACGGTTGTTAATGCAAGATTTGTAAAACCCCTTGATGAATATATGTTAACGGAAATATTTGAAAATCATGACATAATAGTAACGGTTGAAGACAACACGGTTATTGGAGGATTCGGTTCCGCTGTGCTTGAGTTTGCCTCCCAAAAGGGCATACTTAAAAGAATAATAAATATGGGAATACCAGATAGATTTATAGAACACGGACCTCAAGATGTATTAAGAAAAGAAGTAGGTATAGATGCGGATAGTATATATAAAAAAGTAGTTTCACATATATACAACAAAAGGGAACCCCTTTAAAGAAAGGAGTTCCCTTAGCCTCGGCGGTAATGGGTGCTCAGAAGGTAAATCCTGCCTCAAATCCTCCGCTTGCTACACCATCTCCTTGTTGAGGATTGTAATAGGCACCCTCAAGCCTTACAAAGTAATTACCATGCTTGTAAGAGGGTGTTATAGTAAATGTGGTTGCCTTTTCATTATCAACGTCAAGATACTCTATCCTGCCCGCAACACCGAATTTTTTACCCTCATATTTGGCATGAAGTGCAACACCGGTGTCACTTGTTTTATCATCTCCGGAGTTAAGATACAATGCATCTATGGCAACAGTTATATTTCCTGTCCCGTACGCAACTATAAGATTTCCCTGATAGTCCCTTTTGTCATTTGCGTCGTCAAGGGCTCCGTTATCTATATAAAGACCTGCCAAGCTTATGGATAAGTTTTTACCCAATGAAGTACCGACCCCTAATTCAACACCAGGTGTAAGTGTAGTTCCTTTAAAATTGGGTCCCAAACTGAAAAGACCGTCGTTCACACCGAGTGTGGCGGATATGTTACCAGAACTATAAGAGAGCCTTAAACCGTGATGTACTACAGGCTGAAAATTCCACACCCTTCCCCTTTGGATGTAATCATTTAAAGCGGTGGCAAAGGTTTCATAACCTATTAT
>WFPJ01000131.1 GCA_015487615.1 Aquificales bacterium | reverse complement strand
GCGGTATAGCTTCAACATTTCCCGGACCGGGAACACTTGCATCCATGGGAATAGACGGTTATTTGCTTGCGAGGGATATGGGAATAGTGGATGATAAAGTAAGCAGGGAAGAGTTCAACAAAGAATTCAACAAAGCCCTGCTTCAGGCAAGAAACTTAAGCGGGGAAGAACTCAAACAACAGATCTGGAGCGACAGTGGAGTAAGAGAACAGGTCCTTGACACCATGAGAACCGATCCCAACTTTTACCTGAACTATGAAGGAAAACCGGTAAGGCTTGACGAAGAAGGAAATATCTACGATTACTCCGCTTTGGCGGAAAAAGGACTGAGTGTCAATACTCAAGGACAGATATATGATGTAAATACGGGGAGGATAGTGAAAAATGCGGATAAGAATGAGTTTATAGTAGGAAGGATATAATAAGCTATTAACCTACACTACCATATATATCATCCACTCTCGTATATATCATCAAGCTTTTTTTCAAGCCTTGCAGACATATCCTTCACATTCGCATTAAGCTCTTTAAGTTCCTTGAGTATTTCATTCACATTCGCATTAAGCCCCTTAAGTTCCTTAAGTATCTCAAGAAATATTTCATCCCTGTTTTTAGGTGCTTCCATTTTTACTTCCCTCCTTTCTCCTGATGCCGGAGGGGGTTCTGTAAAATATTCCCCAAGAAAACCGCTAAGAAATTCCATTACCGCTTTATCTTTTTCCTTAGCTCTTCTCTTCTTCTCCTCCTCACTGAGTTTTTCTACATTCTCACCCCTGCTAAAAAACTTCATCTCGCCACCTCATTCCTGTTTATTCGGATTTGTTCCTGGGTGTTTAGTGTTTTTAAATATATTACTAATTAAGTTAAATGTAAAGGTGAAGATAAACTTTATAAAAATCTCTCCTACTTTCATTATTCCATTTATCACTCATTCCTTATTCTAATGCCCATCGTAGATGAAAAATAAAGATCATAAGCGTCATTTATACGTTACATCTGACGCCCTCTTTCAACTCCACCAGGTCCATTAGAAACGGGCAATTGCAGAATTCCCTTCAAGGGAAAGAGCAATCAAACTTTCAACTCCACAGGTCCATTAGAAACTCAATCCCTCGGTTATGAAGAGGGGAAATGCTGGTTTCTTTCAACTCCACCAGGTCCATTAGAAACTTCAAAATATAGAAAAAATAGAAAATGTTGATTATTACTTTCAACTCCACCAGGTCCATTAGAAACTGAAGGAAGGCGACTGGGTGACAGCTATAAACATCTCGAACTTTCAACTCCACCAGGTCCATTAGAAACTTCTTTCCCCTTTCAATGGCTTCCCTGTAGTATTCACTTTCAACTCCACCAGGTCCATTAGAAACTATCAAAAACAACTACGTATCGTAATATCGCTAAAGCCTTTCAACTCCACCAGGTCCATTAGAAACTGAATACGGTTGAAATAATACCTGCGGACGGATTGGACCTTTCAACTCCACCAGGTCCATTAGAAACGGAAAGTTTCCATTTTTGAGCTTGAGTGGGGAAAAGGAACCTTTCAACTCCACCAGGTCCATTAGAAACAAGTTTTATGATGATTTATCTGATCTTATAGCTGAGTATCTTTCAACTCCACCAGGTCCATTAGAAACAGTTTTATGATGATTTATCTGATTTAGTAGCAGAATATCTTTCAACTCCACCAGGTCCATTAGAAACGGTAAAGTATTAATTATTTTTTCAGCTACTATAATATGCTTTCAACTCCACCAGGTCCATTAGAAACTTAATTTCAGTTCATATTCATCAGAAGCAAGATAAAACTTTCAACTCCACCAGGTCCCTTAGAAACTGATTTCATAGGATCTCCTTTCTGCTTGATAGACAGAGCTTTCAACTCCACCAGGTCCATTAGAAACCTTCACTATCCAAACCTTCTTCATTCTTACCCTCATTAGATCTTTCAACTCCACCAGGTCCATTAGAAACTTTCAGAAGCTTTCTACTATCACTGATTCACGAAACGCCTTTCAACTCCACCAGGTCCATTAGAAACGGGTTCAGAAGATATATTCTACTGAAATGCGCCATTGAGTTCTTTCAACTCCACCAGGTCCATTAGAAACCTCTTTTGAGATGACTGAAAACGAATATCAGAGAATTCTACTTTCAACTCCACCAGGTCCATTAGAAACTCTTCAGCGAAGCTGTTTGCTATCCATAGAATTCTTCTTTCAACTCCACCAGGTCCATTAGAAACGATGCCCGAATACCAGTTCAACGAAATACTGCAATATACGAGACTTTCAACTCCACCAGGTCCATTAGAAACCTGGAATGCCTGTGGGATGGGGTGTAGGTAGTTTTCAAATCTTTCAACTCCACCAGGTCCATTAGAAACAAGATGTATGTATTTATGATTGGTATCATGACTTCCCACTTTCAACTCCACCAGGTCCATTAGAAACACGAAATCAAAAGCGAGGCGATCCGCATGGCTTTTGCTTTCAACTCCACCAGGTCCATTAGAAACAAGAATACTCTGGATAGCAAATAGCTTCGCTGAAGACGAAGCTTTCAACTCCACCAGGTCCATTAGAAACCTTCCTTCTGCTTACCTTCACATATTGTGTTCCTGTAGACTTTCAACTCCACCAGGTCCATTAGAAACCTTTCCTATATCATGAAGGAGCCCTGCAAGGTAAGCCTCTTTCTTTCAACTCCACCAGGTCCATTAGAAACGCCTTTGTAGTTAACGAAAGCTCAAAGAATGTAGTACTTTCAACTCCACCAGGTCCATTAGAAACTTGGCTATGGGCAAGGGAGCTAAAGGCGAGTGTTGAATGCCTTTACCTTTCAACTCCACCAGGTCCATTAGAAACTGTGACCATCCTATTTATACGATCCTCCAGAGTTCTGTCTTTCAACTCCACCAGGTCCATTAGAAACTTTCTTCTTTGTCAGAAAACAAATGGAACTGAATCCACTTTCAACTCCACCAGGTCCATTAGAAACTTTGAAGGAATATTTTGGTTTATTCTTTCCTTTTTTATCTTTCAACTCCACCAGGTCCATTAGAAACCCTTACGCATATTGTTTTCTAGATTAATATAGTATCAAAATATTTAGTAAACAACTTGAATATTCGGTGAATGCCATTTTCTGAAGGCTAAGGATTTTGTAAATAATTGAATTGACAAGCGACCTCTGTTTATTGAAAAGGATAGGGTATATAATTGCTGTAATCATAACATCATAGCATTAAGATACACTGATGAATACCTTGGAGTTTAAAGCATATTTGAACTGCCCACCCTATTCAGTTGCCAATGGGCCGCAAATTTTTGTAAAAGTAAATTATGTTAAATAATTTATCATTAAACACGAATATATTGCAAACTAATAGGCTTTATAATGTTAATCTTGTGGGTGGAAAGAAGAAAAGTGGGAAGAAAGATTATGTTAGGACAACTATCTCTCTTCCGCGAGATGTATGGGAAGAATTAAGGATAGAAAGTATTAAAAAGAGAACAACCCTTGGTGATTTAATTGTAAAGAAGCTTTTAGAGCTTAAGGAACTTAAGGAAAAGGTAGGTATGACTGGTGAAAACTTATATTAAGTTGTCGGTAGGATCAGGTGTGTTAGTAAGTATGTAGCGTTTGTAATAAAAGGAATCTTCAAATACGTAAATAATCACGGAATCTCGGTCTTTATCTATTACATTCATTATTTCTTTTTTTAGCCTTTCCAATTTTGATTCGGTAATATTACCTTCAAAAACAGATTTCTGAACATGATTTATGTATTTCCTTGCTATTTTCCTGATTTTATTAAGTCTGTTCTGGTCCTTAGGTTCTTCCAAGGCTATATCGTATACCAGTATTATTTTCATGCTTACCAACCTCTTATATAAGGTTTATAAGGTTCTTCATCCAGAAAATGTTTAATGAGTTTGAAAAGTTCAATCCTTATAAGCTGTCTATAAGAAATCTTTCTTTTTAGTTTCTTGTGATATATAGTTTTCTCAAGGAGATTTTTAAATTCAGAGACATAAATTTTTCTTCCTTCATCGTTCAAGTATACACCTTCCCCGAAGTTTTTGAAATGTTTCTCTTTAATCTTACCCTCTTTCAGTAGGCGGAGTATAATGGCATCTGAGAAGATGGGTTTAAAAACTTCTGCAACGTCTAAGGACAGGGAAAATCTCTTTGTTGAGGGTTCGTGAAGATAACTGATGGTAGGATTAAGTGGCGTAAAGTATATCTCACCGAGTACCTTAGCGTACGTTAGGGAGTTTCCCAGGGATATAAGAGCGTTAATGGGATCTTGAGGCGGTCTTTTTGTTCTTCCCTCAAATGTAATAGATGTTTTCTTTCCGAGTTCTTCGTAACACACCTTTCTAAAATTTCCTTCAATACTCATTATTTCCTCTATTGTTTTAGCTTTTTTCAACCTATCTAAAGTGTGTTTGTTATCAATCTTGTAAACTGCGGAAAGATTTTCTATTGCTCCGACCACAAAAGCTTTGGCAAGGTAAAGCCTTTTGTCCATATCAAGATAATGTTGTACTTGCTTAACAATAAGAAATCCCGAGGTATGGGTTTCCCTCGGATAAAAGCTTCCTACATAAAATCCGTATCTGTTGAAAAGGTGTAAAGGTATGCCTTTTTTAGCTAAGAGTTTTAGAAGTTTTGATGTCACGGATATTTCTGACAGAACAAATATTTCGTCAACGTCTTCAATGGGTAAAACCTTTTCAATCTCGGAATTTTTGAAAAATATTGTGTCTTCTTTCCTTGACAGAAAACCATCTGTGATAAGAAAATAAGATCTACCCATAGCAGAATTCAAAATATGCACATTTCTTGCAATATGGTTTTTCAACTAAAGCAGGCGGTGATGATAGTGAAAGAACATTTTCTATTCCTGAAAGCAACTTTTTTAGAACAATCTCATCATCTTCTGTAAATTCAACCTTCCTTATCTTTTTCATTTTTGGATAGTGTAGTATCCCGTACAATGCATTTATGCCTTTTTTCCTTAAGTAATAAATGTAATACTTTATTTGAAACAGATGAGCATCTTCCAAGGCTTTTGATAGCTTGACTTCGTGAACTATAATACCATTTTCGGATGTTATAAAATCAATGCTTACATTTTCATCCCGGTATCCCTCTTCACTTTTGAAACTTGTTTGATCTATGAGCTTTCCAAGATTAACCCTGTCAGAAGTGTGTTCTAATGCTATACCTTTTGAGAAAAGCCATAGTTTTCTTTCACAAACAATAGCATAGGCCACTTGTGTTCCTTTAAATTTAAGCTCTTTTATTTCGTCATATGAGATTATCTCCATCTCCTTTCTCCACAAAACCAACCTCTTCCGAATAGATTCCGTCCACCCAATAGAAGCCCTTTAGATCTTTTATTGGTCGCAGACTAACGCCACTGTATAATGGCAGGCTAAAGGTGTAACCTAAGATATCAGAAAAAAGTCTCAATTTGTTAATCGGGTCCTTTTCCCTAATATACTCTGCCAAAATTGATTCCACTTCGTTTCTGAAAGTATCAGGAACAACCACTTCACTGATAACATCACGAAACATTCTTTGCGCTTCCTTCTTGTTAAAGAACTTTTCTCCCAACTCCCACAGGTTGTCTATGTATTTTTTGGCTTCTTCGTATTGGTTCATGTATTCTTTATCTCTGCTTTCCAGATCTGAGTAAACACTTTCCACGAAGCTTAGCTTCCATTCTTCATCAATAACGCCTTCTATTAGCTTTTCCTTAGTTATTTCATAAATACTCTTTTTATAAACACTACCTATGCCGGAACAATCCTCAGTGAATATGTAAACGTTAGGTTCTTTGACCGGTTTTAAACCTCTTCTGTTGACCCGCCCCATCCTTTGCAAAAGAGAGTCCGCAGTTGACAATTCGGTTATCAGAAAGTCCGCATCAAGGTCAAGGGATACTTCTGCAATCTGCGTTGTAATCCACAAGCCCTTATCTTCAGAGTCAAAGAAATCCTTTATTTCTTTTTCCCTTTCCTTCCTATCCCTTTGTATAAACCAGGAGTGAAGAATCTTCCCCCCTCCAAGAGCCTTCCTCAGCTCCAAAGCTTTCGTTCTTGTGTTGGTTATCACAAGGAGTTTTCCCCCCGCAGATAGCTTTTTTATAAGCTTAAGTCCTTCTTCGCTTGTGAGCGATGCGGGTATAAGCTTTATGTTGTGTCTAACATTCTGTGTTATGAAGACACCCTCTTTGAAGTCTATACCTTTCAGGTCTCTGCGGACATAAGATGGAAGCGTTGCGGTCATCACCATTAGCTTTCCACCGATCTGGCTGGCTTTTTCAATTGCCTTTACAAGAAATCCAAGCGTGTGAGGTTCAAATAGTTGGACTTCATCAATCACCACTCTTGAGTATGAAAAGATGGACAGAAACTTCTCAAAACCCTTAGGTCTTAAAACAAAAGGAAAGAGCTGGTCTGGAGTGGACACTATCAGGGGTTTAGCAAAGTTCTTTGTTAGGAATATGTCACTTACAATTGATTCTTTGTCAAAGTTCCTACTGCCTTCTGAGTTTTCAAGCAGGAATAAAGGTGCGGTAGAGTGAAGAAGTCCAACTTCTTCCTCAGAAAATACCGCCCTTGCCCTACTGAATATAGCGTTTGCGGAGGTCCTGATGGGAATTGTAAAAAAGCCCTTGTCCTTGAGGAAGATAAAGCCCGCTTCTGTTTTGCCGTATCCAGTAGATGCGACCACAAGTAGGTTGTTTTCTCTGTTTTCCAGAACGAACCTCTGAAGGTCGTTGAGCTGACTGTTCTTCTTGGCAAGGTAGTTCTTTACTCTCTCTTCGTTATCTATTAATCGTTTACTCTCCACGCTTGCACCTTGCTTTGAACTGCTGGCGTGGTCAATTCTAAGAAGAAAGCCTTTTAAAAGTGTATAAAAGCGACTGAACTTTCTACCCTCTTTCTTTTCAAGGTTTCTAATCGTTTCCCACTCCTGCTGTTTGAGTAGCTTCCTGTAGTTAAAATCAAGATTCTTACCGAACTCTTCCCTAAGGGCTTGCTCCACCTTGTCAGTGTTACCTTCTGAGAAATCGTGGTGGTGGAGTATGGCAAGAGAAATGAGAGTTTTAATAGTTTTATCTTCTATATCGGGCAAGAAAGCAAGAGACAATAGGTTATGCTTAACCTCTGGTAGAGAGGTTTTTAACTTTTTAAATTCAGGATTCCCTACCTTCTTCTGAAACCAACAGTGCATTTTCCCATAATCGTGATATTCACAGGCAAGCTCAAGGGCTTTCCAGAAGATTTCTCTATTTTCGGGCTCAAGAGATTTCTCTATTAGGTCGCCGTATAGTTTACGAAGTAGTTTTAGGTTTTCCAAAAGCCTATCGGTATGCTCCCTTATAGTTGTACCGTCGGATTTAGCCCAGAGTTTGGAGAGAGCTTCAGTGCTCATCACAGAGCTTCTAACCTCTTGCTCCTCTCTTTTATGTATTTTCTATAGTAAGCTTCATCACTTTTTTCTGCCTCCCTATCAAGGGTTGTGTGAATATACATTATGTAGGTTTCCCTTCCTACCCACGGAGAGTAGAGTTTGAGTTCAATAGTACCAAACTTCCATACCGCCTTTCCGTCCGCTAACAAAGGTTTTTTGTATGATACAGGTTTGCCATACTTGGTTTTCAGCTGGTCAAAGTATAAGTAGAAGGTCTTCTTACTTATGTTTTCTTCAAACGTATATATGATCTTAAAAAGAGTTCCCTTATAGAACAAGAAGGTAGCAGAATCAAGTTTGTACAACTTAATACCGGATATTACGTATCCGGTTACATCTGGGTTAGTTATGTCCGCTTCTATAATCCTGTAACCTGATTTTTTTATACGCCAGCCCTTTTGCTTTACTAACTTCAAGAAATCCTTTTCGGTAGTTTTGCCCAGCTCAAGCCCGAAGGGAGAAGGTGGCTTTGCAAAGGAAAGGACAAATAAACAAAGTATAATGGAACCCACCACCCGAAACATCACTCTTCCTCCTCCTTAGCTTTTCCGTTAAGTCCTATCAAAAAGGCATAGGCTATTCTGTTAAAACTCCCGTCTTTGAGAGCTTCCACAAAGATGTAGGGGATTTCCCTCTCCACCTCAAGGTAAGCCCGTATCAAATTCTGCTGGAAGGCGTCTGTGTCCCTTCTGCGGATGGCATCAAGGAGTCTGTAGGATATTCCCTCTATCTTTCTTTTTGCTTTCTCTTTACCAATATTTTTACTTTTTTCATAAATCTCTTTGAGGGTTAAGCCCTCCCTATAAGCCCAGTTGATTTGTTTGCTAATTCTTTCCTTGTCCTCCATATCCAACACCTCCTGAAATTTGATGAAGTAGGTCAAGCTGTAAGGCAGATAGTTTTTAAAATTCATGCCCATCTTTACAAGTTGAATATCTCTCCTTTTTGTTAGTTTCTTATAACGCTCTCTGTAGAAGAATCCTGACAGGATTTTGTAGATGAATTCATATAGACTCCTGCCGGAGTAAATATAAGCAAGGAAAATGCTAAAAAGATCTCCAAAACCTTTGTGCTTAGGATAGTTCCCTATGTTTTCCTTTATAGCCTTAGCCAGTCTCTGACTCATGCTAAGCGTATAAATGTTGGACTGGGCGTCTTTTACCTTTTCAATCTCAACTATATAGATATTCCTGAGAATCCACTCTGCTTTTCTGCCTTCAATGATCTTTGATGCTTCAACTATGGTCTTGTCCATGAAAGATTTGAGACCTGTTTCAGTCCTGAGCAAATCATTTATCCTTTTGGTGTTTTCAAGGTCTGGCATGTAAACGAACAGATAAGTTCCCATAGGTGTTTTATGAAAGCCAAAGGCGGAGAAGTAAAGGAATATTTCACACTCAGGACACAAATACATGTTACTCCTGCCTTCCCAGAAGAAATTTTCCACCGTGTCAGGACTGGCTGTAAGAGGCGTGAAATTTGTAGCGTCAAGGATTTTTACTTTGCCATTTTTCTTGTATGCGTGCCTCTCCCTGCAAAAGAAGCATATTTTGTTACTCCTTGGATAATTCAGTATTTCTTGAAACCTATCCTTTATAAAATCTTCTATCAAGCCTTTATTTTCCCATACTAGCATTTCTGCCTTATCTTCATCATCCAGCGGTAAAATGGTTATTTCCTTTACATGTTTGATCTTGGATTGGTTTGTCAAAGGACTATTTGAAAAGAAATCATTTATTCGTTTGTAAACAACCTCTGTGTAAACGTCTGTCTTTTCATTCTTTTTTCTTTTTTCACGCAATGAAGCTTTCCAGCTGTCATCAGGCTTAAACTCTTTAAATAAATACTCATTATATAACTTTCCCAAATTTTGGAGGATTTCCTGGCTCAGCTCTACTGTATTTCCGTTTACGAAGTCCTCCAATATATATCCCGTATGCTCTAACACCCTCAGAAGCCCCACCCCAGCCGAGGCTGTAAGCCAGTTGTCCGTGAAAAATCTTATACCCATATTACGTCCCCTTCTTCGTCAACAAAAAGCACACCTTCCACAATGCTATTTTTAGGAAGAAAGTAAACCTTCTCCCACCGATAGGTCTTTTCCTTGTCATTTTCATAAAAAGAAGGTATGCGAAACGGAATTCCCATTTGGTCAAAAAACTGAGACTTTGACTCCGGGACGAAGGCGGAATGTTTAGTTTCAAGCTCTAACTCTTTTTCTTCCACTTCTACCTTTCTCGGAGTTTTGATAAGCACCGGATACTCTCCTCCTCCCAAGAATGGATAGACCTTGGGTTTTCTTAAAGCTTTCATGAATTCTCTTATTAGCCCACCTTCCCCCAACACATGAACCACACAATGCAGGTTATAGAGTCTTGGTACCTCAAGAGGCAGAACTTCAAGCTCCTTATCTTTGCGGTTGTATTTCCTGAACCTTACGTAATCCCTAAAAATTGCCTCATAGTTCCCCTGAACAGAAATGGAAAATTCTTCTCCTTCCCACTTCTTACCAAGGGTGGTATATATAAGCCCGATTATAGTTGAGTATGGAGGTAGCGGATATGTTTCTATTCCCTTAAGAGAAAAAGGCGTTTTAAAGGTAGCACAGGGAGAATAAAGCTCAAACTTCAGACACTCCATAATACTCCCTCACCTGGTTTTTAAACTTGTTAAACGCATCTACTACAGACACAGCGCCAAGGGTTTTCCTTATTTCTTCCTCATTTTTGAAAACTCCGGAAAGTATACCCACTACTGGGGTTTCACCATCGGGAAGGTATCCGAAGCTCTCTTTGAGCCTTTGAACATTGAGCCAGAGCTTGTCCTCATCTTCTACAGCTTCCACACCTTCTATGAAGAAAGGATGCTTGACACTGAAGACTCCTCCCACAACGAACACGGGAGAAAGGCTTTCCCACCTTCCCCTTATTTGGCGGTTTAGAGTCTTGAGTATATCCAGCAGGTCAAGTACTCTCTTGGTTTTTTCTTTGTTGTCCAGAACCTCCTCAGCTGTTCCGTCCTCCTTTTCCCATACGCCTATCCTGTCAAGGTCAACGGTTACAGTGTAGAGGTAATGGGAGGTGTGTTCTTCTGAGGTTGGTATAGATTGGTCTTTTTCGTCTTCCACATGCTTTATGTATCTATTGTAAGCATCTATATTGTTGAGAAAGTTTATGTCTCCCGAGAACTTAGAGATGGAAAATGCATAGGTTACTTTAACTGGACAGCTTCTCTTTACACTATCTCCATAACTTAGAGTTATATCGTCCTTCTTCTTTTTTTTGTCTTTTTTCACTATTTTTCTCCCATCTTCCGTTCTCAAATTTGTAAACAATCCTCCAAAAAGATCAAACTCCTCATAGTGCTTGATTAAAGCTTTCCCAAAAGAGTCCACGTCAAAATTGTCGTTGCGCAGGCTGTTTTTGATATGTTCCTTCAACTTTTCATCCAACAGTCTCCAGTCATTTTCCTCTCTTCCTTTCCTTCTCATGTCATACTTGAGTGCCTTATCTGATACAAATGTTTTCTGAGAACCATCAGCAAGTGATAGCTTCTTCAAAATAGATACATTTCCCACATTCTCTCCATAGTTAAGGCTTGTTGCCTTAGCAGTGATAATGGTTAGCGTTAATCCTCCCATCTTGCACCTCCTTATATGTTATAAACGCTTAATCCTAATAAAATCTGACACCTATTAACCTTCAGGATTAAAAGAGTAAAGGTCTTCAAGACCTATGTTTATAGCAACAATATCTTCATTATCCTGCCTTATATACTCAACCTGTCTTCCATCTTTTACCGCGAATAGTGTAAGGGCAAGTGTAACTGCGGAGGTTCCACCGCTTATATATACGGATATATCTTCATCATTGTAACCCTCTTTTTTAATTTCTCTTAAGATACGAAGAAGTTGAAAACTGATACTTTCATAATTGTTAAAATCCGCAACATAATGTTTTACCTTTCCTTGTTCGCCGGTTATTTCTTGTAAATGCTTTATAAAGTCTTTGCTCTTATCACTTACTAAGATAAACCATTTTTGTAATTTATCTTTGTGAAATAAATGTAATCTGAGTATTGGAATCCAATTGTGACGTTTATTTTTGTTAAGAGCAACCAAAGCCTCTTCACCATTTTTATAGGCATTATTTAGGTCTTCAAAACTGGCTTCACCTTTTGGTTCTGAAAGTGCTGAAACTAATATTTTTTTAGGAACTCTATCAGTTTGGGAACCAAAATTATAATTAAGGGACATGGCATATAAAGGGATAATTCCTAAGGTGAAAAATAAGCTAGCAATGGCTTTTAAAAGGTAACCTTTTGCTAAAAAGTCTGCAAGCCAGGATGTGTAAACAATAAACAGTATAACAACAATAAGGGTTGAGTAGCGGGGTATTGACCCTGAAATAAGGGAGCGTATAATAAACCGGAGGTCAATTTCAGGTCTATCATTTTTCTGTCTGATGTAAGAATAAAAAAACATCAGTGTTGATATAAGTAACGTTATAAGAGGATGACACCACACCATTGTTATTATGGAAACCACCCCGTATAACAGTATGTATTTTGTTTCAACAAGGATATTTTTAATTGATCTCAAACCACCCATAGCCTTTTCTTCTTTTACTACCAAGCCCAAACATTTCAAGACCCCATTTCAGGTATGATGATACTTTTTCAAGTAATGCCTTGCCATTATCTTTATTAAGCTTCAAAGGGTCAAAACCTATAGTAAAGCATAACTCTACGTTTTCCAATGTCAGGAAAAATATAGGATTAGGTTTATCCCAATCTACAGCTGGTTTTTCACCTTTGCTCTTGTAATACTCTCCATAGTGGGGGTTTATTATGTCTATAACAAAGTTTTCCCTTTTAATCTCTGTGGGATATGCATCAAAGAATACAACCGACCCTTCTCGTGTCTTATCTCCAAAGATTAGAGAGTATTCTTCCTGTAAGTGTGGATCTTCTTCGTATTCTCCCTCTTCAAGTTCTTTTATGTAATCCTTAATATTTTTAGGCTTGTCAATTAAATCCGGAAACTTTTCCAATAGATAAGCGTATCTTACCAGTCCTTTCACCGATTCACCGTGTATATAAGGAACACCATAAACATGATGAAAGAGCATACCGTTTTCCACAGGAGAGGGATAACCCATACCAGTTACAAAGCGATAACCTACCTTTGCTGACACCTGTTCTACAACGTACTTAGTAAAAACTTTATTCAGTCTTTCTTTAAACAGATCACAGGCATCTTTGATAGAAGTGTAAAAATCGCACAGTTTAATAAATTGGTTAAGAAAGTCATATGTAATACCTTTGCCGTTACTACTATTTAACCTTTCCAGATATCTTAAAGTGTGCAATTTATAAAAGGCAAGGTTCATATTGGAGTAAATGCCTAAGCCGTTAGCTTTACTACTGTTTCTATTTTTTCTTAATTGATTTTCCATTTGTTTTAAAGTTTCCACCAGTTTTCCTATATTTCCATCATTTCTCATTTTCCAATTCCCCCTCTGTTATCCTTTTTAACCAAATAGAGAAGGTGATTATTTCGTTGGATATGTGTATATAGTCTGTCACGTCTATGCTATATAGTTTTGAGATGACCGCATCATACGTGTTTTCAGTTTTTAGCAAATTGCTAAGGTATTCAATAAGCTGGCTTAGGAGTTTGTGTGTTGCATCTTCTCCTTTCTCTTTAGACTTTAAAAATGAAAGAGTTGCCAAAAGGCCATTCTGCACAACCATGGAGGGAAGTTTCTTTGCAAGAGATGAGTATTTGCTTTCTATATTCTCTTCTCCTTTTACGCTACAAACATATGTATAAGCCTTCTTCATCCTATATTGGTCAAGGCTTTTCATAACTTAATTACCTCCACTATTCCCTTTCCGGTGCTTGAGTTTCCTCCTATCTGTAATATGTCAGGCATTGATATAAAATTGCCATTTTTACTTATAACTTTAAAGTAAAAAATAGTTTCTGCGGGAACATACTCCTCCGTCCATAAAGCTCCCTTTTCAACTGTTCCCTTTTCTATGTCTACTTTTATGTGGGTTTGTATTTCAGTGTAGTTTTTAACTATGTGGGAAAACATATCGTCGTGAACAATTGCTACCCTCTTGCTGTCAACTGTAGGAAACACTTGTTGGCTTTGTATTTTCCTTTCCTTTACATTTAAAACAAACTCCTCTAATACTACTTGGTTGTTAACAGTAATAATGGAATTATCTGTTACAAAGCATTCATCATCAGCTATGGATGTTTCTGACAGGAACGTGGTTATATTTGTATCCCTTTTAAATCTTTCAAGCACGTAAGGACAAGTTATAAGTGCAAATATGCCTTTAAGGGATTTTATGGGAAAAAATAGTATACGTGCATCTACGAAGGCTAAACTTCCTTCCCTATCTTTACTTCCAAGTTTGTCAGCAAGGAAAATTATCTTATTTAATATATCCCTTATATCACCGGGCGCTTCTCTCAATATCTCCGGTTTTATATTTTCAAGAATTTTTTCTACAATAGAAGCCTTACCTAATTCATCAGAGTTTTCTATTCCAAGTTTTTCTTTTGCAAAATTCCTCAGCGACTTTTCTTTGCTTTCATCAATGCCCTTTGAAATTTTCAATATCTCTTCTGTCCTGATAGGTCCTTTTATTGCTGTAGCTTGAATTGATGGAAAGCCCGTGTGAGTTTCTCTCTCAATGGGAAGGTCAATATGTCCGAGTCCTTCTCCTGCTCCCACATGCATGGGAGTTAGCACCCGAATAAAATAGGTTTCAAAGTTCATTGCTCTACACCTCCCTCTGCTAAGATTCCCGTATTCCAACCGGATTCCAAAAAGTTATGCTTTGGAATCCCTTCAGCTTCTGGGATATTATTTATTTGAACAATATCCTTTAAACTTGCACTTTCCGTAGCTTTTAACAATATAACTGTACCTGGTCTTAGCATCTCCAAACCCGGTTTGTCATAACCTGATATTAGGTCGGAACCCCTTGAGTAAACCCATATTACTTCAAAGTTTGCTTCTGCTTCTCCGTAGATTGCTTTTAAATTCAGTACCTTCTGCGGTGCTAATTCATTAATGTAAGAATGCGTTAGCAAATATAGGCGGTAATATGAATCTTTTTTTATTTCTAATACATTGTTAAAAGGAAGTTTAGCGTTATTAGTTTCCTCAACAGTTGCAGGATTTCTTTCACCTCCCAGAAAACCCTCATAGGATATGCATCTTTCCGCAATAAAGGAGATATAAAATTCCATTTTATTTTTTGTATTACTTCTCAGTCTTATTCTTTCTTGAAAATAAAGCATCCTTTCTTCCGCTGTTCCTGTGTCCTTGTTAATCTGCAAACCAACTTTAATCTCTTTTTCCATAAAGTAGTTCCATTTTTTAATATGTTCCTCTGAAATTTTTCCTTCCTTCTTCCACTCTTCAAAGCCTTTTGCTGTTATAAAGTACCCCTCTGCACTCTCAAAGGTTGTTAAAGTACCCTTTATCAAGGGTAGGTTAAATGTTTTCCCATTCAGATTTAAGCCTTCGTAAAACTTTAAAATCCTCCAGTTTTTACCCTTCTTTCTTTCACCAACTATATCTGCGGGACAGGGCAGATAAACGTTATCTTTGTCATCACACAGTAATACACCGTAGCAAGCTCCTTTGGGAGGGTTACCTGCTTCTTTTACAAAAGGGAAAAATACCATGATGCTGGGTAGATTTAGACCGATTAGGTAGTGTTCCTCACCGCCTGTCATGTGTTTTAAGCCTCCGAACCACAACGCATTGTGGGCTTTTACTTTAAACAGTTTCACCAAATTCTACCTCCCTCAAAGTTCCTACAAATCTTGCAACATATAAAAGATTCGCAAAGTTCTTTATTGATGAACCTTCTAAATAACCTTGTGTCTTTTTTATGAAACCTTCTATATTACTAAAGAGCTTATTCCAGTCATAATTTTTATCAGTTTTTCTCTTAATGGTTCTCTTAATAAGCGCTAAAAATATTTCAATATCATCTTCATTAATAGATTTCACCAATTCTCTTATATCATAAGCCAAACTTGAACTTATATATCCTTCTCTAAAACATCCGGTAAGCTCCTCATAAATATCTATATCTTCCCACTTTGCAACAAAAGAAGTCAAGTTTCCTGATCTTGTAAGCACTCCAACACATACTGCACCCTTACCCTCTGTATTTTTTGCTTTATTTTCAAGATGTCTTGCTTCATTAATAGCCTTTTGTAGATTCATTTTCGCATGTGTTATAAGAATACCTGCACTTACCGATGGTTCTTTGCTTTCAATTGCAAGTTCCTTTAGCATTAAATTAAATTTCTTATTGCACAACTTTGCGTAAGAGACAACATCGTAGGGATGCATAAGAGCCATAAGGTCATCACCCCCCGCATAAATTGTGAGCCGAGGAAATATATCCTTCCAGGATTCTGTAACTTCTTTTGCGTATTCTGACAGTTTTTTTGAAAACTTTTTATGAAAATCACTACTTAATATTTCTTTTCTTATACCGCTTTTAATCCCGAGCCAATCTCCTATGTTATCTCCGTCGGATATAAGAATGGCATAGTATGGATTTTTGTGTTCAAGATTGTATCTTTCTTTGATTTTTTCAACCAGGTCTGAAATCTTTTTCCTCACTTCTGTAGTCTTATCCTTACCTAACATTAATTCCATATCCTTAAACAAACCCTCCCATCCATCTTTTCTGAATAACTCTGCATCAAGATCCAAATATGCATCATCATCTACCGGTTTTTTTCTAAGCACATAAGGAGCATAGCTTTTTCCCCCATCATTTGTTTTTAATAAAAATTCATTTATTATGTCTTTAACCCGATCTATTATCTCTTTTTTGTCCTTTTCACCTTTAAATTTTTCAGATAAAGCTATCTTAAATTTAATGCCAGCAATTTCTTCTGTTGATGGATAATGCCAGAAATCTTCTCCCAATATACCCCTAAAATAATATTTAACCGCAAACCTTTTTATAATACACACACCGCATAGCTTTTCACCTTCTCGTATATGTCTTGCATCTTCCTCTTTGAATATTCTTGTAATATTTTTATGTCCCCAATTTATAGCAAGGTGAAGTCTTTCTCCGCACATCGTACATCCGTTGGGGAATACCTTCACTCTCTTACTATCTTTTTCGACCTCATAGATACAATCATCAATCTGGCCTCTATACGGTCTCCAAGATTTCTTAGCTCCCAGAATTCTCTCTGCAAGGTCGTAGGTGTAACCGTAATTTTCAGCATTCGTATCTTCAGAAATGCCAAGAAATTTCTGCCAGTTCTCTTTATAGGTCATAGGAATACACACCGTAAAAACATTAAAGTAATCCTTAACATGAGATTTAAATTGATCTATAACACGGTTGTTTATATTTTGAATCAATCCACTTTTTTCAAGGACTGCAGTATATATACTTTTCCATGTTGCTGTGAATTTATTTTTAGCTAAATTCTCTATGGGATGTTTTCCTTCTGGAAAATTTCCTTCATATTTTACAATAGCTACAACTCTGTTAGGATAGTTTGCCAGTTGGTTTCTTTGAGTGCTATTTTTATCAAGCTGTGGATATATAACATCTACATCCTTTTGTTCTCCAAGGCATAAAATAACCTGTTCAGCAAGATAGGAAAGTATGTAACTCCCAGTAAATAAATCCCTGGGTTTTCTTGCAGATGATATAAAGCTTTGAACGGGTGAAAAGGTGAAGATTAACAAACCCTCGCTTTTCATTAAATGTACTCCCTCACGAATTTATTGTTTTCTTTTATAAAGTTTTCTACTATATTTGCTGTAGGTTTCTGTACAACAATCTGCTTATTTCCTGACTTGAGGAATATTTCATCTGGGATGAGCTGGTCTCTAATATGAATTAGTAAGCATGTGTATAAGTTATTACTTATCCTAATTACTTTAAATCTCAAAGGACTTGCAAATCTACCAGTTTTTGTGTTAACTTCAGCTTCCTTTCCATTTAGGCTTTGGAAAATAAACCTTATTGGAAGGCCAAGATAAGCCTTTTTAATTTCTATCTGGGTATCTCCTCCATTGCTTATATTACTTGAAATGAAGTTTTTAACATTGCTGTAATCTGGTTCCTTCCTGCTTCTGAACCTTCTGAAAAGGATACCTGCTATTTCCAAAGCATCTAAAGCTTTAGAATACCCTCCGTCCATCATGTAGAACTCCATATTCTCTGGTACACCTCCACACAAAATGTTGAAAGCATGTTTTAGCTCCTCCTTATTCCAAAAATTCCAATTACTGAACAGTGTATTATTATTTATAGGTTTTAGATAAAAACTTCCCCAACCTCGTCTGCTTCTTGAACCTATACATCCTATCTGAGAAACTATGAACAAAAGTGCTTCTATTTTTTCCCTTATTTTTCCAGGAAATATTACTTCCAATTTTGTTTGTTGGCCGTAATTTTTTGCTTCTAACCACGGCTTTACAGAAAAGTAACCCGGAGTTATTGTATTATCTCCTTTCTGTTCTCTGCACTTTTGCAAAAGATTCCTGAACCTCTTTCTATTTTCGGGGTTTTTGAAGTTTACGTAAAGTATATTACCATACCCCATATATACTTTACCCCAGTCTTTACCGCTGTCTCTTTTAGCTATCCATTTTTTGCATTTAAGTTTCTCTTTTGCATTCCCTTTTACTCTTATCCATACCTTCCCGGCTACTTCTTGACTACCGAAGAGCTCACTTTCCAGATTGAAAAGCTCCTTGGTATTTTCTGTATAAGCACCCACTATAGCCCTAAACCAATATCTAAGAAGTCCAACAAAGCTTGCAGGTCTTAGCTCCGCATACTCTCCTGGGTCCGCTCCCCCGATAAACGCGGGAGTTATAAATTCAATTTCGTACTCAAGCCTTTCCATCCTCCACCTCCAGGTAGCCGAATCCTTGGCCTGTTCTTAAACCCATCCCGTATTTATATATAAAACGCAGAATTTCTTCAGAATCTGACTCTATTTTGAATTTTCCGAGGAAACCCCTCAATAATCCACCGTAATGTCTTATGAATTCACCTTTGACATTTATTGGTGTAAATCTGAAAACATTTATATTCGGTAAGTTGCCGAATATATCTTTATACCTTCTTAGTATATTTTCAAGCAGGGATTCATTAAAGTCATCTTCTGATGGAAGGGCGTATCTTTCGTTAGGATCTTTTGATTTAAAACCAATGCGTTCCACAATAACTGGTGATAGGGTTCTGAAGATGCCAGTAGGTGTTTTTTCCTCTTCTTGGCTTATCCATTCTATGCTGAATCTATTATTTCCTATTGGGTGTTTATAACCCTCCTTCTTAAGTTTCAGGATTCCATTATAGAAATTTATAGCCTTTAAGGTGTCACCTGTTGAAAACCTAAGGTTTACCTGCTGTACATTTTCTATATATTCCCTATTTATCTTTGCATCCTTTCCGAAATAAACGGCAAAAGTGTACGGTCTTGGTCCTTTTTGTTCAAACTCTTCTTCCCCGAAAATAAGCTTCAGCAAAGATATGAATCTACTTCTGTAATCAATGGGAATATAGGTAGATTCTTTTTCTGAAGGTTTCATCTTTACAAGAAACCTCATATTTTGCCTTCCTCCCTTATTTTTCTTATATTTTGGAGATCTATAACCTTTTCGTAGGTACCGTTCTGATGATTATATACATAACCTAAATTGAATTGCCCCAAGGCTATACCGAGCATAAAGGCTATTGGTATAGGGGAGGAAAAGAAGAAATGCAAAACGTTGAAGCTTCTTTCATTTCTTATGTTTTGTATAAGGATTGCTATCTCCCTCGCTATATCAGGCATTTCCTCTACGGGTATGTTGCCTAATCTTCTGTGGGTTACTATAAGGTATGTAAGGTCCATTCCTTGTGTAAATCTTTTAACATCCGCTTCAAGTGCACTTGGGGCAACCGCTATTATAATTGCGAGCTCTTTACCTTTTCCTTCAATTTTGTAATTTATCTCTTTTAATGTTTTTACTCTTTCCCTCAAATACCTAACATTGCTTATTTCTATAGGATAATACACTCCATTTTGATAGTGATAAACGAAAAAGGGTTTTTTATCACCGAAAATTGTTCCCAGAGCGAAGGCAAGAGCTACGGGAGAATTCATAGCTATGTGAATCACATCTTTTCCACCGAGTTTTGATTCTATATTTTTAAGTCTTTTATATATTTCTGCTATTTTACTTTCCCACGCTTTACTTTCTGCTGGAAGTCTGCCTGTTTTAACTATCAAAAAATCCTGAGATATACCATTAATAATATTCAACATGTTAACAGTTCTCCCCGCATCTTCAATCTTGAGGCAAGAGTAAAAATTGTTAATTTCCCCCTGAAAGTTTTCCACAGTCTTTGTTATATAAAAAGGCACATCATATCTTTCAGCACATAGCCAATCTTCTATAGTTTTTACATTTTGGGCGTACCGGGGTTCAAATAGTCTTAACCCGTGTCGGTTTACTACATTGCGCTTTCTAAGTAAATCACCGACTTCGTAAATATTACCTCTTTCATCAATTTTCCCTGTGAAAACCAAATCTTCAGGAATATTATCTACGGTCATACTAAGCACTGCGGGTAACATGTAGCTATCTCCGGAAAAGCAATGTTCAAAGAATATAGCAAATCCTTCGTTTATATACTTTTTTATATTCTCCATAGAGTCTTTAAGATGTGTAAGATTAGTAACTATTGAACTTAAGCCTTTAATTGAAATACCTTTTATAAGCTTGTCTTCCTGACCTACTACAGGAATTTTAAACTCCCTAAAAGGTTTGGTAAGAAGATTTCTTGCATCTTCTTCGCTTATGTTGAAAGTTGATGTAACGACTTTTAAACTCGGATATACATTCCTTTCCTTTATGTAACGTATAACTTCATATTGAACTGAAGGTTCAAGAACCCAAAACTGATTTATAATTTCATCAACTAAATCATCCAACTTACCGCTTCTTAATAAACTTTTAAAATGCTTTTCTTCAATCAGGGAAAACCTGAACATCAAGTTCCCCCTCTAAGAAGGAGTAAGATATACCTCGCGGTATATCCTCAACAATAAGTTTCACCGGAGCTTTACCTTCAAATATCACTTTTCCTCTTAAAGAAATTTTTACTCTTTTGCCTATTATATTTTCCGATAAGTATATAACCAATCTTCCTTCTTCAACTACTCCCAGCCAGTTTTTTCCCCTATAAGATTCTAAGGGTTTTGCAGCAAGAAGTAGTTCTTCTCTTTGAGTTAATTCTTCTTTCAAATCCTTCGGAAAACTAATAACAATTCCTTCTTCCATCATTTCTTCTTTTATGACTTCGTAAATTAAACTTGACAAGTTAAAATCTTTAAATCTTTCTGCAACCTTTTTAATAAACTTTTCCCTCCATTTTCCTATGCCTTTGGTGCGTGCTTTTTTTACATATTCGGTTATCTTATCAATATCTTTGTTCAATTTAAAAACGGGAACCGAGTATTTCTCTACAAGTTTTGAATTAATGTAAACCCAGAAGGGAAGCGGTGAAAATACTTTATCCCTCCATTCTACAAGGGGCGGATAGATATTGGTGATAGTAAGATGTATATAACTTGTTAAGGGAACGCATATGCAAAGGTTTCCTTCTAACTTCATAATCAATGCATATTCTGGCGGTGTCATGAAAAATAGGCGGACTTGTCCTTCCTGCGGTGGTTTTCTATTTTCCTCCTTCACTTCAATTATCTCCTTTCCTATACTTTTTTCATAATTTTTATAAAGAATTTCTAATATATTACTTTTCATTTTTCTCCTCTTTAAATAGATAACCTCTTTTTTCACATACATCTGACATAAATCTGTAGGCAAATTCTTTAAACTCTTCATGTGAGGGAACATAATCAAGTTTATTTACTATCTTTCTTTTGAGTCTTTCCCATCG
>WFPJ01000130.1 GCA_015487615.1 Aquificales bacterium | reverse complement strand
CGCCTATTACTCGCAGGTAAGTCACCTTATGAACAACTCAAAAAGGAATGCTTCCATGTTTATGGAAACGGATGCAAGATCGGAAACATACGGGGCAAAGATAAGAGTTAAGGGTAAAAAATTAAGGGCGGGTCTTGAGGTTCTCGGATGGCAGTGGGATGCACAAACTACCATGGGTTCATCAACCCAAAATACAATACCCCGTGTAGAATTTTTAGACCTGGGTATCTTCGGTGAATACTCAAAAAGATTATCAAAGAACATAGGTATAAAAGCTGGACTGAGAATTGATAAAACAAGTATGAAGGCGGATCCTGAAAAAGCCAACACTGACATGTATTTTACTTATCACAATACAAGAGAACTTTATGCGGAAGAGACATATCCTTCAGGTAATATTCAGATATTCTATGAACCTAAGAAAAATCTAAGGATATTCGGGAAGCTCGGACATGCCTTCAGAAGCCCCGATCCTCAAGAGAGGTTCTTTGCCTTAAACAGGATGGGTATGATGGAAAACAGGTACGGTGATTGGGTGGGTAACCCTAACCTAAAAGGAACAAAGAACACGGAAATTGATACGGGTGTTGAATATAAGGGCAAAAATTTTAACATTAAGGCATCCCTTTTCTCCAGTTTTCTTACGGATTTCATTATCATTCACAAAGTATCCGCGGTAAACAACACAGGCATAGGAAACAAGGCAAAAACATATACGAATGTAAACGCAAATATATACGGAGGAGAAATATCGGGCATCTTCCTTATAAGTCAAAATCTTTTTATAGATACAAACCTTTCCTATACAAGGGGAACAAAGGAGAAGGATCCCTCAAGGAATATTTACGATACGGACATAGCGGAAATCCCTCCTCTTAAAGGTAGGGTTGCCTTGAGATACGACAGATGGAAGTACTTTGCTCAGATTGAAACCCAGTTTCAGGCAACTCAAGACAATGTTGATTCCGATCTCGGAGAGAAAAAGACACCGGGATGGGCAATTGTAAATCTTAAGGCGGGAGTAAAGTATAAGGGTATAAACTTCTTGGCGGGTATAAATAATCTGTTTAATAAGGAATACTACCAGCACCTTTCTTACCTCAGGGATCCCTTCTCAACGGGAAACAAGATACCAGAACCGGGAAGGAACTACTATCTCAACCTTGAATATGCCTTTTGATAATATCAATCACAGTGTTTACAAGGAGGGGAATCTTCCCCTCCACCTTTTCCGAAATATAATTTATCCCTTCAAGACTTGAGGGTTCAATGCCGACGATGTAAATAAACGGTAGCCTTCCCCTAAGTGTTTTATACATATCAACCACCTCTTTAAGATTTAGTGTATGGGTTGATAGACTCGTTGCACCGTATATCAGCTCTTCCGCACCCTCAAAGGTATAAACATTACCTTCCTCTTCTCCCCCCTTTACCGCATCCACTATTATTACAACCTCCGATGTTTCAAAGATCTCAATAAGATTAAGAAAGTCATTAAATAATTTGTAGAACTTTATGCGAGGATGGTTAAAGAGAGAATTTAAACTGTCTATAACCCTTATACCCACCGAATCATCACCCATGTAGGGATTACCGAAACCGACAACGGATATATACATGATGGAGTTTATAATGTAAATATGAAACCGAAAGTAGGTATATTCAAGCTCTCTTCCTGCGACGGCTGTCAAGCCCAATTCTTTGATATACCCCATGTATGGGATTATATAGATATAGTCTTCTGGCTTCTCGGTAAAAGCGATAATCGGATAGAAGAGGTGGATATAGCTTTTGTGGAAGGTTCCGTGTCAACGAAGGAAGAGGAGGATCTTGCAAGGGAAATAAGGGAAAAGGCAAAGATGGTTGTAACCATAGGTGCGTGTGCAACATCCGGCGGAATTCAAGCCCTCAGGAATTTTATGAAGCAAGAAGAATTTTTGAGCGTTTATCCTAATCCCCAGTTCATTGAAAGCCTTGAAAAGAGTTTACCAGTGAATGAGGTAATAAAGGTTGATTATGAAATATGGGGATGTCCGGTAAATCCTGCCCTCTTAGAAAACTTTATAAACTCTTACCTTCATAATAAAAGACCTTCCATACCTGACTTTCCCCTTTGCATGGAATGTAAGATCAAGGGTAACATCTGCGTTATGGATGCCTACGGAATACCGTGTTTGGGACCCGTAGTAAAAGCAGGTTGCGGTGCTATATGCCCTTCTTTTAAAAGGGGTTGTTACGGATGCTTCGGACCTTGTAAGAATCCGAACATAGATGCACTTATATTGTGGTTCAAAAATATGGGGTTGGGTGAAGAGGAAATAAAAAGGATGTTTGAAAATGAAAATGCCTACTCACCCGAGTTTAAAAGGATTGTGGAGGGCTTGAAGTGAAAGAAAAGGTTATAAGGACGCTGACACGGGTTGAAGGTTTGGGAAGGATGAGAATAAAGATGGAAGGTGAGGAGATAAAAGGGGTGAGGCTTGAGATATTTGAACCTCCGAGGTTTTTTGAATCCATAGTAAAAGGGAAAAAGCCCGATCAGGTCCTTGATATGGTGGCAAGGATATGCGGTTTATGTCCCGTAGCCTACCAGATGAGCGGGGTTGAAGCCTTTGAAAAGATCTTCGGCATAGATGTACCT
>WFPJ01000129.1 GCA_015487615.1 Aquificales bacterium | reverse complement strand
TTGAAGGTAAGAAGATGTCCAAAACACTCGGAAATGTTATCAGTCCTTATGATGTTGTTAAAGAATTCGGTCTTGATGAAATAAGATACTTCCTGATGAGGGAGGTACCCTTCGGCAGTGACGGGGATTTCTCTAAGGAAGCCATACTTAACCGAATAAACGGAGAACTTGCAAATGAGATAGGAAACCTTTTCAGCAGGGTCATTTCTATGGGGTTAAAGTACAAAGGCGGTAATATAAAGGGGAACAAGAATAACGAATATGAAAATATCAGCAGGGAGATACTTGAAAACTATAGGAAGTTTATGGAAGATGTAAGTTTCAACAGGGCTATAGAAGAAGTACTTAAATTTACCTCCTATTTGAACAAATATGTTGACAGCTCCGCCCCTTGGGAACTTGCCAAAAGAAATGATCCAAAGCTTGACTCGGTTCTTTATACACTGCACGATGGATTGATCCTAACTGCATATATGCTGTACCCTTTCATGCCCAATAAGATGGGAAAAGTCTTTGAAGTATTTTGCATTTATAATTTACCGAAAGATATAAACCCTTATACATTCAAAGAATACAGGGTGAAGGAAAAGATAATCCTCTTCCCGAAAAGATAATTCACATATAAGGTCTAAGGGAAAACTCACCCCCTGCTATCTCCTTTACCCCCTCGGAAGTCAACACCCTTAGATATCCTTCCGAAGATATACCCTCCAAAATACCTACCGTAGGAGGTTCGGAGTTAATAATTATCTCTGAACCTTTATAAAGCAACCTTTCCTCTATTCTCCTTCTGATATATTCAAAGCCTTCCTTTTCAAGGATTGACAGACTTCTTTCTATAAAATAGAGACTCTTAAGTAGAACCATCCGTAGGTTAAAAGATCTTCCTTTAACAATCTTCATAGATACAGCCTCTATATCTTTGGGAAACCCCTCTTGATTAACATTTATACCCACACCCACAATAAGCCTATCTCCTGTTTTTTCTACGAGAATACCAGAGATCTTCCTCCCCCCGTGGTATACATCATTAGGCCATTTAATGGCGGTGGATATACCCTCGTCTTCTAAGAAATCGGACACGCCGTATCCTATAACGAGAGGAAGGCAATCTCCTCCACTTATATCCTTATACCCTAACAAGAAACTGAAATATAGTCCGCCCTCCGAAGATACCCACCTTTTGCCTAGTCGTCCTCTGCCTTTAGTTTGACGGGACGCAACAATCACAGTACCCTTAGGGAAATCAGCCCTTTTTAATAATTCTTGCGTAGATTCGGTTTCCTGCAACCATACAATACTACCTAACTTCATGATATATAATCATAATTAAAGGAGGATAAAAAGATGGAAAAGAATATGGCTGGTTGGGACAGAGCTCTTAGAGTTGTTCTCGCAGTTATATTTTTGGCCTTGGCCTTCTCTCAAGGAGGAGCATGGTGGATACTTGGTATCTTGGGTGTCATCTTTTTAATAACATCCCTTGTGGGATTCTGTCCTCTATATAAGATAGTGGGACTAAAGACAAATAAGGAGGAAGAAACCACCTCCTCGTGAAAATACTCGCTATAGATTATGGAACAAAAAGGGTGGGGGTTGCAATAGGAGATAGTGAACTTAAAATAGCAAAGCCTTTGTGTGTGTTAAAAAATGACAAGCATGTTTTAGATCATATTAAAAGACTAATCAAAGAATATTCTATAGAAAGGATTGTTATAGGGAACCCCCTGAAACCTTCGGGGGGTAAAAGTAAAATGTCCGAGGCTGTAGAAGAATTTGCGAATTATCTGAGGAATGAGATGAAAGATATTGATATAGTTTTATGGGATGAAAGATATACCTCGGAGGAAGCGGAAGAATACCTTAAAGGTATTCCTCCCAGGAAGAAGAGGGAGTTAAAGGATAAGATAAGTGCATTCATAATACTTAGAGATTACATGGGGGCAATATGATGGGGAAAAAGCGTAAGTTTCTGATAGTTGTTGGGCTTGTGTTTTTTTTAATAATATCATTCCTTTTTACGCCAGTATATATTAAAGACAGTGTCCTAGTTGATATCCCATATGGCACAAGTACTTGGAAAATCTCATATATTCTATATGAAAAGGGTGTTATAAGAAATCCCCTTTCCTTTATAATTTTACATGCAATAAAAAAGAAAAAACTTGAAGCTGGAGAATATGAATTTGCAGGTTATGTGAGCGTATGGGAAGCTTACGGGAAAATTGCTCGTGGTGAACATAAACTTTACAGAATAGTCATACCCGAAGGATCGGACATATACGATATAGCAAAAATACTTGAAGAAAAAGGTATATGCAAAGGTGAAGATTTTATAAAATATGCAACCTCCTATGAAGTTGTAAGAAAATACGGGATATATTCCTATTCAATGGAAGGTTTTCTTTTTCCAGATACATACTTTTTTTCAAAAAACACCCACCCTTTAAAGATAATTGATGTCATGTTTAAAAACTTCATGGAAAGGACAGCAAGCCTAAGACCGCTCCTCAAGGAAAAGGGATTAAGCCTTGAAGCATGGGTAACAATAGCATCAATGATTGAAAAGGAAACATATAGGGATTCAGAAAGACCCCTTATATCCGCTGTTATATACAATCGTTTAAAGAGAAAGATGAAACTACAGATAGATCCGACCGTTATTTATGCATTGAAAAGAAACGGAAAATGGAGGGGTGTACTTCTAAGATCAGACATGGATATAGATGATCCTTACAACACATACAAATACTTCGGTCTGCCTCCCTCACCAATAGCAAATCCAGGTCTTGCTTCCCTTGAGGCTGCTCTTAATCCAGCACCTGTCAATTATCTGTACTTTGTTGCAACACCAAGTGGAAAACATATCTTTAGCTCCTCCTATAGAAAACACGTTAATCACATAATTAAGATAAGGAAGTATAAAAAGAGGCAAAGATCCTCTTGAGTTCCTTTCTTACAAACTCTTTTGTCCTAAAGAAAATATATGTATCACTGCCCCTTACCCTCTTATATGTCCTGTCATAGTAGTTCTCTATAAGAAACCTTATTGTTTCCCTCAACTTTCCATCTCTTATAAGATTTAAAACATACTCTGTACCTTCTTTCCCTAAATACTTATTTATCTTATAAACCGCCTCCATTATATCACTAATATCCACATTTTTAAGATACTCCACCTCTATATTTCTTATTCTTTCCTCAAGCGTCGTGTTAAGTTCAACCCTGAAGCCTTTAACAATACTCATGTAAAGGTCCTCTGGCAAATGTATGTTACCTATCCTTCTGCTTTCATCTTCTATAAATATGACAGTATCCCTAATATTTCTGAGAGTAAAATAAAGATCGGCATCAAACATCTTCTGAGTCGTATTTTCCCTCATTCCCACCTTTCCGAAGGCAGATCCCCTGTCCTTAGCCAGTTTTTCAAGATCAACAACGGGGAAACCTTCCCTTTCCATATCCCTCAGTAAAGCGGTCTTACCCACACCCGTCTTGCCCGTCAGCACAATAAAACTCTTTTCTTTAATAATCCTTTTCATATCTTCAAGAATGTATCTCCTGAATGCACGATAACCACCTTCAAGTCTCATCACCTTTATGCCTGTTCCGGACAGGAAAGAACACATCGCCACACTCCTCATCCCTCCCCTCCAACAATAGATAACGATTTGTTTCCCTTTCTTTTCAAGTTCTTTAAATCTTTTGTAAAAATGATATAACTTGGGAGAAACAAGCTTGATACCTTCCTCCTTTGCGGTCTCCTGACCTTTTAATCTGTAGACATCTCCTATGAACTTTTTCTCCTCATCATCAAACAGAGGGATGTTCACAGCACCAGGTATATGAAACTCCCTGTATTCTGAAGGGCTTCTTATATCAACAAGCAAAAAATTATCAAAATCTCTGATGAGCTCTGCAGGAGTAATTTCCCTGAACATTTATCTTATTATCTGATTCAAAACAACCCTCACCCCCTTAGTACCTGCAACTACGTTAACCTGACCAACAAGATCCCCTTCCTGGCTTTCTGCAAACTTGCTCTTGCTCAACCTTGCCTTCAATATAAGCATACCCCTTATCATCCTTGTTTCATCTATCTTATGCTTTTCGGATATTCTGAACTTATAAGGAAGTTCCGGATCCTCAACATTAAGAACAGCTATGGGCATAGGTATATTAGGATCACTTAGACTTATAATAAGGTATTTCTTTCCTTCAGGAATTTTATCTTTTAAATTCTCATCTACAACGACAACACCCTCTACAAATTGATTTCTGTATTGTTCTATATCAACACCTGGTGGCAACTTTTGACACCCTAACAACAGCGTAAATACAGTAAGGAATATACTGAATACATTCCTTCCCATGACCCTATATTATACCTATAATAATATTTTAAAGTATAGCGGGCGTAGCTCAGAGGTGGAGCACCTGCTTCCCAAGCAGGAGGTCGCGGGTTCGAGTCCCGTCGCCCGCTCCAATAATATTTATTGCAACCTGTGTCTTTTTGTAAGATAATAAGATAGATTTTTCGGGGTACAACATGGGAAAAAGAAAAATACACATAACTGATGTATCTTTAAGGGACGGTATACAAAGCCTCTTAGCTACAAGAGTTAGAACTGAAGATATGATTGAAGTTTTAAAAATTTTAGATAAGTGCGGTTTCTGGTCCCTTGAGGTGTGGGGAGGAGCCACTTTTGATGTTTGTCTCAGATATCTTAAGGAAGATCCGTGGCAGAGACTCAGAAGATTTAAGGATGCGGTTAAAAATACAAAATTGGAAATGCTCCTTAGGGGCCAAAATATAGTAGGCTACAAACATTATCCGGATGATGTGGTTGAGGCTTTTGTTAAAAAGGCTATTGAAAACGGAATAGAAGTCTTCAGAATATTTGATGCCCTTAATGATGTAAGGAACATGAAAAAATCCATTGAGGTAGCCAAAAAGGAGGGAGCAATAGTAAAAGGTGTTTTATCCTATGCCATAAGCCCAGTACATACGGTTGATTATTATGTTAAGGTTGCAAGAGAACTGGTGGATTTGGGAGTTGATATAATCTCAATAAAGGATCAAGCAGGTCTCCTGTCTCCAAAGGTTTCTTATGATCTCGTTTCCGCTTTAAAATCTGAGTTTAACCTTCCAGTTCACTTACATACCCAAACTACGGCGGATTTGGCAGAGATGGCTCAACTTAAGGGAGTTGAAGCGGGAGCGGATATGATAGATACATGCTTCTATTCTCTATCATGTCAGACTTCACATCCCCCAGGTGAAACAATGATTTATGTCCTTAGAGAATTCGGTTATGAAGTTGACATAGATGAAAAACTTTATAAAGAAGCAGGAGATCTTATGAAATCTATAAGAGGTAAATATAAAAAATACGATGTACTTCCTCCCTATCCAGATGTAAATGTCTTAATACACCAAATACCTGGTGGAATGATAACAAACTTCATAAATCAGTTGAAAGAACAGAATCTTGAGGATAAGCTTGAAGAAGTACTTGAAGAAGTAACAAGGGTAAGGGAAGATCTGGGCTATCCTCCCCTTGTAACTCCAACAAGTCAGATAGTAGGAACACAGGCCTTTTTAAATGTTATACACGGTGAAAGATACAAGGTTGTAACACGGGAGACAAAGGATTATGTAAGGGGGCTTTATGGTAAGCCTCCCGCTCCCATAAAGGAAGAGATAATAAGGAAAATCCTAGGGGATGAGGAAACCATATATGATAAAAGACCTGCGGATCTCCTTGAACCCTGCATGGATAAAATAAGAGAAGAGGCTATTGAAGCGGGAGCAAAAACAGAGGAGGATATTATAACTTATGCCATACTTCCAGTTGTTGCAAAAGAGTTCTTTGAATGGAGGGAAAAGGCGGAGAGGGGAGAAGTTCCTTCTGTTCCAGTGGAAGAAAGCATAACGGAAGAGTGTAATGAAAAGGCACCTGTTGAGTTCACTATAACTGTTCACGGGGAACAATATCATGTCCAGATAGCGGGAAGGGGAGAAGCTACACCCGAGGGAAGGACATTCTTTATAAGGCTTGACGGTCAGCTTGAGGAAGTAATGTTACAACCCATAAGGGAAATAGAAAGCAAGGGAGCTCCCTTCGGAACATTACCTGAAGGTTCCCTAGTAAAGCCAAAGAGACCAAAACCACGCACCCTAGGAGATGTAGCATCTCCTATTTCAGGCAAAGTGGTAAACATAAAAGTATCAAGGGGTCAGAAGGTGAAAGAGGGAGATGTATTGTTAATTGTGGAAGCAATGAAGATGGAGAATGAAATCCACAGCCCAGTTGACGGGGAGGTTGAGGATATACTCGTAAATGTTGGAGAATCCGTAAATCCCGATGAAGTTCTGATAAGGATAAAACCGGAATTTGATAAATGAAGTTGACATGTGCACTTCCTAAGGGAAGGCTGTTTGAAGAGTCTGTAAACCTTCTCATAGGTAAAGGTATTCTTAGGGAGAGAATAGAAGAAGGCAGAAAGCTTGTAATTGAAAAGGGTAATTTAAGGATGATACTTGCTAAACCCTTTGATGTTCCCGTATATGTTGAAGAAGGTGTAGCGGATATAGGCATAGTTGGGAGGGATGTTTTACTTGAAAAAAAACCGAGGGTTTATGAGTTCGGAGATCTCGGAATAGGGAAATGCACAATAGTCGTGGCAGGGAAGGAAGCTGACAGAGAAAAATACAAAACATCCCCCTATATAAGGGTTGCCACGAAGTATCCCAATTTAACAAAATCCTTCTTTGAAAAAAAGAATGTAAAGGCAAGTATCATACACCTTAACGGATCCGTTGAACTTGCACCCATTTTGGGACTTTCTGACTACATAGTTGATCTTGTTCAAACTGGAAGAACATTGCGTGAAAATAACCTAGCAATCATTGAAGAAATAGGTGAATCTACAGGTGTACTCATAGGGAACAGAGTTTCTTTTATAGCAAAAAGAGAGTTTATTGTAGATATCATACATAAGCTTTTTTCCATTTAAGAGTTATATCCATGAACTCCTTGAAAATATGATAAGAGTCATGGGGTCCTGGAGAGTTTTCTGGATGAAACTGCACCGAATAAATAGGCAATGCTTTATGTCTTATACCTTCAACTGTGTCATCTAAAAGATTGATGTGGGTTATTTCTATATCGTTTCCTATACTGTCCGGATCAATAGCATAATTGTGATTTTGAGCTGTTATTTCTATACTGCCGGTAAGCAGGTTTTTCACAGGATGATTACCGCCGTGATGCCCAAATTTAAGCTTGTATGTCCTACACCCCAAAGCTATACCTATAATCTGATGGCCCAGGCAAATACCAAATATGGGTACTTTCCCCGCATATCTATTAACAATCTCTATTCCCTCCTTTACCCTCTCAGGATCACCAGGTCCGTTTGACATAAGAAGGGCATCGGGTTTCAATTTTTCAATCAATTCAAAAGCTTTAAAATAAGGTATTACCACAACATCAGCACCGTAATCTCTAAGTTTCCTTTCAATGTTTTTCTTATATCCGAAATCAACTATACCTATAAGGGGTCCTTCACCTGCCTGAGTGCTAGGAATATCATACCTTTCTGGAACAACTTCCCTAACCAGATCAAGCTCTGATATGGAAGGTATACTCTTAGCTTTGTTGATAACCTTTAAAGGATCCGTCTCCTCAGTAGATATAACACCTCTTACAACTCCCTTGTCCCTTATCCTCTTTACCAATGCCCTCGTATCTATACCTTCAATGCCGACTATACCGTGTTCCTTTAGGAATTCATGAAGGCTTTTTTTAGCACGCCAGTTACTATAAAAACCGAAGGCTTCCCTTACTACGAAACCTCTAACATGGATAGATGGTGATTCAAAATCCTCATCATTTATGCCGTAATTACCTATCTGGGTATAAGTCATAACGACTATCTGACCCCTGTATGAGGGATCGGTAAGAATCTCCTGATAGCCTGTCATTGATGTATTAAAGATCAACTCTCCTTCTGTTTCTCCCTCCGCTCCGAAAGATCTTCCTATGAAATAAGTTCCATCTTCAAGACCGAGTATTGCCCTTTTACCCGACACAAATTAGATTATAACAAGTTTTTATAAAAAAACTAAAAAACCGATTTATATTTCTTGATATGCGGGTAAAACTTAGCAAGCAAGCCATTTTTAATACCCAGGGAAATAGGGTAGGGGCAGAAGTTTTCCTTCACTCCACAGACAAACCTCATAACGGCACTTCATCCAACAGACTCATATTCATAATGATAAAAAGTATTGCGGAGTACGGGGTAACACGAATTGATGATGGAAGAAAAGTATTCATAAGGATACCCTTAGACAGCCTGCTCATGAAAATATTTGATCTCATTAATCCCTTCTCTGTAGTCTATAAACTTTACCCTCCTTCTGTGACCAGCAGCACAACAGTAATGTCAAAGATTATAGATATCATAAAAAAGTTAAAGTCAGAGGGGGCGGATTTTATAATACCATTCCAGATGTATGAATCAAACCCGGAGCTTGGAGAAGTTGTTGACACAGTTGAGTTTACACCTTCAGAACTCAACATTGAAAGGGTAAGTACAGTAAAAGCGGACAAGAAAAAAATACTTGTTACAAACATCGGTAATAAGGAAGACCTGCAACTCGCTCTTAAAATGGGAGACTTGGTTTCCGGCCCTATGGTTGAAGAACCAAGGTTTCTTAAAGAAATAAAGCTCTCTCCATTCCTAAGAAGCACCTTACTACGCCTGCTTACCCTCCTAAATACATCGGAAGATATAAAAGAGTACGCAAAGGTAATAGAAACAGATGCAGGTATGTCCGCAAAACTCCTCAGATTCGTGAATTCCGCTTATTTTTCAATACAATCTCAGATAAAGAGTATTGAACAGGCTGCAGCCTTCTTCGGTTTGAAACAACTCAGGAATTTTATACTCGTAATATCCATAAACGATTATGCGAGCGTAGGTGATGCAAAACTATGGAAGAAATCACTTATAAGAGCAAAGATAATGGAAGGTCTTGCTAAAAAGAAATATCTACAACTTGCACCAGAAGCATACCTAGCAGGACTGTTTTCACTGATAGATGAACTTATTGAAGAGGATAAAATCTCCTTCCTACGGAGGGTTAATGTAGGAGAAAATATAATCTCCGCTTATACGGACAAAACATCCCCCTTAGGTATTCTGCTTCACTATGCGGAAATATTGGAAAACAATAGTACAAGGATTGTGGCGGATGAGTATGATACAAGTGTTCCCGTATTGGATGAGATTGCCGAGAGATTTAGTATTCCTAAGGATGAAATTATAAATATAGTAAAGCTGAGTTATATTATGGCTGATACGGTTATTCACCTTTAACAGGTAACAAATTGTTTTTCAACCTCTCCACCACATCCTTAAAGGGAAGAGGAGGACTGAAAAAGTAACCCTGAGCTTCGTCACACTGCCAAAGCTTCAAAAAGGTAAGCTGTTCTTCCGTTTCAACCCCTTCCGCGGTCGCTTTGAGTCCGAGACTGTGGGCTATGGCTATTATAGTAGTTGTAATGGCAACATCATTTGGGTCGGAAATTATATCACCTATGAAGGATCTGTCTATTTTGAGCTTGTCAACGGGAAAATATTTAAGATAATTAAGGGATGAGTAACTTGTACCGAAATCATCCACCGCTATGGTAATACCCATTGATTTCAACTTGTTAAGAACCTTCATAGCTTCCTTTTTATTCTTTATCAATGTACTTTCTGTTATCTCAAACTCCAAAAGATCTGGGGAAAATCCTGTCTCTGTAAGAATGTACTCAACCTTTTTATCAAAATCCGGAGAGGACAGCTGATTTGATGATATGTTAACCGCTATCCTAAGTCTGTAACCCATATCTTCAAGGATCTTACCGTGAGAACATGCCTGTCTTATAACCCATTCACCCAAACTTTCTATAAGATCTGATTCCTCCGCAACCGTTATAAATTTACTGGGTAAAAGTAGACCACTCTCCGGATTGTACCATCTAAGCAATGCCTCAAAGCCCACAAGCTTATCATCCTCCAAACTGAACTGGGGCTGATAGTGAAGGTAGAGTTCATTTTTTCCTATAGCCTCCCTAAGCTTACCTTCAATATAAAATCTTTCGCTCACTCTTATATTCAATTCACTTGTATAAAACTGATATGTATTCCTACCCATCTCTTTTGCATGATGCATAGCCATATCCGCATTTTTAAGAAGGATATCCGGGTCAACACCGTCAATGGGAAATACGCTTATACCTATTGTTACCGTTATATAAAGCTTCTTGTTTTCTATAAAAAAAGGTTGGGATATCCTCTCTATTATACTTTCCGCTACTAACTTTATAGAATCAATATCCTTTAATCCACCCTGAACCATAACAAACTCATCACTTCCGAATCTGGCTACCATTGAATCGTTATTTACAGAAGAAGCCAATCTTTCCGCAAACAGCTTCAATAATCTGTCTCCGATTTCATGCCCCATTGATTCGTTGACTATTTTAAAGTTATCTATATCAATAAAAAGAACAGCCACCTTTTCATTCCTAATCTTTGCATTGTAAAGTATCTGGGTAAGATGGTTATAAAGCAAAGCCCTGTTCGGTAATCCGGTCAACAGATCATAGTAGGAAAGAGATCTGAGGTTGGATTCCAAGCTCCTCTTTTCGGTTATATCCTGAACAACAAATATATATCCAACGGTTTCTCCTTCAACCATAACCTTGGAGAGGATAGCATCACATGTGTACATATAACCGTTAGGATGAATACCCACAACCTCACCCACCCACAATCCCTGATTGTTCACAATCTCCCACACCTCTTCAAAAGTTGGTAGTCCTTCCCATTTAAGATCAACATTTTTCAGCGTATTCCTTATAAGCTTCTCATGAGACAACCCAGTTATTTCATAAAAGGCTTTATTAACCCCTTCTATGCAACCTTCACTATTGAGAATGACAACCCCTTCTTTCATACATTCAAGTATCTTTGACATAAAGTATGTCTTCCTTCTGAGACTGTTTATTATTTTTTCATACTCTTCCATGGGATTTATATAATCGGATAACACAGGAACTGTTTAATTAAAGGATTTCCTTGAATCTTCTAATAACAACAGCTATTAAAAGTACAAAAATAATTAGGGGACCAGCAAGGATGTTACATCCCTTTTCAACCTTTTTAACTACAGTAGGCTTTTCAATACTGTAAGTTCCTCTGAGCTTTATTTTAATATCAGTATTATATGGGGATTCTACACTTAAGATCATATTTGCCTCATAATATCCAGAAACGGTCGGTTTAAACTCCACAACTACACTACAAGTTTCTCCTGATTTTAAATATTTCCCGCAGTTGTTGTTTGTTATAACGAAGTGTTTCACGTCATCCGTACTAATACCTCCAATTTCAATATCGGAGGATATATTATTGGTAATTTCCACGCTCAAAGAACCTTTGGTTTCAAAGGTAACCTCCGGAGGATTAAAGGAAATAATTGGATTTTCATCCCCCACCCCCAACAAATCAACCCCTACGATGGGATTATCAGGATCACTGGACGGTATGTAAAGTGTATCTTCCAAAACACCTCCCTTTGAAGGTTTAAATACCACCCATATTTCACATGTTTCCCCTGTATCCAGCATTCTTCCAGAACATTCATCCCTTATAATCTTAAAATTAATACCCTGCTCAAATGTTATTAGTCCCAAAGAAAGATAATAAGATCCCTTGTTTGATACCGTAAATATCGCAGGTTCGGAAGGAAATCCGATTTTTTCGCTACCAAAGTTGTGAATCACAGGTATAACTTCAATCTTTCCCTGACCAGATGAGGTTGTATAACCTTCCGCTAAAAACCTCACCGTGTAAGGATCTTCATCCGGATCATTTGATTCAATTACGAAATCAAAGAACTGAACCTTTTCAACCTTTGGCCTGAATACAATAAATATTTGACATGTTTCACCAGGAGATAGGATAACCGGAGGATATCCGCACATTTTACCGGAAACTTTCTCATACAATATATCAAACTCTCCGAGGGAGTCCCCCTCTATCCTAAAGTCCGTTATCCTAAGATTGTCCTTTCCCACGTTAGCAACGGTAACAAGACGCCTAACCTCTCCACCAATAAATGTACTTAAGTTATCAGAAATATTACTGACATAAATATCAGGTTCTATCACGTCCACAATACCTGTTAGCGGGATAAGGAGTGGGCTTTTGTTCGCATCGCTATTTTCAATAATAAGATTGCCGGTATAGTTGCCGGAAGTTGTAGACGAAAAGGTTATACTCACCATACATCCTTGCCCCTTGGACAGGCTACTACAGTTATGGTTTACCGAAAAAGATGAATTGTCCGCTGATATGTTTGTGAAAGAAAGATTTCCGCTACCCAGATTATAAACCGTAAGATTATAGGTAATGGAATCTCCTGGGAAAATTGTTCCTAAATAAATCTCGCTCGTTTCAGGTTGTATGTAAGGGAAAGGAGCATTCACATATTCATAAGCACCTATATCTGGTGATATTCTTTCATTACCCTCAATATCCTCCGACGGTATTTCCGGATCACCAGATAAACCCGCATCTATAAGTGGTGATGTACTCTGAAGTGAGAAATCTTCAGCCAACGGATCTGTAAACAAAGGATCTTCCTTCAAATTGCCCGTATGGTTGTAGTTTGAAGTATCGGTTATAACAAGATCCCCGGAGGTAGGATTGGAAAAATCCGCATTCACTCCGAGGTTGTTATTAAACAGAGATATCTCGGAACCTCCACCGTCTATATAAAGATCGTTTCCGCTGTTCGTAGCGGAATTATTCCACAATATATTGTTATAAATCCTCAGTATTGCACCGCTTCCCTTAAGCTTAATATAAGCTCCTCCCCCCTTACTACTTGAGTTGCCATAAATTGTATTGTTAACAATTATAAGTGTTCCCGTTTCCGTTTCCATATATATTCCACCGCCCAGGTTTCCGTTATTACTGTATAGAAGATTATTTACAATCCTTACACTTCCGTCCTTATTACTGATATGTAATCCCGTGCCTCCGCCATCTTTAACCTTATTACCTTGTAAGATTAAGGACCCATATAAAGAATCCACCCTTATTCCGATACCACCACCGTTTGAAACAACATTATCAGAAACATATACATTCCCGCCTGATACTCCTATATAGATAATATCCGAGGCGGAAGGAATACTGTTGAGATCAACTTTGTTAATTTTAATTTCCACATCCCCACTGACACTCTTAACACTTAAAAAGCTTGAGGAGTATGTACCACCGCTTAAGAAATTGTTGTTAAAAACAATATTCCCAGAGTCGCTTATAAGCTCAATACCCTTATCCCCCGTGCCATTCCTGAACTCACACCCCGTTACCTTAATATCTCCCCCGAAGGTTCTTATAAACAGAAAAGCGGGAACTCCGCCTGTGGACATACCACCTTCAAATATTATGTCCTTTATCTCAACTATGGAGTTTGCATCTTCACCACTCAAATATATATATAACAGGTGGGTGCTTCCTGCACCGCTCAGTACAGGCTTATTAGTCGGATCCTCCGCCCTGATAATAAGACTTCCAGATACCGCAGGTATATACGTAAGAGGTTCATTAATATTGTATATACCTGGTCTCAAAAGGATTATAAATTCACCATCCCTTCCCTCAGCAAAACCTAAAGCATCCTTTAAACTACAAAGACCGTCAGAACAGTCATCGTCTCCCCCTGGCTCAACTCTTATAATATCAGCCAATGTTAAAACAAATGAAAATAACAAAAGCAAGAATATCTTAACCATCATCCTCCTCTGCTTATTTTATTTTTAACTCCACATCATAAACTCCCTCTCCAGTATTATCAACCGCACGCATCCGTTTTATCTCAAGACCTTCCCTCTCTAATCTATAAATTATATCGGTAAGTTTAAATATATTAACTGATTTTATATTAACTATAAAAATATCTTCAACGCTGGAGATTGATTTTACCTCTACACCAGCACTCTTAAAAAATTGACTAAGAAAAACCTCATCCACTCTGCTTCTTCTCTGATTCCCAAAATTCTTTATAAGGAAGGAAATCTCCTTATATCTTGCGTACTCCCTATTTATAGCATTTCTTATTTCAGAGTAATTAAGATAAACAGTAAAGTAACCACCTATCAGTATCAATATAAAAATAGCATTTATAATCCGCCTATTTAGGTAAAACTCCATATATATAATATTAATTGCATGTTCTATGAAACGATAGATGACATCACTGCGGATGCAGGCATTCGTGTAAGGGCTAAAAACCTTAGTGAGCTTATATGTAAATCCATAATTGCAACCTTCAATGAAATAACCGATGTGGAAGACATAGATACTGACAGGGAACATACAATTGAAGTATTTTCGCCTTTACCTTACGCCCTCGCGGATATAATAAATGAAGCGCTTATAATACATGAGACTGAAAACTTTATCGCAAAGGAGTGTAAGGTACTTGAGTTGTCAGATAATAAAATAAAAGTGATGCTTAAAGGAGGCAAATTTGATCCTGAAAGACACAAATCAAAGCTTGTCATAAAAGCAGCGACCTATCACAGATTAAAGGTTGAAAAGATAAACGGGGAATATATAGGAGAAGTCATATTTGATATATGATGGAAAGGATAAGGGCATACCTTGAGCTTGTCAGATTTGAACATACAGTATTCGCCCTGCCTTTTGGACTTTCAAGTCTTATACTTCTAACGGAAAGTATTCCGGGTTTAAGGGAAATAATCCTAATAATACTTGCCCTCATATTTGCAAGGACAGCAGGAATGGCTATAAACAGGATAGTAGATGAACCTTATGATAGACTAAACCCGCGAACAAGCTCATGGCCTCTCGTTTCCGGCAAAGTATCTAAGAAGGAGGCTTATCTTATAGCAGTGCTTTCATCAATTCTTTTTATGATCACTGCATACTTTCTTAACAAGCTCGCCTTTCTTCTTTCACCCGTTGTTATAGCTCTCCTCATTCTTTACCCTTACGGCAAGAGGTTTACCCACCTACCCCACTTTATCCTGGGAGCTGTCTACTTTCTTATACCCGTTGCCATAGATGTGGCACTGAATGCCCGCATATCCCTGTTGTCCACTGTAATGGGGGTAGGTATGGCTTTTTGGGTTGCTGGTTTTGATATACTTTATGCTTTACAGGATTACGAGTTTGATAGAAAAGTTGGTCTTAAATCCCTGCCCGTAAAAATAGGTATAAAGAAAGCTGTAAATGTGTCCGGACTTTGCCATACAATAACCTTTATTTCCCTACTTTCAGTAGGTGTTATTGACAATCGCCTCGGTGCTTTTTATTTCTTAAGTATGTTTATCCTCCTTTTTCTCTTTATTTATCAACGGAAAAACCTAAAAGAAGAAGTGTTCTTTACAGTAAACGGCTATATAAGTATCATTTATCTTTGTGTTGTAGCTATTGATGTCCTTCTTCTAAGGGGTTAAAAATGGGAAGCCTTTTACTCGTTATATTCGGCATATTAATGTACCTCTTCGGCTACTTTGTTTATGCAAAATACTTATCGGAGAGGATATTCAAGCTTGACGATAACAATAAAACCCCCGCGGTTGAATATAGGGACGGTGTAGATTATGTACCAACCAACAAATATATACTCCTTGGTCATCACTTTACATCCATAGCGGGCGCGGGACCTATCGTAGGACCTGCCATAGCCCTTATATGGGGCTGGTTGCCAGCCCTCCTGTGGGTTGTGCTCGGTGCTGTATTTATGGGAGCGGTTCACGACTTCGGAGCATTGGTTACCTCAATAAGAAACAAGGGACAATCAATAGGAACCATAATAGGATACCTTGTTAACGAAAGGGCAAGATTACTGTTTATGTTCATAATTCTCGCTCTTGCCATCCTCGTTAATGCGGTATTCGCCTTTGTGATAGCAAAACTTCTTGTATCTTATCCATCCGCTGTGTTACCCGCATGGATAATAATACCCATAGC
>WFPJ01000128.1 GCA_015487615.1 Aquificales bacterium | reverse complement strand
TCCTTTAGCTCTACAACCGACACAGGGGATCCATCTGGTTTTGTAAGCCTTATAGTTTCCGCATTCTGTAATATACAGCTCACCCTTTTTTTATCATACACCCCTTCTATCAGTAGCATGGGCCTCCTCTCAACCTTTGATCTTCCTACATAGGCAATCCTTCCTTCACCCTTATAGTTATATATCATGACCTCATCACCCGCATTAAGTTCGCACAAATACTTTGTTTTGCCTCCGGGTACCCTTATATACATGTGCACCGCACCCGCATTTACCCTGAAGGGTCTTGAGGCAACATAGGGGTTTTCTTCTGTTTCCGCATGAACTAAAAACATACCTCCCGATGAGTTACCTACGAGCATTCCCTCACCCCTTGTCATCAGCGAGGTGGTATCAACGCAAACCCTGTCACTCAAACCGAGAGGCAATATTTTTGTGATTTTGAATTTTACAAGGGGTAGTTTCTCTTGAAAGGAGTTTATAACTCTTCCTACCCTTTTTATTTCATTTATGTCCCTCGTTTTAAGGACCACACCCTTTACACCCTTTTCAAGGATCTGTATTGCGGTTTCCGCTTCCTCTGCATTTTTTACCACCGCGTATATTTCCTCTTTCTGCGCTATCAGATTTTCAAGAGGGATTACTGTCCAATCGGTTGTCTCCACTATAACATTTACACCCGGGGGGTATTTTGCAGCCCTTTCTTCGTCCGCTTTACTTTCTATCCTCACGTACTCCACATCCTTTCCCGGCTTTAAAACCTTTATTCTTCCAAGTTTTTTTACTTTTTCTGCCTTGTCCTCATCCGGGGTAACTATGGCGGAAGCGCCCGATTCAAGGGCGGTGGTTACCAGCTTGTTATCATCGCCTTCAAACCAAAACCAAAATTCTTTCATGTTGATTTATTATCCATCACTCTGAGGACTTGTGCAAGGGAAAGGTTCAATCTTCCCTTATATATTTTTTCATCTTTTCTAGGGCGCGGGCTTTTATCTGCGAAACCCTTGATATGGAACAGCCTAGTATTTGGGCAACATCTTTTAGAGGCAATTCCTCATAAAAGATAAGCTGTAATACCATCTTTTCCTTTTCATCAAGTTTTTCAACCGCTTTTTTTACTTTCTCTTCCATCTCTTTGGATATAACTGACTCTTCTATGGATGGTGCATCCGAGTTAACAATTTCTTCGTAGGATCTGCCCTCATCTTGCTTGAATATATCTTCAAGGCTTAATATGTAAGAGAAAGATATGCTGTGAAGGTCGTGATAGAAGGATTCCACATTTTCTCCAAGTCTTTGGGAAATTTCCTCATCTGTGGGTTCCCTTCCCAGTTCCTTTGAAAGTTCTTCAAGTGCTTTCTTTATCTTCTTTTCCTTTTCCCTTACCCTCCTGCTTCCGAAATCAAGACTTCTTAGATAGTCATATATAGCACCCCTTATCCTTATCTTTATGTAACTTTCGGGATTCTTTGTTTTGTCCATTCTGTCTATAGCGTTTATAAGTCCCACTATGCCGTAACCTATAAGATCCTGAAGATCTACCGAAGGGGGAAGTTGTCTTTTTATTCGCAAAGCTATGGATTTTACAAGGGGCATGTATTTAAGTATGAGTTCTTCCCTTTCTTTTTCCGGAATACTGTAAAACTTTGCCATATTACCTTCTTAATAGTAATGATATTAGTTTATTCCAGAAACCTTCCTGACGCATCTCGTATTTTATGGGCAGGTTGCCAAGGGCTACCTCAAGCTCCTTTACCATATCCTCATTGAAGGGCTTTTGATTCACTATATTTCTTATTATATTCTTGTTGTATCTTATTGATCCCATAAAGTGTATTTTTGCTTCGGTAAATTTATGGCAGAGGATGTTTAAACTTTCATAAACCTTCCTTCCCTCTTCACGGGATGATACCTTGTTAACGAGAACATAAAAGTCTTTTACTCCGTTTTGCTTATTAGCTATCTTTATAAGGGCATAGGCGTCTGCAACTGCTGTGGGTTCTGGTGTCGTTATTACTATGGGAAGATCAACCGCACTCACTATTGCAATTGTATCCTCGTGTATGCCAGGCGGGGTGTCAAATACGACTATATCGTAATCCGACTCCGCAATCTCCTTTATTCTTGATATAAGGCTAAGTATCTGTCTCTCTGGCATGTTGGCAAGTTCCCTAACTCCGCTCCCGCTTGATATGAAAGAAACATTGTCCTTTATCTTGATCACTATCTCTTCAAGGGTCATTTCTCCCTTAATAACATTTACAAGGTTTTTATCGGGAGCTATGCCGAGCATAAGGTGTATGTTGCTAAGTCCGAAGTCTCCGTCTATTATCAGAACCCTTTTTCCCTGTTTTGCAAGAAGATCGGAGATATTTATGGAGAAAAGAGTCTTGCCTACGCCCCCTTTTCCGCTTGTAAGGGCTAAGTACTTCGGTTCCCTCCCTTCTTTTGAAGCCTCTTTAAGATGGGTTATCTGCTGGTCAACCTTCATGGTTTTCACCCATTATAAGTTGCGCAAGCCCTTCATAAGTTGCCATCATTATGTCATCTGGTACCCTCTGTCCCGTTGTAAGACACAGGATAGGAAGCTTTGTCCTGAAAGATACATTTATAATGCTTCCCGGATAAACCGTTTCATCCAGCTTTGTAAATATGAACCCTTTAGGGGAAAACATACTGAACTTTTCTATTGTTTCATACATGGCTTTTTCCTGAAGATTCGCATTCATGGTTAAATATATATCCATTGCGGGAACTTTGTGTAAAAAAGCGTGAAGTTCTTGCAATCTTATTATGTCATACTGACTTCTTCCCGCTGTATCTACGAGTATTACATCAAGGGATGAGAGTTCCCCTATATGTTCCCTGAATTTCTGGGGTGTATCGGAAACTCTTAAAGGTAGCTCCATTATGTTAAGAAAAGCTTTCAGTTGTTCTACCGCTCCCACCCTAAAGCTGTCAAGGGTTATAACACCTATTTTCTTACCCCTCCTTCTGAGAATGTGGGCTATTTTTGCGAGGGTCGTTGTCTTACCCACCCCCGTGGGCCCCACAAAGGTTATTATCTTAAAGTTATCATCTTCTTCAAGCAGATCTTCAAGTATGTTAATGTTTTGGCTTAAACCTTCTTTAAGGGATTCAAAGCTATCATTTTTAAGATCCAATCTTCCTATCTCGTAATCATAACCACATGCATCTTCAACAATCTTTTTGGCAACTTCTTTTTCAACTCCTTTATTTATAAGCTTGTTTATGAGATTCATAGCCCTTAAGGAAAACTCATTCTCTTCAATGGTTACACTTGCTGATTCTTTTGTCTTTACCATATCCATAACTTCCCTAACCGTTTCCTTCAATTTGTTAATCTCATCATATATACCTTCCTGTTTTTGCAGTTCCTTTGCAAAATCCTCCTCATCGGGTATTCCTACTGTTATTTCAAGGACAGATTTTCTTAAAAATGGAATAAAAGGTATTATGCTTTTCTTTATAACCTTTGAAGAAAGGATCATTGCATCCTTACCGTAAATCTTTTTTACCTCTTCTACCGCCTCCTGCAATGAAGATGCCTCAATCTTCTTAATCTTCATCAATAATTCCTATAATTTTTATGTTAACCTTCCTTTCTAATTCATTATAAGATATAACCGAAAGCTCAGGAAGGTAGGCCTCAAGGGTTTTCCTTACGTATCTTCGTATATTGGAGGAAGTAACGAGCAGTGGAGTGGTTTGATAGTTAATAAATTTCTTTATTTCATTGCTTATTTTTGGATATACATTGTTTATTAATATATCAAGAAACTCATCTTCCTTACCTTCCATTATGAGGCCTTGTAGCTTTGATTCAAGTCTGGGTGAGAGGGCTATAGCATAGACCGTACCGTCTTTCATGTACAGGCTGGTAATTCTCTTTGACAGTTGCTGTCTTACATATTCTGTTAAAACTTCGGGATCCTTTGTTTGTTCAATGTAATCCGCAAGGGTTTCCAGTATGGTCATAAGGTCATTGATGGGAATACCTTCCCTCAGAAGATTTTGCAACACCCTGTGTATGACTGAAATTGGTACCTGTTCTGGAACTATTTCCTGAACAACTTTCGGGTATTTTTTGGAAAGGGCTTCTATAAGTTCAACAACCTCGTTTCTTCCGAGGATCTCATGGAGATTCCTCTTTATCACCTCGGATATGTGAGTTATTATAAGGGTGCTTATATCAACAACCATGTAGCCGAGACTTTGGGCTTCATCCTTTTGATCCTCCGTTATCCAATAAGCCTTCATTTTGAAGGCGGGTTCATGGGTTTCTTTACCTTCTATCTTTCCCCTTACATTACCGAGATCAACCGCAAGGAGATGGTTGGGCATTATTTCATAAGAATCAACCTCTATACCTTTTATGAGAATCCTGTACTGATATGGGGAAAGTTTAAGATTGTCCCTTATGTGTACGAGGGGTATTATTAATCCGTATTCGTTTGCTATCTGCTTTCTTATGGTTCTTATCCTTGAAGGTATATCTCCGCCTTGGGACTCATCAATGTAAGGTATTAATCCGTACCCCACCTCCATGGTTATGGGATCGGGTTGGGGGACTATCTCTTCTTCCTTTTCCTCCTCAACCTTTTTCTGTTCTTGAATGGCCTTTTCAAGTTCCTCTACCTGTTTTTCTTTCAGGCTTCTGACGAGCATATAATATACACCTCCGAGTAATCCTGCCATGAAAAAGAAGGGTATTTTGGGAAAGCCGGGTATAAGACCTATAAATACGAGCAATCCCGAAGCTAATATTATTGCTTTCGGTTCTTTGGAAAATTCTTGGACTATAACATTTCCGAGTTCTTCCTTTGAAGAGGTTTTTGTCATAACAACACCCGCGGATGTATAGAGAATTAGGGCGGGTATCTGTGATGCAAGACCTTCACCTACTGTCAGCAGGGTATATGTTCTGAGGGCGTCTACTATATCCATACCCTTGAAGATTATGCCTACTATAAGTCCTCCAATGAGACTGAGGAAGAGTATGAGTAGTGCTGCTATAGCGTCCCCTCTTATAAATTTGCTTGCTCCGTCCATGGATCCGTAAAAGGATGCTTCCCTTTCAAGCTGTTCCCTTCTTCTCTTTGCCTCCGCTTCCGTTATTATTCCCGCATTGAGATCAGCGTCAATGCTCATCTGTTTACCGGGCATGGCATCAAGGGTAAAACGTGCTGCTACCTCCGAAATCCTTTCCGCTCCCCTTGTTATAACTATAAAGTTTATGACTATAAAGATGAAGAATACTATTAATCCGACAAGTACATCCCCTCCCACAACAAATTCCCCGAAGCTTTCTATTATATGACCTGCCGCATCCGTTCCTTGATCACCGTAAAGTAAAATTCTCCTTGCCGCTGCGATGTTAAGGGACAGTCTTAATAAGGTTCCAAGGAGTAGTAAGCTCGGGAAGGATGAAAGCTCAAGGGGAGTTTTTACAAAAAAGGTAAGCATAAGTAAGGAAACAGAAAAGGTTATACTCAAAGCGAGAAGTATATCAAGAAGAAATGCGGGAAGGGGTATAATTATGGCTCCCAATATGGCAACAAATGCTAAGGCTATCCAGCCTTCCTGAATACGCACTATATAATAAAGATAAACCTTTTTAGGCTACTGATTTTATTAACATTAAAAATTGGAAGTCTTTATATATCTATATCGGTGAATATTATTGTCTCCCCATTTGCAGACCTTACTTTTGCTGCTGGTATATCTTCCCCTTTAAGGATCTTTTGAAGTATGTTTCTTTTTTTCTCTCCTGTGAGAAACAAGGCAACTTCCTTGGAAGAGTTTATGAATTTTAAAGAAAGGGAGACCCTTTTAAGACCAGTAGGGTCAACTGTCCAGCATGTGTAACCATCATCATCGTACCATACCGAGTTGGGAAACAGGGAGGCTGTATGACCGTCTGTCCCTGCTCCGAGTAGGATAAAGTCAAGGGGTGCATGTTTTTTAAGGACTTCTGTATAAAGTCTGCAGGTTTCCCTTATCTCTTTATATGTGTCAAAGGGAAAGATGTTAGCCTTTTCACCCAAAAAACCTCTTATCATCTTGTAATTGCTTCTTTCATCATCAAGGGGTACATATCTTTCATCCGTTAAAAAGAAATTGATCTTATCCCACTCCATTTCCGACGCACCGAGTATTCTGTAAGTCTCAACGGGTGTTGTTCCGCCCGCAAGGGCTATATTGAAGGATCCTTTTATGTTTATGTGCTCTTGAGATTTGTTTATTATGTATTCTGCTACTTTTCTGCTTATATCTTCAAAGTTTTCTCCCTTTATAAATTTATACAATGAGCCACCTCCTGCCATCCTTTTCAATGAGTTCCATAGCCTCTTTCGGACCCCAGGAACCGGGTTCGTATTCCGGTATATAATCATCTTCTTCCCATGCTTCAAGGATAGGTTCAACTATCTTCCACGCCTGAAGGGTTTCATCCGCCCTTATAAAAAGACTGTGGTCTCCTTCAAGGATATCTTTTATAAGCATTTCGTAGGCTTCGGGTATCTTCTCGTGATAATACTCCTCCATATCAAAATCAAGCCTGCTTTCAACTGGGCATGAGATAAACCTCTGAGCTGGAGGTCTTAGCTGTATCTTTAACGTTATGACATTCTTTGGAGCTATCTGGAAGGCTATTACATTGGGTTGTGGGAAACAATCAAGCAATTTGGCGAATCCGCCCGGGATTTCTTTAAATACTATAACTATCTCCGTTAATTTTCTATTCAGTTTTTTACCTGTTCTCAAATAGAAAGGTACACCCTGCCAGCGAAGGTTGTCAATGTAGAGCTTAAGGGCTGTGAAGGTTTCCGTTTTTGAATTTGGGTCAACACCCTCTTCTTGTAGATAACCCTTATATCTTCCCCTTACAGCAATATTCTTTACATCCTTTTTCCTTATCTCCCTTATAGAAAGGAGAAGTTTTATCTTCTCATCCCTTATCCTTTCTGGTTCAAGACAGCAGGGTGGTTCCATTGCAAGGAAGGATAAGATTTGTAGTAGATGATTTTGTACCATATCTCTCAATGCTCCTATTCTGTCGTAGTAGCCCGCCCTTCCTTCAACACCTATATCTTCAAGGGCGGATATTTGTACATGATCAACAAAGTTCTTGTTCCATATACCTTCAAAGATACTGTTGGAAAATCTGAAAGAGAAAATACTCTGTACCGCGCCTTTTCCAAGAAAGTGATCTATTCTGTATATTTCATCCTCTATGAAGTATTTATGAAGCGTATTGTTAAGCCTGTCTGCGGATAGAAAGTTAAAGCCAAAGGGCTTTTCTATTACTATCTTTCGGGGATTGCTGAACTTTCTGAGTAGAGAGCCGAGATGCCTTATTGTTGTTTCAAATAGGGTGGGGGGCAGGGCTAAGTAAAATATGAGTTCTACCCCTTTAAGTTTTTCTATCTCTTTACCTATATCCGCATAGCTTTGGTTGGATGTTACATCAAAGGGTATGAATTTAAAGAGTTTGCAGAAATCCTCTTCCCAATCTTTAACAATATCTGGCAAGCCGTTCTCGTCTCTTGCAAGGGCATAAATACCTCTGAGGTTTGATAATTTTCCTTCTTTGTATAGTTTTCTGAGGACCGGATATATCTTCTTTCGTGCAAGATCTCCGCTACCGCCAAATATGAAAAAAGCGTAACCTTTATTCTTCATCTTTCTTTACCGCATGTCCCCCAAATTCAAACCTTAATGCTGCAAGAAGTTTATCCCTGAAGGAATCTTTCTGTCTTGATCTGAATCTCATAAATAATGAATCCGCAATATTAGGGACAGGAACTGCACTGTTTATGGCTTCAATTACCGTCCACCTTCCTTCGCCCGTATCTTCAACATATCCTTTTATTTCATCAAGATTCCCGAAGTCTTCAAAGGCTTTTTCAACAAGTTCCATGAGCCATGATCTTATAACACTTCCGTTGTTGTAGATCCTTGCCACTTCCTTTAAATCAAGGTCAAATTCACTCTCTTTCATAAGCTCAAAACCTTCCGCTATTGCTTCCATCATGGCGTATTCTATCCCGTTGTGGACCATTTTTACGAAATGGCCCGCTCCCGATTTTCCAAGATAACCGTATCCTGTTCCCTTGGGTGCCAGGGCTTTGAGTATGGGTTCAATATATTCAAAATCCTCCCTATCGCCTCCTATCATCATACAGTATCCTTCCTTTTCTCCCCATACACCTCCGCTTACTCCTATATCAAGAAATCCGACTCCCCTGCTTTTAAGCCTTTTATATCTGACCATAGAGTCCCTAAAGTAAGAATTACCTCCGTCTATTACAATATCCCCTTCTTTAAGGAAACTTTCTATCTCATCAATGACACTATCAACCACTGTTGCTGGTACCATAAGCCATATCACCTTTCTTTCCTGGGTGAATATGTTTTCAATTTCTTGTATGTTGTTAAGTATTTTAATTCCGTCCTTTTTAGCTTTCTCTTTTATAGCTTCGTCCTTATCGTAGCCGAATACAGTGAAACCATTTTTAAGCAATCTTCTTCCTATTCCGGAACCCATTCTTCCCAAGCCGAATATAAGCACTTCCTTTATCATCATTACCCTTATATCGGTACTTAATAGCTTTTATTGAATTGGTTAATCCGCTCGGATAAATTAAATTTAGATATGGTATTAAAAATACTTTTTATTTTTATTGCTTTTATTTATGGATTGGCCTCTGGTACTCAAATAAACGGTAATATCATAATACCTTTTATACATTATGATAGGGGGACATATATAAGTGTTGGTGAGGGCTATGGTGTAATCATTAGGGAAGACGGAAAGGTAATTTACAGAGTGGGGAATATTGATTTCTGGGAGGTGTTGGGTAAACCATCCGCTATAAAGCTTCTGAATGAAGCTAAGGCAAAGGTAAGCATTTTCAAGGGTAAACCTTCTACATTTAAAATAGGATTGAAATCATATAAGGAGTTAATACTCTCTGATGTTTATAAAGGTGTTGATGTAATATTCAAGGCAAACAGCAAAGGTATTGAAAAGTTGTATGTTTTCAAGAAAGGTGTTGATCCTAAGAAGATAAGATTCTTTATGGAAGGAGGAGTAAAAGTAGGTTTGAGTAAAGACGGAGGGCTTTTTGTTAAGAAGGGAGAGGGTTTGTTGTATTTTTCAAGACCAAAAGGTTTTCAAATAATAGACGGTAGAAAGGTATATGTGGATGTTTATTATGAAGTGGGGGAAGGTTATTACGCGTTTAAGGTTGGTAATTATTCAAAGGAATATGACCTTATTATAGACCCTATGGTAGCGGGTACCTTTCTGGGAGGTGTATCCCACGATGAACCGGGCGGAAGAAGATCAATAGCTGTTGATGGAAGCGGCAATATATATGTGGTCGGATTCACAAAATCGTGGGATTTCCCTACTGATTCTGTTAGTCCACCCCCCGAAACAGCTGGTGGTGATGCCTTTGTAATAAAGGTTGATCCAACCTTTAGTAGTGTTTTAGCAGTTGCCTTTGTTGGCGGTTCGGGTATGGATATAGGCAAGGGGGTAGTTGTGGATCCTTCTGGTAATGTGGTGGTAAGCATTCAATCAAGTTCTTCTGATGCACCTGTTTCTAATAATGCTTTTCAACAGAGTAAAAGCAGTCTTTCCGATGTATATATTGCAAAGCTATCTTCCGATTTGCAGTCTTTGATTTCTGCCACCTATTACGGTGGGTCTGGGGAGGATGAACCTCTTTCATTGACTGTTGACAGTGCAGGAAACATCTATGTTGTAGGAAGAACTTCTTCCCCAGATCTTTTTATGCCTATAAGTGCATACGATGGTGTGTGTAATGCGGGAGGGACGACATGCAGTGATGGATTTTTAGTAAAATTCAACAGTAATCTTTCAGAGGTTGTAGGTGCAACTTATGTAGGCGGTCCTGAAGCGAGCCAGGTTAATGATATAGCAGTTGATACAGCGGGTAATATTTATGTGGTTGGTTCAACGGGTGCACCTAATTCCTGTAATTTCCCTGGCACAACGGCTACAAGCTCTGGATGGTGCGGATTTATAGCAAAATTTGATCCTTCAATCTCATCCATATCATCCCGTTTAACAGGCCAGGAAAAGGAATCAGCTAATGTTATAAAGATTGACAGCTCCGGAAACTTGGTTGTTGCTGGTATAACTCAGGGTACTCCGACTTCCTGTTACTATGATGTGAGTACAGACCAGGTTGTATGTAAGCATGACATATTTGTAAAGACATATGATACAAGCCTTAATGAGATAGCTAGTATATTTATAGGGGGACGAGGACAAGACAACGTTATGGACATAGATTTTGATAGTGCTGGAAATATATACATAGTTGGTTATTCCGATTCATTCGATCTTCAAACTTTTCCCTCTTCTTTTCAGTATGCAAAGGTTAATGTAGAAGACACTCTTTATGATGCATTTATTGCTTCAATATCTTCGGATCTTTCTCAGATACTTGCTACCACATACTTGGGTGGATGCAGGAATGATTTTGCAACATCAATAATGATATATAACGATGATATATATGTTGCAGGAAAAACAGATTCTCCTAATTTCCCTGCAACTCAGGGTTCTATAAGATCTTCTTACACATTTCCTGAGTATCCTTATACTGTATATGATCCTGGTGTAAATGATGTATTTTTAGTGAAACTTACAAAGGATCTATCAAGGGGCACGGATCCACGTATATCGGAAAGCTTATGCGTATGGGATTTTGGAATTTACAATGTAGGAAATTCTTCACCTCCAAAGGAGGTAAGGATATATAATTTTGGTGGATCCGATCTAATAGTAAACTCTTTAACATTGGATGATAAAACCAACTTTTCCATTGATTTGGGCGGAGGTTCTAACCCCTGTAATCAATTACCTGTCACCATTCCACCTTCCTCCTATTGTTCTTTCAATATAATTTTTACTCCTCAGGCGGATGGTATATTTGAGGCCATATTAACCGTGCAATCAAATGATCCCGTTAATTCAAGTAGACAGATTTTCGTTAAAGGTGTGGGTAAAGGTCCTAAGCTACAAGTGTATCCTAATCCGATTGATTTCGGTCCAGTAGGTGTAGGTTCTTCCGCTTCACAGATAGTTAACGTGAGAAATGGAGGAAATCTTGATCTTGTTATAAATTCTATTCAGATAGTAGGAGACAATGTTTTTTCTATAACATCCAACAACTGTTCCGGAATAACCTTGGCTCCCAACTCCTCTTGTGATTTTGTAATTTCCTTCTCTCCTACATCCCTCCAAAATTACAGCGCAACCATCACAATATATTCCAATGATCCTTCATCACCCACCGATGTACAAGTTACGGGGATAGGTGCTCCCAATGAGCCTGATATCAGTGTAACACCTATGAGTTATGATTTCGGTAATGTATTTGTGGGCGCGAATAAAGTTTTCTCTTCAGTGGTTGTTCAGAACAATGGTCTTGTTGACTTGACCATAAGCGATGTTTCTATTTCCGGATCCGCGGAATTTAGAGTCAACTATACAACTTGTATAGGTGCTTCCATTCCTCCACGTGGTTCTTGTATCGTAGACTTGTTATTTAAACCCCAATCCGTAGGACAGAAGAATGCCAGTCTTGATATAACTTCAAATGATCCCGACACTCCTACTGTAAGTGTTTCTTTAACGGGTACTGGTGTGCCTCCACCTGTAATAAATGTTAATCCGACTTCTATAGATTTCGGCAATGTTATGGTGAATACCTCTGTTGTTAGGACCATAACTATATCAAATACGGGTTCTGCGGATCTTGAAATAACTTATGTAGGTAACATCAGCCAACCTGTAAGCATAGCACCCGGGCAGACTAATCCTTGCCCTGCAAATACACCTTTTGTTTTGGCCCCTAATCAAAGCTGTACTTATGATCTTACCTTTGCTCCTACTCAGCCTGGTTCCATAAGTATGCAACTGTTAATAAGATCAAATGATCCTGTTAACGGTTACCTATATGTGAGCATAACCGGAAATGCTATACTATCCGATGCCCCTGTTATTTATGTAGATCCTACATCAGTAGACTTCGGTGTTAAAGGAGTGGGGACAAGGACCCAGCCTTCCAGAATAACAGTTAGTAACTTAGGGTCAAAGGTTTTAAGTATATCTTCTGTTACCCTATCTGGGAATGATTTCGTAGTTATAACCGATATATGCACGGGTGCCAATCTTAACGCGGGAGATGTATGTTATATTGATGTTGCTTTCTCACCTACCACTCTCGGCACTTTGTCTGGCAGTATTACTATAAATTCCAACGATCCTTTAAATCCTTCTGTTGTTGTAACCCTTACAGGCGAAGGTATTTATCCCGACCCCACCATCTTTGTTGATCCCGCACTTTATGATTTTGGAGATACAAGCATAGGCTATCCTAAGCATACGACTATTACGGTTAAAAACATGGGAGAAGCTCCTCTGATGATATCAAGTGTTACCCTGAAAGGTAATGATAAAGCGGATTTTGAAATAACAAATGATACATGTACCAACAATGCGCTTTCCTATGGTATGCAATGTTTGATTGATGTAAGGTTTAACCCTCAGTCCGTTGGTAAAAACAAATCTGCTTTTATTGAGATATCTTCAAACGACCCTGTGAATGGTATTGTTAATGTTAATCTTTCCGGAAATGCACTACCCCCGCCAATTATAGTTGTTGATCCTAATATTATTGATTTCGGGGTGGTACCTCTAAATACAAGCAAGCAGATTGTAGTTAAGGTTACCAATGCTAGTCAACAGGTTGCAGTAGTTATAACGGATGTCAGGGTTGAAGGTACAAATATAGGTGAGTTTGATGCGTTAAGCACATGCTCAGTGCTTAATCCTCAGGACTCATGTAACATTACTGTTTCCTTTACGCCCGTGGGTGAGGAAGGGGACAGGAAAGCCTTGCTTGTTATATATCTTGATAATGGTGATTCCATAAAGGTGCAGATACTCGGTTATGCTACGGGTGGTAGCAGTGATTCCTTATACTTGCCAGCAAAACTGGATACTATTGAAATTCTTGATTTCGGTAAAAGAAAAGTCAACATTTACACAGAAAGGGATCTTTTAGTAAAAAATGTGGGAGATGATCCGTTGGTAGTTCTAAGATTCGCATGGGCTGGAGAGGATGCAGGTGAATTTGGTGTTGTGGAAGATATGTGTTCCGGAAAAACACTTAAGAAAGGGGAATCTTGTTATTTCACATTGGGATTTGTACCCTCCAGAGAAGGCAATTTGAGAGCAAATTTCCTTGTATACTGGAAAGGCATTTATGACACTGAGGAGAAGGAGCATTTAGTAATAGTAAGAGGTACGGGGGCAGTAAATCTCTTCGGATGTTCTGCGGGAAGTTCTTACTTTGCCGGTTACATTATTCTATTTTTGATAACAAAGTATCTGAGTATCCATTTCCTAAGTTCTATAAAGAGGAACAGGAAAAGGGATGAGTAAAATACGAGGAGCCAATCCGTAAATGCTAAAGGAGTCAGATGCAAAAGGGATGGAAAAAGATAGGTTACAATCAATTGAAGTATAAACCCTACGGACAATCCTAAAAAAAGATACGGATTCATCATGAAGGTTTTGACCGGACTAATAAAAAAGGGTACATTTCTTATAGAATGTATACCGTTTATCCACTGGTTGACAACCATTGATGTAAAGGTAACGGTAACAGCATGTTCATAGGTGAACCTTTCTAAGCAGTATATAAACAGAGCCAGGTTTATCAAGCCCATAAATATAGCAGTTGTTAATATATTAAATATCTGTAGCCCATCAAAAAAATTTATTTTGCCCGGCTTTAAGGGTATATCCTGAGGATCTTCCTTTGTGAAGGGAAATGCCTTATCTTGTACACCGTCCGTTATCAAATTTATCCAGAGTATCTGGGTGGGAAGTAGGGGAAAGGGAAGCCTCAACAGGAAGGCTAAGGTAAGGAGTGTTATCTCTCCGAAACTGCTTGACAGCAGATAGTAAATTACCTTCTTTGTATTTATTCCTATTATTTTTCCGTACTTTACCGCTTCTGTTATAACGGAAAGGTTATTGTCTGTTATTATCATCTTTGCCACATCTTTTGCAGCTTCCGCACCGTTACCCATGGCTACACCCAGATCCGCTACCTTAAGGGCTGGTACATCGTTTATACCATCGCCCGTGACCGCTACTATCTCTCCTTTGCTCTGGAGTACCTTTACTATTCTGTACTTATCCTCTGGAAGAGCCCTTGCAACAATACTTGTTCTTTTAAGGATAGTATATAATTCTTCATCATCGTACTCCTTTAACTTGGTACCGGTAATAGCAATGTCGCCTTCAGAGTATATACCTACTTCCCTTCCTATGGCTTTTGCAGTTTTTAGATTGTCGCCCGTGATCATAATAATCCTTATGCCCATCTTTTTGCACCATTCTACAGCTTCCTTTGCTTCCCTCTTCGGAGGATCTCTGAAAGCTACGAGTCCTGCAAGATTTATATGTACTTCACCAGGATCTTCTGGTTCACTTTCAGTATATGCGTATCCAATTGCAAGCACCCTGAGTCCTTCTTCTGCGAGGTTATCATGAACTTCATTTAGTTTTTCCTTCCTTTGGGCATCATTATCCATTAGGGAAAGGACCTCAAATGCTCCTTTCATAACAAGTAAGTATCTTTCGCCCTCTTTATAAAGGGATGCGGTGTATCTTTTTCTTATATCAAAGGGGAAGATCTTTACCGGTGTTAAGGTATTTGTATCGAAGCCTTTTCCTTTAGCCCACTCTACTATTGCGAGTTCCACAGGATCTTTATATGAAGGATGGGATGACAGATAAATTAGTTTATTAAAAAATTGCTCTTCAACTATTCCGTAAGTTTTAAAAAGTTTAAGCTTACCTTCAGTTATTGTTCCCGTTTTATCCGTTGCTATATAGGTTGCACTTCCTAAGGTTTCCACAGCAGGCAGATGTCTGACAAGAACCTTCCTTTTGGCAAGTCTTAAAGCTCCCACTACGAGTACAAGAGTAATTACCAATGGTAAACCTTCCGGTACAGCGGATACAAGTTCTGATATAACCAGTAAAAACAGCTGGGAAATTTCCCTTTTTTGAAGTATCCCTATTATGAGTAATATACTCAGGGAAATTATCAAAATTACCATCCATTTTCTTGAAAAACTTGTTATAGCTTTCGTAAAAGGGCTCGGAACTGATTTTACTTGTGTTTTTTCTACGATCTTCCCCATTTCTGTATTTTTCCCCGTCGCGAATACAACCCCTATACCCTCTCCCCTTACAACCACCGTACCTTTAAAAAGGATATTTTTTCTTTCATAGAGGGGAGTGTTTTCATCAAGCACAACACTGCTGTCCTTCTCCACAGGGATGGATTCACCAGTAAGGATGGACTCATCAATAAGTATATCCCTATCCGTTATAAGCCTTATGTCCGCAGGGACAACATCCCCTTCTCTTACCTTTACTATATCTCCTGGCACTACCTCCGACATTGGGATAGTTATTTCTCTGCCTTCCCTTATTACCGTTGTTTTAAGATCTGTTATTTTTCTCAGGGATTTAAGTGAAGTTTTTGCTTTAAGTTCTTGTACAAACCCGAGAGATCCGTTTATAAGGACTATTCCTATTATTAGGTAAAAATCAAGCATATTTTTTAGGATAAGGGATACAAGTGCAGCAACAAGGAGTATATATATTAGAGGATTGTGGAATTGCTTTAGAAACAGAATAAGGTTGCTTTCTTCCTCAGTCTTTATGGTATTGGGTCCGTAGATCCTTAGCCTATCTTTTGCTTCCTTTTGGGATATTCCCTTCTTGCTTGAATTTAGCTCCCTTAGGGTTTCTTCTATTGTTTTTGAGTGAAAGGACATAGCTCAGTTATAAATTATATAGCCAACAAAATCTTTATAACGTTTTTGAGGTGTGGGGGTGATATTAGACTTTATTGAAAAGCACTGAAATCTTTTAACTCAAAAATATTCTTCATTAACAAGCCTTTTAAGATCGCTTATCTTCAGGTTATAGTTAAGTATAGCATTAATATATCTTACTTTGATTTCCTCATAAGTTTTTCTTGCCTCAAGTATATCAATGTATGTGCTTATACCTGTTTCATACTTCTTTTCAACAGAATTAAGTATTTTTTTAGATGTTTCCAGTTGGGATTTCCAAGCTTCTATTTCTGCCTCAATGACTTTAAGATCCCTTTCAATATTTTCAACTTTAACCTTAAGTTTTTTCTTTAGATCCTTTATCTTTTCCATCTGCTTTATGGCTTCTATTTCGCTTTTAGCTACCTTTGCCTTCGTATTTAAGCCATCAAATAAAACCCAATCAAGTTTTACCCCGTAGCTGTATCCTGATTTAAATTTTTCAACAAGTCTGAAATTTTCAAAATCCATATAGTTCCTTCCCTGATAGTTAAAAAAGGCAAAAAGTTTAGGATAATAATTACTCGCATAGGCATTTTTCTGATCCTTATAAATCTCAAGAGTTTTTAAAGCAACCCTATAGGTAGTGTTATTTTTAATGAAATTGTCTTTATCATATTCGGGCTTTAGTTCCTTTACAAGTTCGCCTTCCACTTCTTCTATATCCTTTCCTATAAAGGCGGAAAATTCCTTCTTTGCGTTTTCAAAATCATTTAAAGCCTTTTTATACTCATACTCTGCCACCTTCCTCTGGGAGGTTGTCCTCAACATATCAACCTCCGAGACTATGCCTTTCTTATAAAGAAGCTTTACCTGTTTTTCTCTCTCCTTCCAGTATTTAAGTGTTTCCTTTTTAAGCTTTATAACCTCCTTTTTGTAAAGTAGTCCGTAGTACATCTTCCTTGTCTGATTTGCCACTTCCGCTTTTATATCCTTTATTATTTCCTCTTGAAGTTCAACACCCTTCTTTGCTATTTTTATTGCTTCAAACACTACCTTGTTAAAAATTGCTTGTTGGACTGATATGCCGTATTCCTTCTGTTCTTCTGGAATAAATGCGGATATAAAATCTGGATCCCATTTTAAATATGAAGCTGATAAGCTAATCACAGGATAGATACCCGATTTTGCTTCCCTTATTTCCTGTTCAAGCTTTTTTAGATCAAGCTCGGAGGAAATAACCTCAATATTATTTTTAAGAGAAATTTTGACCGCCTCCTCCAATGTTATACCCCATGAAAAGCTAATAATAGAAAGGATGATATATAACAATCTCATTTAATCTTCACCTTTACTCCTTCTTTCAACTTACTGCTGTTGTCCGTAACCACCAGATCACCTTCTTTTATATTTCCTTTTACTAGAAGATTATTATCCTTTTTGGTTACTATGGTTACTACCTTTCTTCTTACGGATTGACCATCGTATATCCATATATAACTTGTATTTCCAGAAAACTGAACCGCATGTTCCGGCACTCTAAAAACCTTTTCTTTTCCGATGGATATCTTAGCTATGCCAAACATACCCGGCTTTACGTATTTTTTGTCCTTTGTAATTTCCGCTTTAACCTTTATCATCTTATCACTGTCCGCAACGGGCGAAATGTAAACGATTTTACCTTTTACTTCACCCACACCTTCTATCTCAATAGGTATTTCCTCACCTTTTGATATCTTGGTTATATATCTCTGAGGGATTCTGAAAACTCCGTACAGTTTATCTGTGCTGATCAGTCTCAACAGTTTATGTTGGGGTGATACATTTTCTCCTTCGTCTACGAATATTTCTACGACCTCACCGCTGAAGGGAGCTTTTATTTCGGTATATGACAGTCTTAATTTCAAAAGTTCTATATTTGCTTTTATGCTATCAATTTGGGCTTTATAAGCCCTTAGTGAAGATTCAAGCTTTGATAATTCTTCTTCACTTACAATATCTTCCTTCTTAAGATCTTTTCTCCTTTCATACATTTCTTTCGTATTTTCGTAATTGGCTTTTACAACCTCAAGCTCTGATTTTGCCTTATTGATAGAAGCTTTTATTTCTTCATCATCTATCTTTATGAGCGTATCTCCCTTTTTTACCCTTTCCCCCTCCTTAACAAACACCTTAATAACAGTGCCTCCCAATTTGGGCAGAAGTATAACATCCTTATCCGCTTCCAGAGTTGTATTTGCTTCATATAGTATTTCAATTTCCTCTTCCTTTAATTCAATTACTTTAATATTTATAGCTTCTTCTACCGATGATTTTGCTTGATTTTTTTCCTTTTGTTGAGAGCATGAGTAGATTAAAGGCAATAATATCATTAAGTGGAAGATAAATTTGAACATGGAATGATTATAACACACTGACTGACCAGTCATACATTATAATATTGAGCATCATGTACAGATTTTTTATCCACAGACCAATTACCACGTGGATGTTTATGATTGCTTTTATAATCCTCGGTGTAGCTTCCTATTTCAGGATTCCTATAGATAGATTCCCCGATGTGGACTTCCCCATGGTGGCTGTTGGAACACCCTTTCCGGGTGCAAACCCTTATGTCGTTGATGCCAACGTTACAAGAGTTATTGAGGAGGAGCTTGCAACTATAAGCGGTGTGGACTCAATAATTTCTCAGAGTTTTACAGGTATGTCAAGGATAATAGTTATGTTCAATCTTGATAAAGATATTGATAAAGGTGTTCAGGAGGTGAGGGATGCGGTAAGGAGGGCAACGGGAAAATTGCCCCCCGGTGCTGAACTTCCTTCCGTTAGTAAGGTAAATACCTCCCTTTCACCAATTCTTGTTGCAATCCTCCACGGAAGCAAGGACTATGAAACAATGGCATATTATGCTGAACATGTTATAAAAAAGGAATTTGAAAAGATAAAGGGAGTTGGAGAGGTACACCTTGGGGGATACAGGGATAAGGTTTTATGGATAAGGATTGACCCTGAAAGGCTTTATTCAAGGGGTCTTACTGTTAAGGATGTGGTTAACGCCTTTAAGGCTAATCATATTGAAATGCCCTCGGGCAGGATATACAGCGAGAACAGAGAATATATACTGAGGGTTTACGGTAAAGCAAGATCACCCGAAGAGGTTAATGAGTTTGTTATAAGGAATGGTGTAAAGATAAAGGATATAGGCAGGGCGGAATTTACTTATGATGAAAGGAGAAGTGTTACAAGATTTAAAGGTGAGAGATCTATTGTTCTTGTTGTTTATAAGCAGGTTAAGTCAAACACTGTAAGGACCGCAAATCTTATTAAGGAAAAGATAGAGGAGCTTAATCGGAAATTACCAGAAGGTATGCGTATAGATGTTAATTATGATTCTTCTATTTTCATAAAAAGGAGCGTTGAAGATGCCCTTATAGAAATAGTGCTGGGAAGTCTGCTTACATCCCTTGCGGTATTCCTCTTCCTCGGGAATATTAGGATGTCTATCATACCTTTAATGGCCATACCCGTTTCTATACTTGGAACCATGTTTGTTATAGGAAATCTTGGATATTCCCTTAACATGATAACCCTTATTGCCCTTGCCGTAGCTGTAGGTATAGTTATTGATGATGCAATAGTTGTCCTTGAAAGCATATACAGAAGGACTGAGGAGGGATTGGAGGGTAAGGAAGCTGCGGAAAGGGGTACAAGGATAGTAGTTTTTGCCCTTCTTGCCTCTACCGCTTCTATAGTAGTAATATTCCTACCCATAATATTCCTTAAGGGTGTTATAGGAAAATTCTTTAATGCTTTCGGAGTAACCCTTATAACAGCCATAGCTATCTCCTTTATTGTCGCTATATCCTTTACGCCGATGCTTTCTGCAAGACTTGTCAAAAGGTCTGAAAAAGAAAATCCTTTTATGAAGGTTTATAGGCGTTTTGAAGATGCCTTTGATGTGAGCTTGAGATGGGCGTTAAATCATAAAACGGTGGTTATAGCCCTATCTATCCTCAGTATAGTAGGTGGTTATTTTATGTTAAAGGCTACAAAAAAGGAATTTCATCCTATGACGGATGAGGGAAGATTTGTTATAAGATTTGAAACACCTTCCGGTTCTTCTCTTGACTTTACAGACAGTAAAGTAAGAAAGCTTGAGGAGATCCTCGGAAGTAATCCTTATATCAAGCAGTACTCCATAGCCTTCGGTGAAGGGATTTTCGGCAGGGCTGATGTTAACGGAGGTATGGCTTTTGTTACCCTCATAGATAGGAGGAAGAGGCCTCATCAGAAGGAAGTGATGCAGATGGTAAGGGAAAAGATAAGGGAGATTAAAGATTTTAGAGCAACGGTTGAAGTACCTGCTATAGTGGGTGGTGGAGCGGGAAGAATGGTTGATATCCAGTATGTTATAAAGGGTCCTTCCCTTGAAAAGTTGGAAGAGATTGCAAATGTGGTAACGGAAAAACTAAAAAAAATGGGTGGGTATGTAGATGTGGATACAAATCTGAAGATAAACAAACCAGAGGTAAGGATATATATAAATAGGGCTAAGGCGGGAGAGATAGGTGTTACAGTTGAGGATATAGCTTTCACCCTGAATGCCCTCTTCGGAAAGATGAAGATAGGTACCTATGAGGTTGGATCGGAAAGTTACGATGTGTATATAAAGGCTGATGAGGATTTTCTTAATAACTTTGAAAATCTGAAAAAGGTATATGTCAGAACACAAAGGGGGGATATGGTTCCCTTGTCTTCCCTTATAACCTATGAATTAAAGCCCGGGTACAATGTTATTAACAGATATGACAGACAATATTCTTTCAGCTTGTTTGCAAATCTTTACGGAAAAAGTCAGGGGGAGGCAACAGCGGAGATTGAAGATCTGCTGAATAAGGTACTACCTGAGGGTTACACCTATGAAGTAGCGGGTATGGCAAAGGAGTTCAGGGAAGCTTTTAAGGGTCTTGCTCAAGCCCTTGTTATTGCACTTGTAGGTATGTATATGATCCTTGCTTCTTTGTTTGAAAGCTTCCTTCACCCTTTCACGGTTATGTTAACATTACCCCTTGCCATTTCTGGCGTTTTCGGTCTGTTATTGATCACTGACACATCTCTAAGTGTACCTTCTTATTTTGGAATAATACTACTCATGGGTATAGTGGCAAGGGATGCTGTTTTGTTTATAGAAAGGATTATTCAACTTAGGAAAGAAGGTATGGAGATGAGGGATGCCATAATGCAGGCGAGGAAGGAGAGGTTAAGACCCATACTTATGACGACCATAACCATAGTATTTGCCCTTCTTCCTGTAGCCTTGGGTTTATTTGAAGGAAGCGAATTGAGGAAGCCCATGGCTATAGCTGTTATAGGAGGAATAATGTCCGCCTTGCCACTAAGCCTTTATGTCATTCCCGTAATATATGAAATTGTGGATAAGATTAGGCTGAGGAAGTTATTTCCTCTTCGTCCTTCATAAGCTTGTATATCAAGCTATCTGTTAGTGCTATCCAAGAAGCCTCAATGATATTGTCAGAAACACCTATGGTACTCCATTTCTTCCTTCCATCTGTACACTCAATTAGTACCCTTACCCTCGCAGATGTACCCGCAGATTCGTTGACTATCCTTACCTTATAGTCAAGGAGCTTAACTTCCTTGAGGTTGGGATAGAATTCAACAAGGGCCTTTTTAAGAGCCTTATCAAGGGCACTCACGGGACCGCTATCAAGGGCTGCTGTGTGTTCATT
>WFPJ01000127.1 GCA_015487615.1 Aquificales bacterium | reverse complement strand
CCTCCATTAAAACCTTCCCCATCCTGCTTTCCTCAGGATCTCCTCCTTTTGCCAAAAAATTTAGGGTCTCTCTATCTTCCCAGTATTCAATAAATATCCTGCCTCCCTGCGGTATGTTCTCATATATAAGCTTATAAATAAATAATTCAACGGGTGAACCGTAAAACCTTCTGTCAACTTTAAAAATCTCAACCCACGGTTTATAATAAGCCCCCCTACCCTTAAACACCTTGGCACAAAAAATATGTTCTCCTCCCCACTTCACACAAACATTTTCCTCCTCAACAAATCTACCTTTACTTCTATGATAAATCTTTAAAATATCGTTCCCAACATACACGCCCTCCTCAAGAGCTTTAACAAACCCCTCAACCGCCATGGATCAAAACTATAAATTGGTATTTTCCTTTTTAAAATGATATGGATTTTGTTTTTATTTTTACACATACACGTTCAATAACCCCTCCAACAGTTAAAATATTTAGAATAAACGACCAAAAAGAGGGGTAAAGGGATGAAACTCCTCACAAGTGACAGCATATTCAACCAGATTACAGAAATAGTCCGATCCGCTCAAGAAAGCATGAAAATAGCATCCGCATGGATAAAAGGTAAGTACTTTGAAGATATCCTTGATATTGCGAAAGAGAAAAACATACCCGTAGAGATCATATTAAGAGCCTCCGAGTTTCAGGATTTGATCATCACAGATGACAGGGTGTTCAGGAAAATTCAGGAAGCGGGCGGTAAAGTATATCTCTGCAACAGACTGCATGCAAAATTTATAATTGTTGACAATAAAAAGGCTGTGGTAGGTTCCGCAAACTTTACAGAAGCGGGCTTATCGGATATCTCTAAGGGAAACATAGAAGCAGGCGTATTTTATGACAGCTCCGACGGAGAAGAAGAAATAGAAAAACTTATAAGCTACTTTGAAAGTATAAAAGAAGAACATTCCCATGAATTCGGAAAGGACCTGCTCGGTTTTACCCTAAATCCCGTAAAATCGCACTCTTTTGAATTTATACTTATTGACGAGGATGTAAGCGAGCAATCTTACGTTGAGATAAGATTAAATGAGGGAAAAGTTCTCGCAAGGGTAACAAGCATATATGCCTATGATACGGGATTTTTTGCAAATCCCTTTACTTCCTATGAATCTTCTGTTTTTGCACCCCTTGAGGATTTTAAAAAGATATTCTCTGATGACAGAGATAAAGAGTGGAAAAAATCTGCAGTTTATGCCTATATAAGCGGGAACGGAAACAGAATGAAGATAGGCACAGCGGAAGTTGTGGGCATTATAAAAGAAGGAAGGCTTGATATGGTTAAAAAACCCTTTGATGTAGGTGAAGGTGTATATAAGGTTTCAAAGGATACACTTGACACACTTATGAAGAAAACATCCTCGGGAAAGGGTATGATCCTTCCCGTCAAAGTCGGAACACTTGAGGATTCGGACATTGATGTCTTTATAGACGGTAAAGAGGTCATTAATAAACATATGTTAATAATAGGAACAACCGGTTCCGGGAAAAGCTACTTTGCAAAGCTTTTCTTAGGCAGGCTTGTGCAGGCAGGGGAAGATGTTCAGGTATTTGTATTTGATCCCCACGGGGAGTATTACAACGATCTTGTTGGTTTCTTGGACGGTGATAGTATTATTGAACATATAATTTTTGAAGACACCATTCTACCCGTATATGCGGATGAAGTAATAGGACTTATAAAAGATGCAGGATTCGGAACTCTTGTAAGCGGGAATTCTAATCATGCAAGGGAAAACAACTCTAAAATCTCAAAGGTAGTTAAGCCATCCCTTAAATTAACCGGCTTTTCTTCTGAAAACCTTTTGTCCGTTGTCTCAAGTTTATCTACAGGGAATTCGGGAATAGAGATTAATGAGCTTAGGGAATACCTTAAAAACATTTGGGGAGAATATACCCTTTCAAGTCAACCCGCAACAATTGATAAGATTGAAAAGGGCTTAAAATCGGACAAGAAAGTAATTATTTTCAATTTTAAAAATATAACGGACCCCCAAACAAGGGTAAACATAGCGGGTTTAACAATGCAGGAACTTTTCAATGAAAATAAAAGGACATTAAAAAACAGAATCGTAGTTTTGGAAGAAGCCCATAACTTTGCTCCCGAAAGGGGATACGGAGATGTATCCTCCGGCAGGGACAACCTCGCCCTCAGTATGGCAAAGAAAATAGCGTCGGAGGGAAGGAAGTTTAACCTCGGATTAATTACAATAACCCAGAGACCTGCACAGGTAAGCAAGTATGTTCTCTCTCAAATGAACACCCAGGCAATGTTCAGAACAATGAACAGCTCTGACCTTGATACCATCTCCACCTATGTAGAATATACTGGGAAGGATATAATAAACATCCTTCCTTCCCTTCCCACAGGCGTCGGTATAATAAGCGGTACGGGAGTCCCATTCCCCGTTGTAGTGGGAGTGGGGTAGAATTATAAAAAGTTATCGCATTCGTTTTATAAAAGGAAAGTTCTCATACAAAACGAAAATTGATATTAATAGTTCTTTTAAAGAACCAGACAGTTGAAAAGTGGCAAAAATAGTTCTATTATAGAACTATGAATCTGGAAGAAGTTATCACCTTGGTAGAAGAAACTCATCAGAGACTCAAACTCTCTTTGCCCGAAAGAATAAGACCTTTCTATGATAGTGTTGAAATTGATAAGGTTAGAACAGCCCTTGTTTATGGCCAGAGAGGAGCAGGAAAGACAACCTTTCTGCTTCACAGATCTAAGGATAAACCCTTTCTTTACCTCTCCGCCGATAATCCTTTGGTGTTAGCTTATCCCCTATATGAAGTTGTCAGAGAGGTTTTCAAAAGGGGATATGAGGGTATAATAATAGATGAAGTTCACCTCGCTAAGGACTGGAGCCTGCACTTGAAGGCTCTTTACGATGATTATCCCGATAGATACATATGGGCAAGTGGAAGCAGCAGTCTCCTGATAAAGAAAGGCGTAGCCGACCTATCCCGAAGATTTGTCCAGATAAGAATCCCCCTTATGTCCTTCAGAGAATTCCTGCATCTGAAAATAGGAATCCTGCCTGAACCGGTTGACATATTCAATGTTAAAGAGGAAAATCTGAAGTTAGTAAGAAAGATAAATATCTTGAGACTTTTCAGGGAATATATAAGCTCGGGGACAAGGCCCATATTCTTCGAAGGGGAATACTGCAGTAGGATTCAAGGTATAATTGAGAAAACGATATTCTACGACATTCCCTTCTACCTTCCTTCAATCCAAGGTAACCATCTTAGGCTTATGAATGCAGTGATAGGACACATTATAAGCTCTCCTATCCCTACAGTAAACATATCTAAGCTCTGCAGTGAATGGCACATAGGTAAGGAAAAGCTTTATCAACTTCTTAGCATAATGGAAGGGGTTGAGCTGTTGAGGATTGTGAGAAGAAAGGGGGATAAAAGCGTTTACTCAAAGGGAGCTAAAATGCTGATAAATGACCCTTCTGTTTATTACTGCTTTAACGGTAACCTTGGAACTGCAAGAGAAGCCTTAGTAGTGTTTACACTTTCTGAAAGGTATGAAGTCTATGCAAGTCCTAAGGAAGAAGACTACGACTACCTTGTAGATGGCAAGAAGATAGAAGTAGGCGGTAAGAAGAAAGATACTAAATCCGCTGACTTCGTTATAAGCGATGATTTGGAACTTCCCGTAAGAAACAGGCTTCCCATGTGGCTTCTGGGGATGGTGTGGTAGGAACCTGGCACAGTTGTAAGCTTATAAGCCGGTCCGTATAATTACATAACCCTTAATACAATCAACCCACATTTTGCAACACATCGCAGTTATATTTAAATTTATTTATTCAGCCATGATTATAAAAGAGCTTAATTCCAAGGTTAAGGAAGATCTCAGGAAGTATTTTGAGGATAGGGATTATATTGTGGTTTCTGTACCCAAAGATGAACCTATAAGGTTGTATGTGGTTAAGGCAAACAGAACACTTGAAACGGTGGTAAGGCTTTTTAATCCAGAGGGTGAGGATAGAGATAAGTTAGGCAAGGTGGTTATGGGAACACTACTTCTTACATCCCTTGTTAAGCATGCGACGGAGCAGAAGATTTCCCTTGAGATAAAAACGGGAGAAAAGAGATATTATGCAGAAGCGGACGGCAAAGGAAGGGTTAGGTGCTTTATGGAAAATG
>WFPJ01000126.1 GCA_015487615.1 Aquificales bacterium | reverse complement strand
GGGGAAGGGTTTCCCTTCCCCACTTGGAGACTATGCTCTATAGCTCCCTCAATATATTTTCTTGCTTTTTCAACCGCTTCAGCTATGTCATAGCCGAGGGCTATGTAGGCAGTTATTGCTGCGGATAAAGTACATCCTGTCCCATGGACATTTTTATCTTTAAAAAATCTGCCTTTAAAGTAATAAAATTCTTTTCCGTCATAAAGTACATCTGTTACATTACCGTTTCCGAGGTGTCCTCCCTTTATTAAAACATAGCGTGACCCCGCTTCCTTTATCTCCTTAGCTGCCCTTTCCATGTCCTTTATTGATCTGATTGTCATTCCTGTAAGCCTTTCCGCTTCTGGAATGTTCGGGGTTACAATCAGAGCGATGGGGAATATCTCATTTATTAGCATGCCTATGGCATCTTCCTTTATGAGTGGATAGCCGGATGATGACATTATTATGGGATCAACGACTATATTCTTTATATTAAACTCCCTAAGGGCTTCCGAAACCACAAGAACGATTTCCGAATTGGGGAGCATTCCCGTTTTTACCGCATCAACACCTATGTCTTCGCATACTGCTTTTATTTGAAGATAAACTATTTCCGGAGATACTTCCATTACGCCCATTATTCCCACTGTGTTTTGTGCTGTAACCGCTGTTATTGCTGTCATACCATAGACTTTAAGAACGGTAAATGTCTTTATATCAGCTTCAATACCTGCACCGCCTCCACTGTCCGCCCCTGCTATTGTTAATGCCCTTTTAATCATCAGTAAAATGCCCCCAGTACGAAGTGTATTCTTGACGGAGCACTGTCTCCTATGGTTGGTACTGTTTTAAATGCCCAATCAAGTCTTAAAGGCGCTATTGGTGTTACTAACCTCAGGCCTATACCATAACCTCCCCTCCACACTCCCGGATTTACATCCTTCCAATCATCAACGCCGAATCCTGTATCGTGAAATAGTGCGACATAAAGCATATTCTTGTAGATCGGATAGTTAAGTTCTATATTTAAATAAAACTCCTTTTCAGCTCCTATAGGATTACCAGCGGAATCAAGGGGACCCGCATACCCGTAGTAGTATCCTCTTATTGTAAAGTCCCCCCCTAAGAAAAATCTTTCATCAAGGGGCACTTGAGTATTATCGTAAGCATTAACAAAACCTACTGTTCCTTTAATTGATAATATTGTCTCCGTATCAAAAATTTCATCCTTAAAATACTTTGAATGGGAGAGTGTAACCTTATGAAATCTTTCCTGACCATTGGCTATGGGCAGTGCGACGGTATAGGAAATATCTGTATAGGATCCTGAGGAAGGGAAAAGGTAGTTATCCCTTGTATCCCTTATAATTGAAAAGAGAACTCTTCTTGAATTCCTTGCACCTTCCTGTGCCTTTATTATTGAAGGTGCGGTATCTTCAATGTCAGTATATTCTATCCTTTGTACACTTATACCTCCTGACCACTTCCAGTACTCCCAAAATTCCCTATAAAGTATAAAATCAAAACCTTGCCTGTAAACAGTGTATGTCCTGTATATTAATCCTCTGTCATATAGGGAAAACTTAAGATCCATCGGTTGCCTAAGGAACCACTTGCGTGTGTAGGAGAAAGAGTTGTTCTTAACATATGTACCGTAGGATATGGAAAGGCTTATAATGTCTCCTGTTCCAAGGAAGTTACCTTTACTTATTGATCCGAAACCGGATAGTCCCGTTACTTCGCTGTATCCTACACCTGCGGAAATTTGACCTGTCAATCTTTCCCTTACCTTTACTCTGAGATCCCATACATTCCTTGATGAAGGAATAGGTGTTATTTGAACATCTTCATAATAACCTAGATTAAATATCCTAGTCCTTGATCTTATAATATCTTGCATCCTTAAAAGTCCCCCTTCCCTGAATCTCAATTCCCTTCTTATTACATAATCCCTTGTCTCATAGTTGCCTTTTATATCAACCTTTCCCACATAAATGGGTTCTCCCTCATTTATTGAAAGGGTAAGGGAAACCTCTTTTTTAACCTTATCCGTGCTTTCAAGCTCCTTTATCCTTAGGTTAAGGAAACCAAGGTTCATGTATTTGTTTCTTATGTTGTTTTTAATTTTTTCTATAACTTCTCTTCTATAATATCCCCCTTTATTTTTCCTTAGATAATTAGATACGAGTTCCTTGTAGGTAAAAAGGTTGTTGCCTTCAATTTTTAATTCCTTAAGTTTATATCGTGGACCTTCCTCTATATAAATGGTTATGTCATACCTTTCTCCCACTTTTTTTAGCTCATAAGAAATTTTAACTTCAAGAAAGCCTTCAGATTTATAAAACTCCTTTAGTTTCTTTATATCTTCTTCAAGTGTATCCCTGTTAAAGGGTGGTTTCCATCTGAGTAAGAATATGTTCCTTGACTTGGTTTCCATAAGACCGCCGAGTTTAAACCTACTGAAACTCTTGTTACCCACAAATCTTACCTTTCTCACATAAAGGGCTTGTTTTTCTTCTATTACGAAAACGAGCTTTGAAGCTCCTTTTTTGGGAATTATCTTATAATCAACCTTTACATTATAAAACCCTTCCTTACGATAGATTTCTATTATTTTCCTTCTAAGAGTTTCTATTTCAGATGGGCTAAGAATTCTACCAAGTTTAAATCTTTTCATTATCTCTATTTTTTCCTCTATCGCTGGACTTCCCGTTGTTCCCTGATACATCTCTTCTATATCCATTTTTCCCACTTCAGTTTCTATACCGAGCTTTTCAATAAGCTCATCTGTATCTATTTCCTCGTTACCCTCAAACTCAATCTTGTATATTACTGGCAGATCTTCCACCCTGTATATTATCTTTACTTTCCCGTTCTCTTCTTCTTTATAAACCTCTATCTTCTTAAAGAACCCAGTTTTATAAAGCCTTCTTATATCTTCCCTTACTATATCCTCCGAGTATGTACTTCCTTCCCTTAGATTTAAAAGGGATTTGATTAAGTTATCTTCAACATATTTATTACCTTCTATTATTATTTTTTCAACAGTATGAGACCAGGATATTGTTAGAAAAATAAAACAGAAGAGGGGCAGGAGCTGTGTCATTTAGAAAGCTATTATAACAGAGGGAGGTCTTAGCTTTCCTGTAGAAGTGCTTCAAGTTTTGTTTTCTTAACTACAGGTTTAAGATAGGGCTTACCTGCCCTTACTCTTATCTCAACCGTAGACACATCTTTTAGCTTGCCTCTCAAGAGTTCTTCTGCAAGTGTATCTTCAACATGATGTTGTAATGCTCTCTTGAGGCTTCTTGCACCGTACTCTGGTTTGTACTCTTTTTCTATTATCCAGTCAATGAAGCTTTTGTGAAGTTTAACCTTAACACCCCATTCTTTGAGGCTTTCATTAATTTCTTTAAGCTGTAGTTCAAGTATCTTCTCAATATCTTTCTTCTCAAGAGGTCTGTAAACTATAATGTCATCAAGCCTGTTAAGGAACTCGGGACTGAATACCCTTTTAACCTGATCCATTATATTTTTCTTCATCTGATCAAACTCTATCATACCGAATTTCTTTTCAAAGCCTATGGTTCCGCCTTGCACTATCATCTTAGCACCGAGGTTTGAGGTAAGGATTATTATTGTATTGGAGAAGTCAACGGTTCTACCCATTGCATCCGTAAGTCTTCCGTCGTCAAATATTTGCAGGAATATATTGAACACATCCGGGTGTGCCTTTTCAATTTCATCAAACAGGAGTACGGAGTAGGGTCTTCTCCTTACCTTTTCCGTAAGCTGTCCACCTTCTTCATAACCTACATAGCCCGGAGGTGCACCTATAAGCCTTGAAACCGTGTGCTTTTCCATATACTCTGACATATCAAACCTTATGAGGGCATCTTCTGTTCCAAAGATATATTCTGCGAGTGCTTTTGCAGTTTCTGTTTTACCTACACCGGTGGGACCGAGGAACATGAATACACCTATGGGTCTGTGTCTTCCTTTGAGACCCACCCTTGATCTTCTTATGGCTTTGGCAATTGCTTCTATGGCTTGATCCTGTCCTATAACGCGTTTTTTAAGTTCTTCCTCAATATGTAACAATTTCTCCATATCGCTTTCATGTACCCTCTTAACAGGTATACCAGTCCACCTTGCAACAACTTCCGCTATGTCTTCTTCAGTCACCTTTGGTCTGTTGGATTCAATTTCTTTTTTCCATTTTTCCTTAAGGTTTTCAAACTTTGCCCTTAACCTAAGTTCTTCATCTTTTAGTCTACCCGCCCTTTCAAAGTCATGTACCTGTGCGGCTTCATTCTTTTGTCTTTCAAGCTCCTTAATCTTTTCCTCAAGTTCCTTTAATTCGGGTGGAAGATTTATTGACTTAAGCTTTACCAATGCCCCCGCTTCATCAAGTACGTCAATAGCTTTGTCCGGCAGGTTCCTATCAGTTATGTATTTGACTGACAGGTTTACCGCTTTTTCTATGGCTTCTGGTGTGTATTCAACACCATGGAAATCTTCAAACTTCTTCTTAAGACCGTAAAGTATTTGTATAGTGTCTTCTTCGGAAGGCGGATCTACCATAACAGGCTGGAATCTTCTTTCAAGGGCGCCATCCTTCTCAATATACTTTCTGTACTCATCAAGGGTTGTCGCACCTATAACCTGAATTTCACCCCTTGCAAGGGCTGGTTTTAACATGTTGGAAGCATCTATGGAACCTTCAGCGGATCCTGCACCTACAAGTGTGTGGATCTCATCTATGAATAGTATCACATTAGGAGCCTTTTCAAGCTCCTTAAGTATGTTTTTCAGCCTTTCCTCAAACTGACCCCTGTATTTTGTCCCTGCAACAAGGGCTGCGAGGTCAAGGGCTACAACCCTCTTGTTAATAAGGGGCTCTGGCACTTCTTTATTTGCAATCTTTTGAGCAAGCCCTTCAACTATGGCAGTTTTACCGACACCGGGATCTCCGAGGAGCACCGGATTGTTTTTCCTTCTTCTTACAAGTATCTGTATAACTCTTTCTATTTCTCTTTCTCTTCCTATTACAGGATCAAGTTTGCCTTCCCTTGCCATTTGAGTAAGATCCCTTGAGAATCTGTCAAGATTTGGGGTGGGTGCATGTTTGACGCTCTCTTGAGGTGGTAGTTCACCGAGTATATGAAGTACTTCCCTTCTTACAGAATATTCGTCAAGACCGAAGCCCCTTAGTATCCTTCCACCTATTCCCGTCTTTTCTCTGACCACACCTATAAGAAGGTGTTCAGAACCGACGAACTGATGGTGCAGTATTCTTGCTTCTTCTACAGCAAACTCAAGTATTCTTTTTGCATCAGGAGCAAAAAGTATCTCACCTTGATGGTTCCCCCTCGTTATTTGCCCCATTATAGCTTTTCTTACTTTTTCAGGTGTAAGACCTAACTTTGAAAGGACAAGGGAAGGGACATCCTCTTCTCTTATAAGTGCAAGCAGAATATGTTCACTTCCAAGATGACTATGCCCTAGCTCAAGGGCCTCTTCCCTTGCCTGAAGTATAATTTGTCTTGCCCTTTCCGTAAACTTCTCAAACATCTCAATACACCTCTCTGTCTTACTAAGATAGCATAGATCTTTTTAAAGGCAATACCATGTCGTACATCATTTACAAATTTTTCATAGATCCGATTAATATAATAGCATTCTATCTTATGGATTCAAGACCTAAGAAGAGATTCAACATATCTCTCATAGTTAATACGCTTAAGGATCTTGAAAAGGTATATATTGAACTTAACAAGCTTATGTCTGTGCCTTTGGATGAATTCATATCCAATAAGTTAATAATAGACAAAGCAAGGGCGGATTTCAACCTTGCTTTTGAAACACTGATGAGGGTATGTAGACATGTAACTCAAGTTATGGGTTTGACGAGAGTAAGTGGGAAAGAGTGCCTTTACAAGTTAGCGATGGAACTTAATATGGAGAATCCGGATTCTTATAAAGAGTTATCGGATTTCTATTTCTCCCACAGGGATCTTAGGGAAGATATAGATTCATCTTTTTTTTACTCTTTTATCAAGGAAAGGCTTATTTTGTTTAAGAATATGGCAGGAGCTATTGTTGAGCATGTAAAAAAGGTTACTAATAATCCCCTTTTAATAGATTACGATCTTCTAAAACAAAAGTACTTTTATATAAAGGATTCGGTTAAGAAGATAGACTTTGCATTAAGTCAAGGAAAAGAGGAGTTTGTCAGTAAACCCATGTACTACGACAGAACAAGGTATTTTTATATAGTTGCGTACGATTCCCTTTTTGATATCTGTAGTCATCTTGCACCAAAGTTTGGAATCAAAAAGTTTGGTGATGATTGTCTAATAAAATTGGTTGAAGAAGGAATTGTGGATAAGTCTTATGAAGATAAGATAAGGGAAATGTATAAATTCAGGAATACACTTGGGGAAAAGTGGGAGGTTGATAAGGAGTTTATGTATGAAAAGTTAAAAGAGTTGAATAACTCCTTTTTACCTATAGCGGAGCAGATATTTAAATACCTTAAGAGTAAACTTACTTAGATCTCTGATGTTCTCTTATCTTTGTAAGTTCCGCACCTTTAACATTAAGAATTACTATCTCTATCCTTCTGTTCTTCTCCCTGCCCTCGGGGGTTGTGTTAGGAGCAACAGGCCTTGTATCCGCATAACCCACCGCTTTGAATCTTGAAGGATCAAGACCTTTGCTTATGAAGTATCTTACAACACTGCTCGCCCTTGCTGTTGACAACTCCCAATTTGAAGGAAATCTACTTGTATTGATGGGTATACTATCCGTATGACCTTCAACTTCAACTGGGTTATTAATTTCTTTCAGTATTTCCGCAATCTTATCCAGTATTGGCTTGTATTCCGGTTTTATTTCCGCACTTCCACTGTCAAAAAGTACTTTATCTTTAAGTATAAGCCTTATTCCTATTGTCTCGTAAACTATCTGTATGGATCCTTCAAGACCGTACTGTTTTAACATGTGTTCAAGTTCTGCGAGTTTTTTTCTTATGGCCTTCCCTTTTTCTGTCAGTTTAACTTTAGGAATTATAGGTTCTGGTAATATTTGCTTAGGTAAAGCTTCCTCAACAGCTATTATTTTCATTCCAAAGGCTTTAGAAAAGGCTTGGGCATACTCTGATGCTGCGGATTCACTTTTATTTGCTGACATTGCATAAAGTGCTATAAAGAGACAAAGGAGTAAAGTTAGAAAGTCAGCGTAAGGTATCGCCCATTTCTCTGAAACCTCTTCAGGACATTTGTGTTTCTTTTTAGCCATCTTTATACCTCAACATAACTGTTGAGCTTCTCTTCAATTACTTTGGGATTTTCTCCCTTTATCATCATTTTGCAGGCGTCAACAACCATTTGCATTTTCATTATTTCTTCCTTTGATTTAATCTTTATCTTTTTGCTGATAGGTCCGAATATTAGATAAGAAAAGGTTATGCCATAAACCGTGGCAACGAAGGCAGAAGAAATACCATAGGCTAATTCTTCCGCATTATCAAGGCTTTTAAGTGCTTTCATTAATCCAAAAACCGCTCCTACAAGTCCGAAGGTTGGTGCACTTTCTGCGGAATTTTTCCAATATTCAACCGCTATTTCAAATTCCTCTTCCTTCTTGGCAATGTCCGTTTCAAGGGTTTCTTCAAAGACGTCGGGTTCTACGCCAAGAACCAGAAGTTCTATAGCCCTTTTGAGGAAAGGATCGTCTATCTCATCTATTTTTGATTCAAGAGCCAATATGCCTTCTTTTCTTACGAGGTTGGCAAGATCAAGAAGTTGAGCCTTTGTTTCTCCTAAAACATCTTTACCTCCTGATAAAGCCATCTTTAATCCTGTTATGACCATAGAAAATTTTGACAGAGGGACAGTAATAAGTGATGCGAATAAGGTTGTAGGTACAACTATAACAAAAGCAGCAGGCTGAATTAAGAATAATATACTGGCGCCTTTAAGTACTGCTCCTACAAGTAGTGCTACAAGACCTCCTATAATTCCTACTAAGGTCAGAATATCCATTTAGGCAGTCCCCACTCTAACTAATTCGGATTTCATATAAAAAAATTTAATTCCGCGTATTAAAAGTTTTGTAATGTTAAACTATTATTCCCATGGGTACATACAAATACGATGTTGTTGTGGTTGGAGGTGGCGGTGCAGGTTTGATGACCGCAATTGAGGTTGCTGAAAATAGATCTATAAAGGTTGCCGTAGTATCAAAGGTTTATCCTACAAGGTCGCATACTGGCGCGGCGCAGGGGGGTTTAAATGCTGCACTAGGTCATGTAAGATCTGAGGACAGTCCGGATATGCATGCCTACGATACTATAAAGGGAGCGGATTTCTTGGCGGATCAGGAGGCTGTTTTCTTTATGTGCGAGCAGGCTCCTGAGATAATATATAGACTTGACAGGTGGGGTGTACCCTTTTCAAGGCTTGAGGACGGAAGAATAGCTCAAAGGCCTTTCGGTGGTGCTTCATTTCCTCGTACCGTATATTCTGCCGACAAGACAGGTCATGTTATATTACATACCCTTTTTGAACAAGCACTTTCAAAGGACAACATTGACTTCTTTAATGAGCACTTCCTTCTGGATATAGTTACGGAGAAGGACGAAGCTAAGGGGGTTGTTACCCTTGATATAAGAAGCGGAGAGATAAATCTCCTTCTTGCAAGGGTGGTTGTTTTAGCAACTGGCGGATTTGCACGTATTTACTGGTCAAGGAGTACAAATGCGGTAGGGAATACGGGAGACGGACAGGCTGTAGCTTTTAGGGTGGGTGTGCCTTTAAAGGATATGGAATTTATCCAGTTCCACCCGACAGGTCTTGCCAAAACGGGCATACTTCTTTCTGAGGCGTGCAGGGGTGAGGGCGGTTATTTATTGAATTCGGAAGGTGAGAGATTTATGAAGAGATATGCACCAGACAAGATGGAGCTTGCCCCCAGGGATATGGTTTCCCGTGCAATAGAGACAGAAATAAGGGAAGGAAGGGGCATTGGTGAAGGTATAGATGCTTACGTTCTTTTGGATCTTACACATCTAGGTGAGGAAAAGATAAATGAAAGACTACCTCAAGTCAGACAATTAGCAATAGATTTTGAAGGCGTGGATCCTGTTGAAAAACCTGTCCCCATAAGACCTACCGCTCACTACTGTATGGGTGGTATTCATGTGGTTGATTACAGAACTTCGGAAACACCTTTAAAAGGTCTGTTTGCTGTCGGCGAATGTGCATGTGTATCCGTTCACGGGGCGAACAGACTCGGAGGAAATTCTCTAATAGAGCTTCTCGTGTTCGGAAAGGCATGTGCGGATTATTTAAAGGATAATCTATCCTACTATAAGGATTTTTCAAATGGCGAAGTGTATATTAAAAAGGCGGAAGAGTTTCTTACCTCCTTAATAAACAGGGAAGGAAAGGAGAGGGTTGCTAATCTTAGAAGGGAGATGGGGGAGATAACTTGGAACAACATGGGCATTTTCAGGGATGAAAGTTCCCTGAAGGAGGCATATCAGAAATTGACGGAGTTGTACGAAAGATGGAATTACATAAGGGTAGCGGACAAGTCAAGAATTTTCAATACTAATCTAATAGAGACTTTGGAACTCAGAAATATGCTTGAACTTTCAAGGGTTGTAGCCCTTTCCGCCCTTAACAGAAGAGAATCAAGAGGGGGCCACAGCAGGGAAGATTTTCCCAAGAGGGACGATAAGAATTTCCTTAAGCATACCTTGGCTACAAGGGGAGAAGATGGCAAGATAAAGCTTGATTATATCCCCGTTGATGTCAGCAGATATTCACCTGAAGAAAGAAAATACTGACAATCATCTGCAAGGGGACAACCTTCACAGGAAGGTTTTTTACTGCAATGTACTTTTGCATGCTTTACTATAAGTGCGTGGTACTCTTGAAAAAGTTTAACATCCTTTGGCAGATTATCTTCAAAGAGTTTTCTTAGATCTTCATAATTGCCTTTTATCTTGTAAAGCCGTTCCATAAGTCTTTTTGTATATGCATCTATTACGAAGTAAGGTCTGTTACCCGCATACAGTAATATGGAATCCGCTGTTTCCCTTCCCACACCACTTATTTTTAAAAGCTCTTCCCTTTCTATGCTTTCTACTATATTTACTGGATAAAGATGTTTACAAACATTTTTTAGCCTTTTTGCTTTCAATCTGTAAAAACCAGAAGGCTTTATTGCTTCTTCTAAGCTATTGATAGGTATTTCCATAATTGCTTTGAAATTAAGAGCCTTTATCTTCTTAAGATTTTCAAGGGCTTTTTCAACATTATTCCAGTTCGTGTTCTGCGTTAATACCGCACCTATTACTATCTCCTCTCTCGGATCACTGTTGTTTTTTTTGTGATAATCCTTATCTACGGGCCACCAGTTTTGTTCTCCGTAGGTATCTAAGAGTTTTTCGTAGATTATTTTTAAATCCATATTTATGTTTATGTTAAATCAAATTTGTAACCGAAACCTCTTACAGTCTTTATATATTTACTGTATTTTCCGAGTTTGTCTCTGAGGTGTTTAATGTGCACATCAACAGTTCTGTCGTAAGCGTCATGATCATAACCCCATACCTTCTCTATAAGTTTATCCCTGCTGACGGGCTTGCCATAGTTTTCAATCAAAAATTTCAGTATCTTGAACTCCGAAGGAGTTAGCTTTACTTCTTTACCGTCCGCTGTAACCTCCACCTTTTCTATATCAATTTCTAAACCGTCAACTTTAAATACCTTTGAATTTTTTTCTCTGTTTGCCCTTCTTAAAACAGCATTCACCCTTGCAATAAGTTCCTTTACCGAGAAGGGCTTTGTTATGTAATCGTCAGCTCCCAGTTCAAAACCTCTTAGTTTATCTTCCTCTGATATTTTTGCTGTGAGGAATATGATAGGTATTTCGGAAAGATCTGGTCTATTTCTCAGAAACCTGGCTATCCTGAAACCGTCAAAATCCGGTAGCATTATGTCTATTATTACAAGGTCGGGTTTTTCCTTTTCTACAGCTCTAAAGAACTCTGTTGCCCTTAGAAAATGATACACCTCAAAACCTTTACTGCTGAGGGCTTCCTTTACGGCAAAGCCTATATCTTCATCATCTTCAATTAAGAATATTTTCCGAAAGTCTCCTCTATCCATTTTTTTATTTCATCCCTTACCTTTCTGAAAAATTCAAGTTTTTCTTCTTCACTTCCTTTATGTGCGGAGGGGTCTGGAAAACTTTTATGGATATACTCCTTGCCTCCTGGAAAATATGGGCATTCTTCCTTTGCACTGTCGCATACAGTGACCACAAGATCAAATTTTATTCCTTCAAATTCTTTGATACTTTTTGACTTGTTCTTTGATATGTCTATACCTATTTCTTTCATAACCTTTACAGCAAGCGGGTGTACATCAGAAGGTTTGGCGCCTGCACTATAGGCTTCGTAAATACTTCCATAAAGATGATTAAGAAGTCCTTCAGCCATTTGGGAACGTGCAGAATTGTGGGTACATATAAATAAAACTTTCCTCTTATTATTTTGCATTTTCGGAAGCCTCCTCTAATATTTTTATCTCCTTTTTATTCGTATGCGGTTTTAGGAATGTAATAGCAATATTGTCATTCCTTCTTATGGCATATTTTATAGCTTCAGGATCTTTTTCTGCCTTAATAAGAGTCTTCCAAGAATAGAAATGCTTAATATGATGAAAGTCTGAATTGCCAACGAATCTACATCTTTTCTCTATTATTTCGTTGTAAAGATCAAATTGATTTGCTATTTCCCACGCATCAAACATATCCTTGTAAATGTTTATGTTTTCGTAAAGGTGTCTTGAAAGATACTTATTGTCTGAATTTTTTTTAAGAGGGTGAGCTGCTATACTTATACCTCCACACTCTTTAATCATTCTCAGTATCTTTATCACCTCAAAAGAAGGATCTATGTATTCTTGTACATCAAGGGCAACTATATGATAGTAATCTGTATTGTTTGTGATCTCGTAGCCTGGTATAAGTATCATTTTGTACTCCTTCCACGCCCTTTCCTGTTCCCTTTTAGGTATATCCATATATTCTCTGAAATTTTCTCTGCTCACACAGGATACTTTATTACCTCTTTCCCTTAATTTTTTGAGAAATACTGAATCAAAAGCATGATCTGTAATTGCTATTACATCAAATCCATACTGCCCGTAAAGGTCAACAACTTCGCTTACTTTTAAACTACCGTCGCTAATGTTAGTGTGGATGTGAAAATCACAAAGTAGCCAATTATCCATTGTAATCACCTCCTATTTAAGTTTTATAACCTCTAATTGTTAAAAAAGTATTAAGGCGGATTTAACAAATTCTTAATCAAAATTTAACGGTGACTTAACGGAAATTCCTTAGGCTGATATCAAACTTTAAGGAGGTTCGGATATGAAAAAGCTGTTTATGATTTCCGCTATTTTACCAGTTTTTTGCACAGCTCATGAGTTTTTTTCACCCCATCTTAAGTTGAAGATAAGGCTCCAGCCCAGATTTGATTTTGGTAATTTGTATAAGGAGGACGGAAAATTAAAGGATGTTAGCGATTTCTATTTTAGAAGAGTAAGATTGGAGGTTTCAAGGAAGTAGAATATTATACCGCTGGGGAAAAGTGTTAAGCTTAACATGACCTTTCAATCTGATAAGGGGGATAGGGATTATGACTACAAGAAAAAGAAGAAATCCAGAAGTGCTTTTAAAGTTAAATTAAAGTTTGCCTATATTGACTGGAAGTTAAATGATATGCTTGTCTTAACTCTCGGCAAGAGAAAGTTGCCCTATTCAAGGATATCTCTGACATCATCTTCAAGGCAGTTGCTTATAGAAAGACCTTACTCAACAGAGACTGCAAAGAAATGGCTTGGTGATTATGATGGTAACCAAATTATGTTACACGGTAAGATAGGAGGGGGAATATTAAGATATACAGCATCCTTATCTGACGGAGGGTTTATAGAAGAAGAACAAAAAGCAGGAGGGGAGGTAAGATCAAATGTAAGATTGGGAAATTTTTATGCTTTTAGAGTTGAATTTTCACCACCTGGATTTGTTGAAAAGAAAAAAGATGATACAGGTATAGGTGAGAGTAATAAAGGTAACATTATTTCTTTAGGTTTTTCTTATGCAAGGAACAGTAATTTTGATGTTGATACAAATAATGACACTTCTGATGGTTATGAAATAGTAAGGGAAGTGGGAACAGTTTTAGGAGCTGATATATTCGGAAGGTTCTTTTTAGGCTCGGGTATTTTAACAGTTCTGGGTGAATATGTAAGTATGGAGTATTATAAGCTTGGAAAAAAGGAAAAGGGATGGTATGTTCAGAGCGGTTACATGTTTAATACTGGTATAGGTAATATTGAACCTGCTTTTAGATATGAACAGTTTAATTACAGAAACAATAATGATAAAAAGATTATAACTGTTGGTGTAAATCACTACATAAAGTCCCACAGGGTAAAGTGGGCTTACAATTTACTTAAAGTTGATAATCCTGCAACAGATCCTGATCAAACTATTCACCAGATTCAAGCACAGTTTTATTTTTGAAGTTAATAAGAGGGGGAGGGAAGTTTTAGCATTACTTTTTTGAAGGTTCTCCTATGGATTTGTATATAAGCTGTCTAATTTCTCTTATATCTTCTTCTATTTTGTCAAGTCTTCTGTTTACATCATCAAATCTTTTTTCAAGGGAGTCTATGCGTTTATTTATTAGGAACATGAATATACCCATAAATCCCGCCACGCCAAAAATTATGGTAATAACCTGCCCCCATTCCATACTTTTAATATAGTATCAAGTGAAAAAAAGTTTTTATATTACTTTTTTGAAGGTTCTCCTATGGATTTGTATAGAGCATGTCAGGATGAAGGAGGGGTGAGACAGAAAGAGAGAAAATAAAGGATTATGGGAGTAATAGAGAAATTGGAGCAGTATATACGCAAGGTATACCACAGGAACAAAGTTCCACCAAGAGTGAAAGCCAAAGCAGTTCCCCCTATACAACTGAGGAAAGTAGAGGAATTTATAAAAGCACCTGGGCTAAGAGGTTCAAGAAAGGCAATCAGACAGTGGTATTACAGACTTTCTGAACTTGTAGAGTATGTTATCAAAAACTCGCAGGAGCTGTATGCGGACGAGACGAATATAAAAGGAAGGAGAAGGTTTTATTACGTGTGGCTTGCTGTGGACAGTAATATCAGGCTCTGCTCTGTCTATCTTTCACGACGACGGGACATTTGAACAAGCAAGATAGTGCTTAGTTCCAGCAAGAGGAGGGTGATAACAACTGATAAGAGGTGGTGATATAAGGGAGCATGCAGGGAGCTTAGGCTTGAGTGGAGGCATGAGACCTTCGGAAGGATGAACGCTGTGGAGAGACCTTTTTTCCCATAAAGCGCAGGTTAAAGGGCTTCTATAAGAGGTTTCCTGGAATGCTAAGTTTGAAACTATTTCAAGCTTCCTCAGAATTTTAATCTTCCTCTACTACACTATGGAGGGCTTATCTTTACATCTTCATTTGTATATAAGCTGTCTAATTTCTCTTATGTCTTCTTCTATCTTATCAAGTCTTCTATTTACATCAAATCTTTTTCAAAGGAAGTCTATGCGTTTATTTATCATTAAACATTAATTAGCCCGCTGGAAAAATACCCTAATGCTTATGAGGAAACTGTAATATTATTTTTATAGTTTCTTCACCTTGCTTTTCATATCTCAAAGTCTTTTGTACGCATCATCAATTCTTCCTTTAACCGACTTCATCAAGTTAGTGTATATCCTTAGC
>WFPJ01000125.1 GCA_015487615.1 Aquificales bacterium | reverse complement strand
CAGCCTTTATCAACCGCAAAGGCATCACATTTCAGTTTAAAATCTTTAACTTCCGAAAAGATACCGCTTTCATTTACGAATCCTGGAGGTTCTCCTTCAATTGATGAGCTTTCGTTTGCATTGTTCTGTGTAAAGAACCTTATATTATCCTTCCACCGTCTGAAGCTTGTATACACATTCCCTCCCACACAGTAGCCCGGATCAAGGGCAGAGGATTGTGTGTAATACATATTGTTATTTATAAGAAGAGGTGAGCCTCTATAATCATCCGTATTTTCCAAGCATACATAGTAGGAGCTTATCTCGTAGAGGATATTGTTTATAAAGAATAGGGCGGGTTTTCTGGGAGTGGGTGGAGACTTCCATCTGAGGACCGTATCTATCTTATAAAAGGTATTGTTGTAAATATAAGGGTGTTCAGTATCATAGGTGAGTAACACGAGGGCATCTTTTATGTCTCTGAATAGGTTAAATTGGATATGGAGCATATCGGGATTAACAGCATTTGAGGTATCAATGTACAGGGAAGGCTCCCCATTTATATTGTAGAAGTGATTGAAGTTAACATTTATATTCTTTGCAATTTCACATGTTTCTATCTTTATACCCTTATCAGATACTACATTTTCCTCAAAGGATAAGTTTTCAATGTTACCCTTAACTTCAAAGGATAGTGTGAGTGATGAGTGAATATTGTTGTCTTTTATATCTATACGGGAAAGGTTCTTGCAAGTATCACTTTTAAGCGAAATGGCTGTGCCTACTTCTGCGAAATGATTCCTGAGTATATCAAGTTCTGATGTATTAACAGAAGATTTTATACCCGCACCTTTTATCCACCTGAATTTGTTGTCCGATATCTCAATGTACTCAGCTTTGTTACCGCCTATACTTATGCCCGTATCTCCGCCTATGAATATAACTCCACTTATACTTATACCCGCACCGTCGGGGAGATTCATACCTATTCCTCTGGCGACATATATTTTCTTTTCAACCGAGGGTGAGGGTTTCCAATAAAGGATATTGCAACACTTTTCATAGTAATACTGATTTTCACCTAGATTGGTAAATATGGTATTAAGATGGTTCATATAGTCTGAGTCGTTTTCGTCGGGGCATACATTACCGCAGGCATAGGGTGTAAGGGAAAGGGCTTGGAGCTTTATGTATCCTTCGTATCCGTTATCCACAGCAGAGTTATCCTTTACAATAAGTGTGTCAAAGTCCCTTTTTAGCTCGTCACCCATGTAGTACAGTATTCCCGAATCTGGCGGAGGTTCAAGATATTTATATCCTTTGAGTTCTTGGGTCCAATTTTCTATTACAAATGATGAAGGTATTATAACCGCCCTGTCTATACCCCTTTCACCATTTCCGCAATCTTCCTTTGGGCAGTTGCCTTTTATTTTTATAGGATAGGCTATATCACCTTTGCCTTTTATATTTATTGTTTGAGAAAAGGTTCCGCACAGGTAAATAGTGTCGCCCGGCTGTATTTCTTGCCAATTTATGTTTTTTATACCGTTCCACGCTTCGCAATAGGAAAGCCCGTTACCTGAAGCTCTCGTGGGATCAAAGGGTTTAACATACCATGTAATAAAGGTTTTACCCCCTCCGCTGCATGAAATATAAAAGAACACGGGTAATATCCATAAATATTTTTTAATCATAATACCCCCCTCGTAGACTAAATTATATAATAGTCCCCAATACAGGAGGAGGGAAGGCAATGGAAACATGTTCCTTTTGTGAAGAGAGTTTCAAGGGGTACGCACCCCTCGTTTTAAGGATAGTAAAGTCCGGCGGAGATATTCTTGTATATGCTCAGAACACTTCAAAGAATATAATCCTTATAAAACGACTCCTTGTATGCATAAATTACGAATATGGTTCCGTCGTACTTTTTGTAAGAGAAGGCGGCTACTATGATTTTTATATAGGGGGGGAAAGGTTAGAGCAGGGTGCAACACATCTTAAATTCAAGATATCCGCACCTACTGCTATAAGTGCAAGGGCTGAGGCGGAGTATATTGAGATAACTTCACGATCCGTCAGTTGTCTTTCAAAGTTTGTATGAGGAGGGATTAATATGAAAAAGATTTCAGAATTGAAGGCATGGAAGATGGAAGTTACAAAACCATTTACAATACAGGAAGTTGAATATATAATGTCGTCTGTCAATTTTATGGCAATGAGGGAAGGAGCGGAGGCTTATTTTGAGCTTTGCAGAATGGATGTAAAAAAGGATTATTCTATAATCTATATACTATGTGAGGAGGATAATCTGAAATTCCTTCACAAGTTCATACAGACAAAATATCCGAATCTTACCTATAAGATTGAGGAGACCGATTTTCACAGCTTGCAGTCTTTACCTTGAAGCATGATAAACTTTCTTAGGAAGAAGGGAGGAATACTCGGAGCCCTTGGGCTTACCGATTGGTTTTCTTCTCTGGGAAGGGACAGAAAAAGAAAAGTAAGGTATGCCTTTTCCCTAAAAGTGACAAAGGACCTTTCCTTCCCTTATAAAGCGGGTGATCTTGAGAAAGGAAAGATAACAACCCTCTACACTAAGAGGACCTTTTTAGGAACACTGGCCCAGACCCTTTTGCTTGAGGGAGATTATAAAGGTGCGGAGTGGTTGTACCTTGAAGCCATTAAAATGGAAGGAACACCCTATGAGGAGCATCTTATCCTTAATGATCTTCTTTTGCTATACCAGAAATTGAAGGATTTTAAGAAAATGGAGGAGATTTCAAAGAGAGATGTTGAACTGTTCAGTGAATATAAGGAAGAATTGTTTAATAGATATAAAAATACTCAGCCTCAGGTTAACTCCTTCAGCGTTTACATATATATGCTTGAAAGGAAAGGTAAAAAGGAGGAAGCCTTAAAGGTTTTGGATTATGCACTTTCGGAAGGATTATATGTGCCCTTTGCGAATGATATTAGAAAAAGATTAATGGTAAAATAATACCTTTAGTGAAGAAACGAATAATAATCCTCGGTAGCGGTCCTAATCGTATAGGTCAAAGTATTGAATTTGATTACGCTTGTGTTCAAGCGGTCTTTGCGCTTCAGGAAGAAGGCTATGAAGCCATAATGGTCAACTGCAACCCAGAGACCGTATCCACTGACTATGACATATCCGACAGATTGTACTTTGAACCTATAGTTTATGAACATGTTATAGACATAATAAAAAGGGAAGAGCCGGAAGGTGTGCTTATACAGTTCGGCGGTCAAACGCCTCTTAAACTGTCCCTTGCCCTTGAAAAGCAAGGTGTAAGAATACTCGGTACATCCCCGAGGAGTATTGATATAGCTGAGGACAGGGAGCTGTTCCGTTCCTTTATATCAAGGATAGGGATAAAACAACCGGAAAGCGGTACAGCAAGGAGCGTGGACGAGGCAAAAGACATTGCGAAGAAAATAGGTTATCCCGTTCTTGTAAGACCTTCTTATGTACTCGGCGGTAGGGCTATGAAGATAATCTATGATGAGGAAGAGCTTCTCAAATATATAGGTGAGGCGGTTGAGGTAAGCTTTGAAAGACCTATACTTATAGACAAATTTCTTGAGGACAGTGTGGAGCTTGATGTTGATGCGGTGGCTGACGGTGAAGATGTTTTAATAGGTGCAATTATGGAACATATAGAGGAGGCAGGTGTTCATTCGGGAGACAGCGCTGCATCCATACCTCCCTATTCACTGTCCGAGGATATACTTTTGAGGATAAAGGAATATACAAAGAAGATAGCAAAGGCGTTAAATGTTTGCGGACTCATAAATATACAGTATGCGGTAAAAGGTGAAGATATATATATACTTGAGCTGAATCCGAGGGCTTCAAGGACAGTCCCCTTTGTGAGTAAGTCAGTAGGATATCCCCTTGCAAGGATAGCTGCTAAGGTTGCTGTGGGTAGAAAGCTGAGGAACTTGGTGGGAGAGGTGTTTGATCGTGTGGAAAAAGGTGAAACCCATCCCGCTTCCGACTTCCTTCCCAAGGATAGAATCTTTTATTCCGTTAAAGAGGTGGTCTTCCCTTGGAATCGTTTTCCTGAGGTTGATCCCGTACTCGGACCTGAGATGAGGAGTACGGGGGAGGTTATGGGTATAGACAAGGATTTTGGTATGGCCTTTTATAAGGCTCAGCTTGCTGCGGGTAATAGCTTGCCCCTTGAGGGTACCGTTTTTATATCAGTCGCGGATAGAGACAAACCCAAAATTGTTGAGTTGGCTAAGGGATTTATAGACCTCGGTTTTAAAGTATGTTCAACAAAGGGAACTCATAAGTTTCTCAGCGAGAAGGGTATAGAGTGTGAGCTTGTGCTTAAAGTCTCTGAAGGAAGACCCCATGTAGTTGATATGATAAGTAACGGAAAGATAGATATGATTATAAATACACCTTCAGGAAAGAGGGAGAGGAGCGATGCATACTTTATAAGGAGATCCGCAGTACAGCATAAGATACCCTATACAACGACCGTCAGGGGCGGTTATGCCATGCTTGAGGCTGTGAAATCATTTAAAAAGAGAGGTGACTTTGAGGTGTTTGCCCTTCAGGATCTGTTTTGATAGAACAATCCTTCCCTTTTTGCCCTTTCTATAATTTTTAGTACCTCTTCATCTTCAAGTTGTTTAAAGTCTTTGTAAAACATACCTACCGCAAAGGAGCCTTCCTTTGCCTTGTAAAAGCAGAACACATTATCGCATAGCTGACCTATTTTTGAAACGGTATCCTCGGGACATACGGGTGATACTACCATAACTTCCTTCGCACCTTTTCTCTTTACATAGTTTATGCCTGCTATGACGGTGTAGCCTGTTGCTATTCCGTCATCAACAATGATTACCTTTTTATCTCTTACTTCTGGCTCTTTACCTCCCAAAAATTTATTGATCCTATCTTTTATCTTGCTTAACTCCTTTGCTTTAACCCTTTCAATCTCTTCTTCGGAAATCCTTGCGTATCTTACAACAGCTTCATCAATGTAGCTTATACCGTCGGGATCTATGGAGCCGAAGGCAGCTTCTTCGTTCCACGGTATGCCGAGCTTCCTGACTATGATTAGACTGAAGGGTATGTTGAGGACCTTAGCCATATTGTAGGCAATTTCTACGCCACCCCTCGGTATTGCAAGAAGTACAGTATTTTCCTTGTCTTCAATTTTGTCTCTTAACAGTTCACCCGTAAGCTTACCCGCATGGGTTCTATTCTCAAAAAGCATTTTTATAAAAATCTTCTACTTTCTTTATAATATCTTCAACCCTTTCTACTTTCTCAACCCCTTCTATATTGTGTGTTTTGTATCCTACGATGTATTTACCTAGAATAAGGGCGTAGGCTATCTCGGAGAGTGTTCCCCAGTTACCCCCTATGGCTATCACCATGTCCCCCGTGGCAACGACTATAGGATTCCTGTTCCAACTTAAACCTGTGTTTATCTTTATATCAACCCAAGGGTTAGCCTCCTCTCCTGTGTAAGAGGGCATTATACCTATGGTCAGACCGCCTTTTTCCTTTGCTCCTTTACATACACCTTCCATAACTCCTGTCCTTCCTCCACATACGACAGCTATCCCCCTTTCCGCCAATAGTTTGCCCACTTCATAGGCTACTTTGTACTCTTCTTCATTGGCTTGTGAAGAACCTATAACTGATACTATTTTCATTTTCCCTATGCTGTTACTTTTTTATGGAAAGTGATTTATATCCTTTTACCTTAGCCAATAAGGTTGTAAATGAACCGAAAACCGCCCTTTCTCCATAACCCAAACCATCCTCAACAAAATACACCTTCTCCATCATTCTAAAAACTTTAACTCTATCATTCTAAAAAACAATAACAACTGTTAATAATCGTTGAATGATAATTTTGCGATAATATACAGATAGTTGTCAACTATCTTTTAATGAGCGGTAAATTGACTATCTACAACAGATTTTTGCATGTTAATCTCAAAAATTAGAAAAATAGAAAAGCGAAATTTAGAATGATGGGAAGGGGGAATCTAAAAGACTCCGTAGGTGGTTTTTTATCCAGGCTTCAACATAATCGGATTCTGTTAATATATGAATACAGTTTCTTATGAGGTCCTTAGGAAGCTCACATCTTTTATAAGGTGAATAGTTAATAAACCTTTTATCCTCTATGGCATATACACCCATTACATCAAGTACGCTATCAACTTCAAAGCACGGAATATTTGAAAACACAATGTGAGGTATTGTCTTTCTTGTTCCAAAAGCGTAATAACCTGTCCTTGATGTCGTAGTACAAATAATGTGATAGTTGTCTTCTGTTGTTCCGAAGTATATGAACCATCTGCGCTTGGGTCTTCCGTGTCTTCCATGGAATCTATCAATAACTATTACACTCCCCACAGGGAACAATTCTTATTCTCCCATAAGCATTTTGTATGTTTGTAATCTTTCTTCCTTTATTTTTTTATCCTCAACTCCCTCAAGTTCATCCTCATACCTTATTAACGAATTGGGCTTTCTATTGTAAGCTTTTTTCCAAGCTTTTATATCCTCGTGAGATGCATCGCTTACAACACGCGTTCCTATTGATTTATCCGCAAAAATCTCTATAAGTTTGTCCATGAGCTTTATCTCGTAATCAGAGAAGTATTTCAAATCCGGTTCGATTCCCGTAAGCGGATAAATATACACCACATTGCCCAAATCACTTTCCCTGACTAATTTATAGCATTTTCCTGTCTTGTTACCTTCCGTTTGTTCTATCTCTTTATGTAAATCAATGGGTACAGGTCCGTATTCCATGGCAACGTACTTCAATCCTATGGCAGGTCTTCCCGTTTCCCTTACGGATCTGAAATCAAGAAACGCAAGGTACTTGTAGAGCAAGGTTTTGGTTAGAGGTTTTTTTGTTTTTTCGTAATGCTTTCTTGCAAAATACCCTATAGCATTTTCAAGTTTATTTTTCCTTAACTTCAGCATTATCTTTCCCTCATTTACATTGCAAATTATATCAGGTATATACAGGAAGATATGACCGCAGTCACGGGAAAAAAGAGCTTTACATAAAAGAACAAGGGTTATATATTAAAAGGACAAACAACCGGGGGAAGAGGTATGAAGTTTTTTCATAAGGGTGAGAAAGAGAATAAGACGGAATTGGAAGGAGGTGAATTGAAAAGAGATCCTAAATTTATGGCACTTTTGGAAATAGTAGGCATTAAAATACCGGGTTATAATGCACCTTATAAAGATGAAAGTCATACATCTTCTGTGAAGGGAAACGAAAATGCGGAAACCCCCTCCGGATCAGGAGAAAGGAGGGAAGTAAAAATGGAAGCACCTAAAAACAGGGATGAAATACTTCTTGAGATACTTAAGGAACTTAAAGAGCTTAATGCGAATGTGAAGGATATGTCTGCAAGGCTTGAAAAAAAGCTTGATGATATATTCAGGGGGGTGTAGGTTAATAGCTTATTATATCCTTCCCACTATAAACTCATTCTTATCCGCATTTTTCACTATCCTCCCCGTATTTACATCATATAATTGTCCTTGAGTATTGACACTCAGTCCCCTTTCCGCCAAAGCGGAGTAATCGTAGATATTTCCTTCTTCGTCAAGCCTTACCGGTTTTAATTGAGGAAATAAAATGGAACCGTGGTACGAGCTTAATATGTGGTCTTGACAAAAACTTGTGCCCACGAACAAAAATCATGGTATCCCTTCCAATTTGAGATAATGTATAGACATGGCCGAGGAGGTGGTAATGTATGCAGTTCCAAATGCAAGCAGAAGCTACAGACCTGAACAGGGAGAAGGCTAAAGAGATAGTTCAGTATATAGTCTACCTTACGGGAAAGAATCCGAGAGCTTTCGGGAAAACAAAGCTTCACAAGATACTGTGGTTCTTTGAGGGGTTTATGATGCTTGCCACAGGGAAGAAAGCTATAGGTGGAAGATTTGTAAAAAACAGGTTTGGACCCACCCTGGAAGAGCTTGACTTGATAATTGAGGAGCTTGAAAAAGAGGGAACACTTAAAGCCAAGAAGGTTCCTGAGCTCGGATTTTATTCAGTTTACTATAGGTGGATGTTTGAAGCTATCCCTCCGAAACTTGAACACCTATCCAAAGAGGAAATAGAACTAATAAGCTATCTTGTGTGTGTATTTGGAAGGAAAAAAGCCAGTGAGCTTAGCAGGTATACGCATACCCCCTCTTTCAGAGCAAAAAGGGAGTATGAAGAGCTGAATCCTCTGATGATCCTGCACCACTTCGTGAGGAAACCTGCCCAAGAGGAAGTAGAAGAAGCTAAGAGATTTGCACAGCTGGTTCACGAAGGAAAGTACGATGAAATAGTGAAGCATATAAGAAAGGATCTTGAACAAGCAACCTAAACTATGCAGGATTGGGAGGATTGGGGGATAGCAGAGTCTTGTGCAGTTGATAGGTTGATAGAAACCTACGCGGATTATTTCTGTAAAAACTACGATATGAAACATAAGGAAGCCGTGAGGTTTGTATATGAAATTGTTATATCTGTTATGGATTACATATCAGGAAAGCCAACTGGAGGAGAAAGGGTAAGTGCTGTCCCGGGAAAGGAAACATACTCAGCTACAATATCCCTTCCCGAGCATCTAAATTTAAAATTCTTGTTCAAAGAAGTTCGCTTCGGGTGGACATTAAATTATGAAGAAAAAAGAATCACCCTTGAGTGGTTTAAGCTCATTCCATGGTGAAGAAAAAGAAAATAACTCTTTTCTTTATACCAGTGAGCATGCTATTTTCCTTGAATTCCTTTTCGTCTAAGTTCTTTAGATGGGGAAAAATCGTTTACATTTTCAAGTATAACGACTATATATAATATAAGGACAGCGGTTGAGGGAAGTGGCTATGAAGTTCGTAGGGAAGATAGGAGAGGAAATTGAAAAGAAGGCAAGGGAAGAGGAGGAAAAGAGAAGGGAGGAGATTAAAAAAGAAATAAGGGAAAAACTGAAT
>WFPJ01000124.1 GCA_015487615.1 Aquificales bacterium | reverse complement strand
GCGGATGTGTACCCGTAATCTCAGCCAATTTTGAATATGTTATAACATTGCCGAAGGTACACACCTCCTTTAGGACCCTATAAACCCTTAAAACCTTCTCATCGTAACCTGATAGATCAAGCTCCTCCATGTTTACGGAAGGATCCCCCTCACCTTTGATGTACAGAGAAAATTTTTCCATCAAATATAAAGGCGCTGTGTTATTTACAGATTCTATAAACTCCGCCCTTTTTATCCTGCCATCTTCTAAATAGATCCTCAGGCTTATATCACCAAACAGCTTTATATCAAACATTTCTTGTTATTTCCGATATTGCCTCATAAACATTCCTGCTTTCCGGCTCCCATACGAATATGCCATTCCTATGAAGATACCACTTAGCCCTTGAATCCCTGGGGTGATGACCCGATATGACTATATCAACATTAAGATTACCGAGGATCTTGGCTATTTCAACTTCCCCGTTCTTAGCAGGCTCCAACACTTCCGGACTCTTATCCCCCCTAAAAATCATTATCCTTTTGGCAGATCCGAAACTCTCCGCTACACCGTCCTTATCATCAACCAACACCGCTATTTTCAAACCCCCGTCATCGTGAGGCTCATAGTGGATAAAGACGGAGTGAACCTGAGGAATCTCTTCAACAATCTTCCTTTCTATTGCATCTGCAATATTGTGACTTTTTATAAAATCCTTAGCCTTTATGGTTATTGTGGTATCTATGAATATCCTGCCTCCCGCTTCCCTCACAAGAAGTCTTTTTATTTCCACCACATCATCAAAGGAAAGTATTATGTTTCTTATTCTTTCAACCGTCTCCTTATCAGCGGAGATGTCAAGTATAAAACCTATCTGTTCCCTGAGCATGTTTATAGCCGTATAACCTATCAGTCCCGCTATGGCAAGTGCGAAGTATCTGTCATATTCATATCCGAAGTGGCTTGCGGATAGGCTTAATATAACAAGAAAGGAACCGAAGGCATCAGTGAGTGTATGATAGGAGTCCGCAACAAGTGTGGGTGAGTTAAGTCTTTTGCCAGCCCTTCGCTCAAAGAAAGAAAGGGAAAGGGAAAGGGATAGGGATATCAACATTATTAAAACAGCTAAGGGAAGATGCTCCTTATTTATAACTATCCTCTCTTCAAAGGCTTTCTTACCTATCTCAAAACCCGCTATTATCAGGAAAAATCCTATAACTATTGCTCCTATATTCTCAAGCTTATAAAGACCGTAGGGAAATCGGTGATGTTTCTTTTCGGAAAATTTTATTGATATATAAGCAATAATAGAGGCGGTTGAGTCGGAAAGTGAATGGATTGCCTCCCCAAGCATGGAGAGACTACCCGTAAGAATAGCACCAACAAATTTTATTGCGGATTGAAAAAGATTGATAGCTACGGACAGTAAAGCCCAGTTCTCTTTATTCATCTATTGAAAGCCTGTCTGCAACCCTGTTTTGATCCCCTTTTTAAAAACTCCTCTTTTATTCTATCAATAACTTTGTTTTTATGGGCGGAAAGACAGTACCACGGACTTATAAGCTTTTCCTCCTCAACCTCCCCCGTTAACCTGTGTATAACTATATCAGGCCTTAATATCTCCATCACATCTACCGCAAGTTTCACATAATCGTCAAGCTCCAATGGTTCAAACATACCCTTTTCATAAAGATCCGCAAGCCTCGTACCCCTTATAACATGGATAGGATGTATCTTAACACCGTGAACGGGAAGGGCTGATAATAGTTTTGCTGTTTCAATAATATCCTCTTCATCTTCTCCCGGAAGCCCTATAATTATGTGGGCACATATTTTCAACTTTCTCCTGGCGGTTCTTAATACAGCGTCAACAAAATCGGAAACACCGTGCGCCCTGTTTATGTACTTAAGGGTTTCAAAATTTGCGGATTGAAGGCCGTACTCAACCCATACCTCAAGGCCCTTATCAGCGTACTCCTCCAGGAGATCCAATACCTCTTCCGGTACACAGTCTGGTCTCGTTCCTACATTTATACCGACCACATTCTCAACTTCAAGGGCAACATCGTATATCTTTTTGAGATAGTTAATATCACCGTATGTATTCGTATAAGATTGAAAGTATATGGTAAAGAGGATATCCTCACCGTACTTCCTTTTAGCCCTTTCAATACCTTCGCTTATCTGAATACCCAGGGGAATTTCAGGACTCAGATGACCCGGCCTCGTACCCTCACTGCAATAAATACAGCCTCCCACAGCTTTCGTACCGTCAATATTAGGACAGGTGAAGGGAAGGGCCACTGTTATCTTCTGAACCCTCTTGCCGTATTTTTTCTTGAAGTAATCCTTAAGGGAAAAGTAGAAACTTTGGCTTACTGTTTGCAT
>WFPJ01000123.1 GCA_015487615.1 Aquificales bacterium | reverse complement strand
TGAATTCAAACTTTCTTTTCCCTATCCAAGTTTCAATATCCCTTTCCATTCTTTCAGCCTTCCTAAACACCTCTCCTAACAGAATCTTTGTTATTTCCTTCAGAAGATGCCTCATAAGAATAGGCTTAGTACCTTTATCCCTCATAAGGTTGAGTATGTGAGTTGCAAGATCGTTCTCTATAAGCTCTACCATGGTGTTATATTGTAGAATATGCAAACCCGTGAAGGCTATATGAAGCTCGCACTTGATTTAGCAAAAAAGGCGCAGGGTGCGACCCATCCTAATCCCGCGGTAGGGTGTGTTATTGTAAACAAGGGGAGGATAGTAGGGCTCGGTTATCACAAAAGGGCTGGAGAACCCCACGCGGAGATAATCGCTTTAAGAATGGCGGGAGAAAAGGCAAAAGGGGGAGAAATGTATGTGACCTTGGAACCTTGTTCCCATCATGGTAAGACACCCCCATGTACAGAGGCAATTATAAAATACGGGATAAAAAGTGTTTACATAGGTATAGAGGATCCAAATCCTCTTGTACACGGATCTGAATATTTAAAATCTAAAGGTATTAAGGTTGTAAAGGATATATTAAAAGAGGAGTGCTTTGAGATAAACAAGGATTTTTTCACATATATTCTGAAAGACAAACCGTACATAACACTCAAGGTAGCCCAGAGTATTGACGGTAGCGTTGCAACGGAAGAAGGAGACAGTAAATGGATATCCTCCTTTGAAAGTAGAAGATACGCACACAGGCTGAGGGCCACATCAACCGCAATTATGGTGGGAGCAAATACGGTAATAAAGGATAATCCGGAGCTGACCGTTAGATATATAAAAACAAAGAGACAACCAATAAGGATTGTAATTGATCCTTCTCTTAAAACTGATCCTTCCTCAAAGATATATGACACCGCAACTGCTCCCACAATAATAATTGCCTCTTCCTCCAACCCTGAAAAGGAAAAGATATTTGAATCAAAGGGTGTGGAAGTTGTGCATATAAAGAGAAAGGGTGAGTTTGTGGATGCTAAGGAGCTTATGCGATTTTTGGTAAATAGGGGTATAGTTCATTTACTCGTGGAGGGAGGTCCTTACCTTCACCGCTTTTTTATTGAAGAGGGTATATATGACAGAATGATAGTCTTCACAGCACCTATACTCATAGGAGGCATGCACCTTGTCCTTAAGGGAATAAGAAGTATAAAGAATGCCTATTCCCTCAATCTCCTATCCGTAAAGAGGATAGGAGATGATAAGGTTATTGAACTAAGAAGTAAAGATCACTTAAAACCTCATCAACTTTAACTGCATGCCTCCATAATTTCCTTTATGAGGTTTTCTACCTCTTCCGCAACACCTTTAAGCTCTGGTTCCTTATACAGATCTATCATGTAAGTAGGCTTTATGGTGCTGAGTATATATCTGTTACCGTCCTGTATTATGGATATCCTGCAGGGTAAAGCGGTTGATATATAAGGGTTCTTCTTCAAAACTTCACTCGCAGCCCTCGGCATGCAAACCTCGTAAATCACAACGGTATAATCAATGGGAAAGCCCTTATTTTCAAGAATGTTATTAACTTCGTGAACAGCCATAACGCCGAATCCTTTTTCCTTAGCTTTTTCCTCAAGGGTTTTCCTTATATCCTCAAGGCTTTTGGAAGATTCAACATTTATAAGCATGACCTTTACCTCCTTGAGATAAATTTTAGAATATTAAGATATATTTTATCAATTATTTCATTAACCGCCTTCTTCCTGTAAAGGTCCCCCACAGCACCCGTAGGTTGCCTGTAGGGTGCAAAGCCTGTAAAGGTCTCCCTTTTATCTCCTAAGACCATTTCAAGCTCTATACTGAGATTATAAGAATTTATCCTTCCCTTTGATGTGTATGCTATTGGTCTTTCTTCTACTCTCTTTATTACGACATTTAAAGGTACAAAAGGCTTTTGACAGGAAGGTTTATAACCGCTTTCCAGGAGAGCCCTTTCCACCCTTTTTCTTACTATTATCCTTATATATTTCTCCTTCGGAAAATCTCCTTTAACATTTATACATACTTTCTTCTCTTCAGAAAAGGAGAAACCCGCTATTAAGAAAAGAATAATCAGGAGTTGCATCTGAACTTTTCCCTTAACTTAGCCTCAACATAAGGATGTACCATCCCCTCTAAATTTCCGCAATAAGAGGCTATATCCCTTACTATCGTTGAGCTTATATGGATATACTCTTGGGAAGGCATCATAAAAATTGTTTCAACACCAGCAAGCTTATAGTTCGTCATTGCTATCTGAAGCTCGTATTCAAAATCAGTAAAAAGCCTTACACCCCTTACTATAGTTTTTATACCTTCTCCCTTCATAAAATCAACAAGAAGAGAATCAAAACCCTTTACTTTGACCCTTTCACCGAAGGGTTCCACCATCCTTTTAAACATATCCAGCCTTTCCTCCTGTGTAAACAGAAGGTGTTTTCTAGGATTCTTAGCGACTGCAACAACCACTTCATTGAATATATCAAGTGCCCTTTTAACTATATCAAGATGCCCCAAATGGGGTGGATCAAAGGTTCCAGGATAAACAACCCTACTCATCCTTTATCCACACAGATAAAGCGGTATCTCCGTAAACCTTCCTCTTATCCGCATCAAAATCCTTCCTCTTATCATGCTCAAGTATAAACAAACCACCCTTTTCCAACCTTGAAAGGGCAAGATCTATAAGCTCCGCATATCCTTGGAAATCGTAGGGAGGATCCGCAAATATAATATGATAGGTGGATTTATCCCTTCTCAGGAAAGAAAGGGCATCTCCCTTTACGAGTTTGCCTTTAACCTTTCCCTTTAAATTTTTAATATTTCTCCAACTTATATCCACAAATGTTACATCCGCTCCCAACTCCTCCGCCTTCTTACCTACCTGCCCAGTACCGCAGAACAGATCAAGAAATTTTTTTCCTCTTATATCGCCGACTATGTTAAATAAGGCATTCCTAACTATAGAAGAGGTGGGTCTTAATTTGTATTTAGATCTTGTATTTTTCACAATTTAGTATTATACTTTTTTATCCTTCCAAAAGGAGGTGACTTTGTTATGGGTACTTTTGTGTTTAATGTCTTCAAAAATCTTTCCAGGGAGGACAGAAAATGGCAAAGACCCTCGGACTGCATATCCTAGCAGACATTTACGGTGTTGACCCCGCCCGCATTGACAGGGTGGAGGATATAAAAGATTTATTGGAGACAGCGGTTAAAGTCGCGGACCTAACAAAAATCTCCTCCCACTATTACCAATTTCAACCCCACGGAGCAACAGGAGTTATTCTCTTGGCGGAATCCCACATATCCATTCACACATGGCCAGAACACGGCATAGCAACAGTTGACGTCTACACATGCGGAGATCCATCAAAGGCTTACAGGGCGATGGATTACATAATAAGCACTCTTGAACCTACAAGGGTTGATAAGCAGATACATGAAAGGGGGCTAATGTTTAAAGACATGGACACTCCTATAAATGTTTTAATGGAATCAAAATGAAGGTACGAATACTTATAATGCCCAAGGAGGGTCTTCTTGACCCTCAAGGCAGGGCGGTGACGGAGCTACTTACATCAAAAGGTTACAAGATAGGAAATGCAAGGGTGGGAAAAGTCATAGAGATGGAAGTGGATGATTCTGTTGATATAGAAGAGATAGCACAAAAATATCTGATCAATCCACTCATAGAAAGCTATAAAGTGGAAAAAGAATGAAATTTGGCGTTTGTGTCTTTCCGGGTTCAAACTGTGATTATGATACATACTACGTCATAAGGGATGTTCTTGAAAGAGATGTAAGATTTGTTTATCACAACGAAACAAATATAAAGGACATAGATATTCTCATCCTCCCCGGGGGATTCTCCTTCGGAGATTATGTAAGACCAGGTCTTCTTGCTTCAAAGACCGCTTTAATGGATGCAGTTATAGATTTTGCCCAAAAGGGAGGTATAGTACTCGGTATATGTAACGGTTTCCAAATTTTAACCGAAGCAGGATTGCTTCCCGGAGCTTTGCTTCCGAACATAAACGGGAGGTTCATCTGTAAGGATGTATATCTGCGAATAGAAACGAATTCAAGGATTCTGACTAATAAGCTAAAAAAAGGAGAGGTGCTAAGATTACCCATAGCCCATCACGACGGAAGATACTATGTTGATGAGAAAACCTTAAAAGAGATGGAAGATAATGAACAGATAATATTTAGATATGCGGACAAAGAAGGAAACACGGATAGTAGATCAAATCCCAACGGTTCCGTTTCAAACATAGCAGGTATATGCAACAAAGAGGGAAATGTATTTGGAATGATGCCACATCCAGAAAGGGCATCCGAGGATGTTCTCGGAAATCATGACGGACTCATGCTGTGGTATTCTCTTATTAGTTAATGGTTGAAGAATTCAAAGAAGCGGTTCAAAGAAGGAAGGCAAGGGTTGAAAGCTTTTTAAAGTGGGAATACCTAAGATTTTCCGATGATTTTAAGGATATTCCTAGGGGTACGGTTCTTTTCGGGAATGCCATTATATGGGGCTATCCCCACATAGGTAGAATATTCAGGCTTGATAAAGGACTTAAGGAGCAATTTGAACATCCCTTCTTTATTGAAGAGAAAGTGGACGGTTACAATGTAAGGATATTTGAACACGACGGTGATATATTAGCACTTACAAGAGGAGGATATATATGTCCCTTCACTATAGACAGAATTCATGAATTTTTAGATTTTCGTATTTTTGAAGAAAATCCAGATATTGTTATCTGCGGTGAAGTAGCAGGACCGGGTAATCCTTACATAGAAGAGAGTCCTCCTTTCGTTAAGGAGGATATTCAGTTTTTTGTTTTTGACATTATGAGTAAAAATAGAAGGGAGTTTTTGCCCTATAAAAAGAAATTGGAGTTTATTGATAAATACAACCTGCCCGCTGTTAAAACATACGGCAGATTCACACCGGATGACATACAAAAAATAAAAGAAATACTGTTCAAGATGAATGAAGAAGGTAGAGAGGGTGTTGTTTTCAAAGAAGACTCCGAAAGAAATAAAAGGGTGAAATATGTAACAAGCAACGCAAACCTAAGCGATATAAGGGTAACAGCAAAAAACATGCTACAGCTACCCCCTGAATACTTTACGAACAGATTGCTCAGGCTTGTTCTTTTTATGGAAGAAGAGGGCATTGAAAAGACGGAAAAGTTATATAAAGACCTGGGTAAAGCCTTCATAGACGGACTATTTGATGCAATAGAACAGTACAAAAGGGAACATAGGGTAAGCAGGAAGTTTGTATGTAAGTTCAATAAAAAGGAAAATGCCCTCGCACTAATTGAACAGCTTAGCAGTGCTTCCAGACACATACAGGTGATTCAAAGTCGCTTAGAGAAAGAAGGAGATTATTACATACTTGAGTTTGAAAAGGTATATTTGAACATGACAGGATTCCTCGGGCATATCCTAAGTGGCGGTCTTGTGTTTGATTAGGCTCTCAAGGACAACCCTTAAATTCTTAGGGTTCATTATCTTGATACCTACCTTATCAGCCCACTTTCTCAAGCCCTCATCCCCCGAAATAAGAACGCCGTCAAGCTCATATGCGAGCAAAAGAACATCCACATCCTCTTTGCTATCAATAATCCCCTGCCTTAAGGCTTCTCTGTATTTTTCCCTTAATCTTGCAACAAGTTTACCCACATTCTCCTCATCAAGTTTACCTGCCTCTTTGGTATGTTCCTCAGCTATCCTTAAACCCTTGTTTATCCTGTACCTTATTTCATCTATAAACTCATAAAGGATCTCACTCGGTATCATTAATTGATACCTTCTCGGTGACCTTATTCTTACAACCATTTCAAACTCGGGTACGAGAACTTCAGAACCCAGAATGTGCTGAAGCTCCTCATAAACAGAAGAGGGCATATAAAATTCTGCTCCAGAATGCATGGCAAGGTGTATAAAGGTTTCCACCGCACCGTCGGGTGAAGACTCAAATTGGCCGTATATATCAGGATTTGTAAAAACGCTTGTATCAAGGACGAACCTATCCATGAATTTTATTATAATCTTTACCCATGCGTGTGGTAATAGTGGGGAACGGTCCTGCCTCAGCTTCCGCTATAGAATCCTTCAGAGAAATAGATAAAGATTCAGAAATAATAGTCTTATCCGATGAAGAGTTTCCTACCTACGCACCAAATTGTATGGAAAATGTAATAAGAAGTGATATATCCGATAATGCACTCTTTTACAAAGGGGGATTTGAGTTTTATGAAAGATACAGGGTTGATTTCAGACCAAAAAAGGAAGTAAAGGCGGTTGACACAAAAAGGAAGGTTGTTATAACCTCTGACGGAGATAAGATAGAGTACGACAAGTGTCTTTTGGCAGCTGGTGCGGATTCCTTTATACCTCCCATACAAGGTATTGAAATAGGTGGTGTAACAACCGCAAAAAATTTGTACGATGCTTTAAAGATAAGGGAATGGATAAAAGGAGGAAAAATAAGGGACATAGTTATAGTGGGGGCGGGACCCATAGGTATTGAGGATGCAGAGACCCTAAAACACTTAGGGTTTAATGTTACTGTGGTTGAAATATTTAACAGAGTTCTTCCAAGAATGCTTGATAAGGACATGGCTGATATATACATGAAGTATTTGGAAGATTTTGGAATAAGATTCCTTCTTGAGCATCAGGTTACATCCATAGAAGGGAACAATTGGGTTGAGGGAGTAAGGGTAAAGCCACTTCAAAGTGACAGGGAGATTTTCATAAAAGCGGACATGGTTATACTTTCGGTTGGCGTAAGACCAAGGACAAAGCTCGTTGAAAATACGGATATAAAAATCCACACAGATGAAAAAACGGGCAAACCGATAGGGGGAATCTTAACCGATGAGTATCAAAGAACTTCAAACCCCGATGTATATGCAGCGGGAGATATATGTTCATCTGTAGATGTTTTCGGTAAACACAGGTGGATAGCTTTATTCCCTGCAGCCCAGCAGGAGGGATATATTGCAGGGTACAATATGGCGGGATTGAAGGTAAAGAATGAAGGAAGCGTTGACTACAATGCGGTAAAAACGAGGGAGGTTACAGCCGGTAGCGGTGGTATTTTCGGGGAAGATAAAGATATACTAAAGGTTGAATACGATAATTATTTAATAAAAATATTCCTTAGCGAGGGTAGGATAACGGGTTATCAGTTTGTGGGTATACCCGTAAGCGAAGATATTAACAAGGCAAATCCCTTATTATCTTACCTAATAAAGGAAGATTGGAAAAATACGGTAATATTAAGAAAGGGTATGGGATTGGAATCCTCTGGAGTGCTTATGCACAACTTCATAAGGAATAATAGGGTAGTAAACGAAACACATATAGATATAATAATGCAGGGAATCCTAAGATCTTTAGGAAGTACCGCCTTGGATACTCCCCTCTTCCGCATGGCTCTCTGATTCCATGCCTTGCTTATATATGACTATTCTGTTCTTTCCCAGCTTTTTAGCCCTGTAAAGGGCTATATCCGCCTCTTTGATTAGCGTATCAATATTATCAACATCTTCCCTGTAGGTTGATATACCACCGCTAACAGTAGTAGATATATATTTATCATTTATCCTAAACTTCTTTTGTTCAAAGATCCTCCTTATCCTCTCAGCAACCTGAAATCCACTTTCAGCATCACTATTTTGTAAAACAACAATAAACTCCTCACCGCCGAACCGCGACACAATATCGGAACTCCTTACATTATTTTTAAGAATTTCAGCAAACTCTTTAAGAACTATATCACCAACATCATGACCGTAATTATCATTTATGTGCTTAAAGTTATCTATATCAAAAATAACCAAAGTAAAAATGTTACCGTACCTTTTAGCATTCTCTATAATCAACTTTATATGTTCAAAGAAAAATCTCCTGTTATATAAACCTGTAAGATGATCAATATAGGCTATCTCCTGAAGCTTATCCCTCTCCGTCTTTATTTCCTCAATAAGATCTCTCAACCTCTCGCCCATAAGTAAAATACTGTGTTTTAGCATATATATCTCATCCCTATTCCTTTCTCTTGCTATTTCCTTTTCAAGGGCTTCTATCTTTGAAAAATCACCTCTTTGAAATGATCCCGCGGTGTCCTTTATAAGTTCTATCCCGGAAACAACCCTCCTTATTGTAAGATAAACTATAAAGCTTATAAGGAAGGTTAAAACAAAGTTATAAACAGTAAGCTTTATAAATTCCATAATATAGCTTTTGTAAAGGTTAGTCATATCTTTAACAATTATTATTCTGCCTGCAGGTATCTCCCCCCTTATTAATATGGGAATATCCATTATAAATTTCTTATTAGGGAATTCTCCAACAATTTTGTAACCATCTACATATACGCTGTCTATCAGGTTAAGTATTTCCGTATTTGATAAATTTTCAACAAGAACCTTTTTAAATACATATCTATCCTTTATGTAAATATCCTGAATACCGTATTCTCTTAAAATACCTTCAACAAATTTTTTATCATAAATTATCATCCAGTCAACATCCTCAACAAGTTTTACAAGATCAAGAATATCTGTGAGATGCGAATAAACAAGATAACATTCCTTTCCCTTCATTACATAAAATCCGACAACTGTACCTTCACTAGTAATATCGTAGATCTTATATTTGTTCCTACACCTATCTTCACTTACCCTTAACAATGATCCCGGTCCCGCGGACTCTTTAAGACGAGATATTTCAAAATCCTCAAAGGTTTTATACAGGGAATGTATTCTTTTAAAGTTGCTACTTATTTCTCCCTCCAGATTGTTTCTTAATTGGATAAAGTTAAATATACCTATGGTTACCACTATGAGAATTGAGACAATCAGAATACTCAAAAATATTCTCTTTTTCAGGGTCATCATATAATTATATAATTCGGTCATGATATTATTCTTTGGTGGTAGCTTTGATCCTATTCACAACGGACATCTTATTCTCGCTGAGGATGTCAGGGAAAAGCTGGGATTTGAAAAGGTAATTCTTATCCCCGCAAATATATCACCCCTTAAAGGAAGATATGTAGCACCACCAGAGCACAGGATACGCATGATAGATATATCAATAAGAAACCTTGAAAACTTTGATGTTGACCTTTGGGAAATAGAGACAGGCGGAGTTTCTTACACAATAAATACCATAAAGTACATTAAGGAAAAGTACGGTAATAAACCCTACATGCTTGTGGGAGCGGACAGTATGCTCAGTTTTGATAGATGGAAGGATCCTGAAAAAATTCTAAATGAAAGCTGTATGGTTATTATGGAAAGGGAAGGGAAACTTCCGTTGGTAAAAAGATTTATGGCGGAGAAGTTTCCGTCTTTTAAAGAAGGTAAGGATTATTTAATAGTAAAAACCAGACGCATAGACATATCTTCTACGGAGATAAGGGAAAGGGTTAAAAGAGGACTTCCCATAAGAGGGATGGTACCGATGGAAGTAGAAGTCTATATAAAGGAAAAAGGTCTTTACAAATAGCTATTTGGGTTCACTTATCTCAGTTATTCTTATACCTATCTTATCACCCACTATAACCATCTCCCCCTTAGCAACAGGTATACCATTAACCTTAACATCTATAGTATCACTTATGTTCCTTTCAAGCTCTATAACAGAACCTGCCTGAAGATTTATAAGATCCCTCAAAAGTATGGTGGCTTCACCCAAAGAACCTTCTATTTTCATAGGAATATCACGAAGCTTTTCGCACTTTTCCAATTCACACAAATTGTCTTCTTCTATTTTATCTTCCTTGTCCTGACCGTTTTCCATTACCTTGTCTCCTTCAACCATGATTTTATAATCTTAGCAACCTTGTTAGGTTCTTCCTTTGCTATATTTGTTATGGTATCTATTACTATAACCTCCTTAGCCTTCTCCCTTATCGCCTCAATGCCCGCAACACTCTCAAGCTCTCCAGCGGTGGGCACCTTGGTGGGAGTAGGCTGAGCTTCAACAGTAACCTTTTCTCTCCTCCCAAGCTTTCTCATTAAGATAATGAAAGCTATGAAAGCAAGTAAAGATATAAGTGCATAAACACCCCATCTTATATACTCAGAATAGTCAACATATTCAACAAATTCAGGTTTTTGAAAGGGAACAGAAACTATAGATATCTTATCCCCTCTTTCCATGTTGAGCCCTGCAGCAGCAACAATCATATCCTCAAGCTTTTTCAGATCCACATCCTTTTCAGCATTCTTGTCTATAAGAACACCCACACTTATCCTTTTTATCTTGGGTGCATAATCCGCGGTATAGATCTCCTTCTTACTTACCTCAAAGTTGGTTGTAACTTCGCTTCTCTCCGTATTTATAGTACCTCCACCTCCTGCACCTGCACCAGGAGGTATATTTGCTGTTGCACCCGGAATACCACCTATACCCGTACCTGTTGTTCTTTCTTTCTTTTTCTGCTGACTAACAACAGCGGTCATGTCCGGGTCATATATCTCCTCCTTCTTCTCCATTTTTGTAAAATCCATCTCTGCGGATACAACAACCTTAACCCTATCATATCCTATGGTTTCAGAAAGGGCTTTCAGAATCTTCCTTTCCAATTTCTTTTCAAATTCAGAAACTATCTTTAACTGCTTTTCACTTACACCTTTAAATTCATCTCCCTCATCAAGCAGAGCGGTAAGATCCCTGCCCCTGTCGTCAATTATAACCACATTGGAAGGCTTAAGTCTTTCAACACTTGATGCTACCAAATTCCTGATTGCTATAATCTGTTCACGTGTAATATCAGTCCCAGGCTTAAGCTTTATAAATACGGAAGCGGAAGGCTCCTCTTCATCCCTTAAAAATATTGATTTTTCGGGAATGGCTATGTGCACCCTCGCATCAGTGATGTTTTTTATTCTTAAAATAGTTCTTACAAGTTCCCCCTCTATAGCCCTTTTGTAATTTACCTGCTGTTGAAAATTTGAAATACCTATTCCTGTTTTATCAAATATCTCATAACCTATTATACCTTTGCTGGGAATACCCTTTGCACTTAGCTTAAGCCTTATATCCCTTACCTGGCCTTCCGGAACGAGAACTGTCCTTCCGTCCTTTCCTATCTTATACTTAACTCCTTCCTTATCCAGTTCTGTTAAAATGGCTACCATATCCTCTTGACTGAGACCAGAGTAGAGGATTGAATAACTGGGCTGAGCTAAATAAATGGAAGCAACCCCCAGAATTATAATAAGACCAACTGCGGAAGCTATTATCAAGAACTTTTGTGTTGCAGGAAGCTGTTTAAATCTTTCTACCAAGCCTCTTATACTTTCCCTTAAATCAGCCATCTCAAACCTGCATCCTCTGAAGTTCTTGGAATGCTTCCAACAGCTTATTCCTTATTTGAATCAAAAGATTCAGTGCCACGGAAGCTTTCTCAAATTCAATTATGGCGGAATGAAGCGGAATATTTTCCCCCCTTAAAATAGCGGACTTTATCTCTTTTGATTTTAACTGTTGCCTGTTAACCCACTCTACAAAGGAAGATAGTTGCTTAGCAAATTCATCCGTCTTTTCCTGCTTAATATCGTCTCCCTTTATATACTTTAAAGGTAAAGAGGGGAAATCTCTTATCTCCATAATTCTAATGTCCTCTCCGCCATCTCCCTTGTCATATTAAAAGCGGTCATATTCGCTTCATAACTCCTTATTGCGGATATCATATTTGCCATTTCCTTTGCAAGATCAATGTTCGGTTTCATAACATAACCTTCCTCATTAGCCATAGGATGATCTGGATCATAGACCATTCTGAAAGGTTCATCTGATTCTATTATACCTTCAACCCTTACCGGTATCTCTCCCCTTTCCTTAGATTTGGGATCCTCAACAGCCCTGAATACAACCTCCAGCCGTCTGAAAGGTACACCTTCCTCAGTATAAGAGTCATAATTTGCCAAGTTTGAAGCTATTGTGTTCATCCTTATCCTCTGTGCGTACATACCGGATGCACTTATATTGAATGCGTTAAATACATCATTCATCTTCTACCCTCCTTTATCACATTTTCCAATTTCCTTAAATATCCCGTTGCCATCTTCATATAGGTTTCATAAGCCAATCTGTTTTTTACCATCTTTGCCATTTCTTCTTCTATACTAACATTATTTCTATCGTTACCTACGAGACCTCTGTTAATTTCAATAACTTTAAAATCTCTTCCTTCACCTGATCCGCCCAAATGCTTAGCCCTTGTTCTCTTTAATTTAAGCGTCTTCCCCAATTCTCTGCGGAATATAACATCTTTTGCCCTGTAACCTGGCGTATCCGCATTGGCTATGTTACTTAGTATAACCTTATGTCTTAACCATGTATAATTTAAAAATGGTTTAAGCTCGTCCGCCCCCTTAAATATGTCCATAATTTACCCCCACAGGGCTTTTATAGCCTCACTCCATATATTATTAGTCTCGGAAGCTTTTTTGACAACCCATTTTAAAAGCTCCTTGTCTTTTCTTATCTCACCTATCCTACCCATCTGAAATATAGCCCACCAGAAATAGGGATCCCTATTATCACCCTTATGTTCAATAAACTTTCTATAGTATTTTTCCGCCTCCTTATATTTTTTCATATCAAAATACTTATCCCCCAACCTCAGCAAAGCATATTCCTTCATAAAATTCATCCCTTTTACCTTCTCCGCCTCCTTAAGAAATGCTTTATAGCTTCTTAAGTCATCGCCAATGTAAGCTACAAGAAATAATGCCTTTACCTTATGGGTACCATCTACGCCTTTGATAGATGCCTTCAAGAGCCTAAGACTCTTCTTTCTATCGCCTTTAATAAATGCATAAATACCTTCTATATAGCTCCTTAAATATTTGTTACTCAATTCTTTTGATAGTGAAACAACCTCCTCATCACCCGTATTAAGGAGTGCAAGGACGGTTATCTCTTTCTGTTTCTCCTTCCAGAATATTTCTTTAACATTGTTTCTATTAGTCTTGTAAAGATCAACTATTAATAAACCATCTTTACGAGGAGATAGGGACTCATAAATACCATGAAGTAGTTGAATTTCCTTTGTTTTATTAGCTATGTCTTCCCTGTAAACATTTTTAACCTTTAAAACCTCCCTATCCTCTTCATCAATATGCTTTTCTTTAAGGATCAGATAATAAATGCCGAGAAGAGGAAGTATGCTTCTCTTCTCCTCTATATTTAGCCACACTATATCCCTCAGCTTTGATCTGTAATCCTTAAAAAACTCCTTGTAGGTTTGGAGAAAATCGTAATACATCCATAAAGAGGAAAATATGGTCTGGGCTGTTTTACTTGATAAAAGTATGTCATCATCCGCATATTTCCTTATTTTTTCAAAGGCATCTTTGTAATTTTTATTATCCAAATATATAAAAATTAAATACATATTTATCTTGTCTGTATATTCACCGTAATAATCCTTCTTTGATGCTATTTCCAAATAAAGAGTTGCCTTTTTTATATCACCGGTTCGGTAATATGAAGCTCCGAACCTGTATAAAAAAGCGGGATCATTTTCAAGATACGGGTTTATACTCCTTGCAATGGAAAGATACTCCACAGCCCTTTTATACTCCTCAATGTTGAACATGAAATAGCCAAGGACTGTGTAATAAAGGTCCTTTATATCTTTAATATCCTCCTCCTTAAGTCTGAGTACTCGCGTATATCCTTCCATACTGTCCATGACTGCAGAGGAAAGGGCAAACTTAATGAGATATTTTGGACTTTTCTTCTCCTTGTAAAGGGCATCATAAACAGCTTTGGCTTTCTCATACCAGCCTATCATGTAGTAGCAGTCTCCTAAGAACTCCCTTTGTAGCAAAGGGAATCTCGGGGTTTTATATTCATAAAAATATTTATTTAAAAAGGCAATGGCGGATCTTATACCACTCCTATGGCCAGTGGAATAAAAATAGAGGGCGTATGCTTTACCCAAATACAGGTAGGATAATTCTCCGTAATAGCTTTCAGGAGCTGTGGAATATATGGAAGAAAAGATGTTTATAGCCCCTATGTAATCTCCAACTGACAGGCTTTTAAGCCCGTCATTAAATAGGGTTTTTAGATCCTCCTTCCCCCTAAGCTCACTATTAAAGGAGTAGGCTGAAATCAGGATTATCAGAAACAGAGGAAGTCTTCTTACCAATGATTTCATGCCTTATACTCTCTCTATCCCTGTCTCCCTTTTTATTGTAATTTAACGGTTTCTCAGACTTTGATATAATCTGCCATCCGTTTACACTGAGCATCTCAAGATCAAATCCTATGGTATGAAGCCTTTCCGCGAGCCTTATCTTATCAAGAAAGGATATATTATCTGGAACAAAGTTTTCGGACCTGACTGAAACTGATAACTTTTCCTTAACAATCTTAAGAACTATGTTAACATCATCAGCCTTCAAATGAACCCTCTTAGGCTTTGAAATGTTGTTTGTTTCATACTCCGATATATCTGTTGTTTGCCTTACCTCCGCCACATCCTCAAACTGTTTTACTTCTCCCTTTCCTATCTCCATTCTTTGAGTGTGGTAAACCTCCCTTATATCCTCTCTCTTAACAGGTTTTTCAACCTCAGCGTTAACGGATTCTATAACATAATCACCCTTTGCATATACCTTTGTTTGTAACTTAACATCGTTAACATTACCGCCACCATCAACGTTTTTCTTGATAAATTCCCTAGGCTCTACTTTTCCATTAATGGGCTCATTATCAAACTTAAAGTGTGTATTACCATTTACCTTATTAAAACTTTCCTTTAAGTGTGCAAACTCCTTCTTATCTCCTGAATCTATAGCTTTAGGTTGGACTTCCTGCGGTAGTAAATCCTTATTTGCAAAGCCTATATCTCGCTTTTTATTATCCCCATTCTCTTCGTAAACCCCTTTTGCTAATCTCTCTCCCTTAATTTTCTCAATTTCGGGGGGTATAACATCCTTCACTTTACTCTGAGGAATCACATATACTGGCTTATCCATTAAAGATGTTTTTTGAACAGTACTTTCAATTTTATTTTCCACCTTTTCTGAATTAACACTTAAGATTAATTCCGTCTTACCAGTTTCACTTTTAGGTTTACTTCTATTCTCTTCCGGTTTCCCGCCTTCAATAATGTTTTCAACCTTCACATATTTAACATCACCGATAGGTAATAAATTTCCTTGTAGGACATTGACGTTCTTTTTCTCTATATCGTCCACCTCGGAATTTACATCATCCAATATATACAAATTTGTCCCCTTACTCTTTTCATTAAGACCCCCCATAATCTGGGCTATAATTTCCGAAAATTCAGTAAACTCACCATTTTGATCGCCGGCCTTGGGAGTTAAAAGATCTAATATATCCTCCCCCTTTTTTACTTTTACGCCCCACAAGAATACGGGTAATCCGAATCCGTTCACTTAGAATAGTATATTCCCCTTTTTCAAGCTTTCAAGTATTTTGAAATTCCGTGTTGGGTTTTGTACCAATAAAATGGTTTTTTTATAAGCTCATAAAGAGCTATATATGCTGATAAGGAATGAAGATACCAATAAAAAGGAATAAGAAGGGAAAAGGGTAATAGATTATAGTAGCCTCTTCGTAACAAACCTATAGCATGTAAAACAATACCCATACCATTTCCGAGTATAAATGTAGATAAGGATATAATTTCTACATCAAAAGAGGGTGATGCAAAAAAGGAAAAAAGCCAAACAAAAGGATGGGCAAGAAATATAAAGGGAGTTCCTCCTATGAGCAGAAAGAGGGTCAATAATCCTCTGATACCCGTATGTTTATACAGATAACGCATATTCCTTGAGTGAACAAGGAATGTTTGCATATATCCTTTAATCCATCTGGATCTTTGCTTGATCCAGTTCTTCAAAAGTGCATTCGCCTCTTCGTAGGTCGTTGAGTTTATAAATCCCACTCTATACCCTTTCACTGCAAATCTTATTCCGAGATCCGCATCCTCCGTTGTGTTAAACGGATCCCAGCCTTTTACTCCCTCAAGCTTACTCCTGTCAAAATGATTACTTGTACCGCCGAGGGGAATGGGAAATCCGAGTTTAACAAGACCAGGTATCATACAGTCAAACCAAAAGCTGTATTCAAGTGTAAATAGTTTTGTCAAAAGGTTCTCATCCCTGTTGTAGAAGTTAAGCTTTGCCTGTAAACATGCGGTATCTCCTTTACACATCTCAAAGTTGGCAATAGCAAGCCTCAATTGATCGGGTTCAGGAATGTCTTCCGCATCGTATATCGTTACATACTTTCCTCTTGCAAAAAACAACCCGTAATTGCATGCTTTGGGTTTTGTCTTAGGCATACTTGCAGGGACTATAACAAACCTCCAGTTATAAGGGGGATTATACCTTTTTGCACTTACAAGGGTTTCATAATCATCCTCTTCAAGGATAAGTATGATGTCAAGCTTGTGTTGAGGATAATCAAGCCTCTTTAAAGCGTTTATAAGATTTCCTATAACCTCCTTCTCTCGGTAAAGGGGTAAAAGTATGGTATAAACCGGATACTCATCCCTTTTATTTACTCCTATCCTCATCCTGTTTCCGCAAGAAGAAAGAAGACCAGCAATGCTGACCAAAAGTTTAAAAGCTATGGCTGAAAGATAAAATATTTGCACCGCAATAAACATACCGGTTGAAGAACGGGAAGGATA
>WFPJ01000122.1 GCA_015487615.1 Aquificales bacterium | reverse complement strand
ATAAAATCGGAAAGGTCAGAATGGCTTTCTATACTTGATAGGCTTAACAACCCTACAGTCCAAATATATTATGCGGGCGGTTATATATGGCTCAACTTAAGGAACCTTATAAACGGAAGGGATGCATTTAAGGATATATATGATGCTATAGAAGAGAGATTTCCCACCGTTACAGGTGTTGTTAAAAAGGGCGGGGAGGTTGGTGATGAAGAGCTTATAAAAATGCGGTATACACGCGATGAAAAGTTTCTGAAAGAAAAAATAGAAACAACAGCGGGATGGGTCGGGCTTGTTGATAGGCTTGAGATGGATACAGACATGGATTATTACACGTTCATAATTGAGTGTCCATTGTTTGTGGCAAGACAGTGGCACAGACATCGTTTCGGTTCATACAACGAGATAAGCAGGAGATATACCTCATGGAATATAAAATTTTATATTCCACAATATCTTAGGAAACAAGCTCCCCACAATAAACAGGCGTCCCTTGATGAACCGATAGAAGAACCCTTAAACTCCGAGTATTTAAAAATTATCAAAGAAAAGGTTAGAGAATCAAAAGATATATACGAGGAGATGGTAGAGAAAGGTGTAGCTAAGGAGATAGCACGAGGTATATTGCCTCAGTTTATGATGACGAGATACTACTGGACTGTGCCGAGGATAGCTCTTGATAATTTCATAAGACTCAGAACCCATGAAGGAGCTCAAAAGGAAATAAGGGAAATGGCTGAAGCCATTGAGAGCATGGTAGGATACAAAGGGACTGATAATAAGAACATTCTATGAATATGGCGGAAGGGGCGGGATTCGAACCCGCGGTAGGGCTTTAAACCCTACACACCGTTTCCAGCGGTGCGCCTTCGGCCACTCGGCCACCCTTCCTATCTATTGATATTATTTTATTAAACTTTTTAACTCTTGCAAAATTACATCCACTGGTTTATCCGTATTTATCTTTATAGCTCCTGGTATATCTTTCCATTTTTCCTTTTGTTTTAAATACACTGAATAGTCTGCATCGGAAATATCCCTTCTGCTTTCCAGCCTTTTTCTTATAACTTCTTCAGGTGCAACCGTGTGCAGAAATACATAATTATTGAAATTCTTTGTAACAAGATTCCTCTGCCACTCTTCAATGAATGTTGCATCAAGGACCACACCTTTTCCCTTTTTTATGCATTCCCTACCCAATATCATCATAAGGTTGTAAACAAGAAAGGTAATCTCCTTAGTGTATATGCCCTTTTCGAACTCAGCCTTTGCTTCTACATCAGTTGGTATTCCCATTATGCTTTTTCTTATAGCATCACTCCTTATCCACTCATAGTTAAAGTTTTCCGATATGAGTTTGGCAATAAAGGATTTGCCGGAGCCCGAAAGACCTGTCATAACTATCGCTTTCATATAAGACACGCCTTACCTTCACTGCCGTAAAGAAGAATCCTTCTTTTTATTACCTCTTTAACCTCTTCCATAGCTGGTCCTATGAGTTTTCTCGGATCGGTTATCTTTCTTTCCTCCATCATTATGCGTCTAAGTCCAGACAAAAAAGCTAATCTGAGGTCCGTATCTGTATTTATCTTATTTATACCTGCCTCAATTGATTTTCTTATAAGATCTTCTGACACTCCCTTAGCGTTCCTTATTTCACCGCCGTACCTGTTTATTTCCTCTATATACTCTTCATACACAGAAGAAGCACCGTGCAGAACAAGGGGCATGTTCAGTCTTTTTTTAATTTCCTCTATTAAGCTTATATCAATGAAGGAACTTTCCTTGTATTTAAAAGGACCATGGGCGGTACCTACCGCGGGGGCAAGGGCGTCTATGCCTGTTGATTCTACATACTTTTCAGCCTCTTCTGGATCCGTCAATTTTTCCCTCAAACCTTTTACCTCATCCTCAACACCGCCGAGTATCCCTACCTCGCCCTCAACACTTATACCGAGGGGTGTGCATAAGGATACTACATACCTCGTTACTTCAATATTCTCATCAATGGGTTTGTCTGAATAATCTATCATTACAGAGGTGTAACCGCACCTTATGGCTTTAAGGACAGTTTCAACGCTCTTGCCGTGATCAAGGTGTAAGGCAAAGGGTATCTTAAATTTGTCTGACACCTCCTTTACCATACCCGACAGTAATTCAATACCAGCGTATTTGATGGCGGATTCGGTGGTTTGAACAAATACCGGGGCTTCAAGCTCTTCCGCGGTTTCCAATATTGCTTTGAGGAATTCAAGGTTGCTGAAGTTAAATGCACCTATGCAAAAACCATATTCATGGGCAACAGAAAATAGCAATTTTCCAGAAACAAGAGGCATACAAGGAATTATATCAGGTTTTAAATATGCTAAGATAAGCGTTTGAGACAAAGTTATGGATAAGCTCAACTTCCTCCGGATCTTCCTTTATGAATTCAACAGCAACAGTATAACCGTTTTTATCCTTTATCACCCTTTTTATCTCCGCACTCACAACTCCGCCCATCATATCATATTCAAACTCAAACATCTCAATATCGCCAGCCTTTATACCTATGGGGATAGCAGGGAATATTGCACTCATACCCGCAAGACTTATATCCCTTAATTTGCCTTCATAAACCCTGTTATCTTTATGAAGTAAAACCTTTATATTAATACTTTCCCCTAAATTAAGCCTAACAGCCTTTCGCTTGTCATAAGTAAAATTGAGAAGGTTCAGTGTCATAGGTGTATTTACATCCTCCACTTCAAAGGTTGTTATAACAAAACCTTCCTGCGTATTAGCAAAGCACTGAATTCTATCACCTTTTTTCATTCTCTCCTTTATTTCAAAGGGAAAAATATTGTCTATCTTAACCTTCGTACCATCAGCACTAACTATGTCAAAGTTTATATAATTTTCCTCTACTTTACCCCTCCATAAACCCCTGTATCTTTTGGGTTTAAGTATATCCTTAAGATCAATCATTCAGTACGCTCCTTAGAAGCTGATAGTAGTAGTTTATTTTCACCATCTCTCTGTGATTTTCTTCCTTTCTCCCCGCCCTGTCCGGGTGGAACGCCTTTACCTTTTCCCTGTACTTTGATTTCAGCTCCGAAACATTAAGATCTTTAAGATCAAAATATCTCATCGCATCCCTTATGGATGCGGGATACTTCTTAGGATTCTTGCAAAACTGCCAGTAGGTTCTTATATAAGTTTTTAGTAGAGATCTTCTCTTAGCACTGTATTCCCTGTATGACCTGTGTAATTCAGAAGGCGGAACATAGGGAATCAACTTTTTTATTATGAATCTGTCAAACCATTCACTTATAAAGCTGTCCTCGTCTATATAATCATAATTTTTGAATAGGTCATAAAACAACGATTGGAACTGATTAAATCTCTTTTCGTACATAAACTCAATGACCTTTATATAAAACCCCTTCATAAAGAACTCTCTTTAGTGATCCTGTCTATATCTATTATAATAAGTAAACCCTGATCTGTTTTTGCAACATTTCTTATATATCTGCTGTACCTACCCGTCATGGGATTTGGTTCAAGCTTATCCGCTGGTATCTTTATAACACCCACCACTTTATCAACGAGAATACCAACTTTACCGAATGATGTATCAAGTATAACTACCATTGTGTACTCCTTATTTTCCGGAAGACCTAACCTGCTTTTGAGGGACAAGATGGGGATAATGTCGCCTCTAAGGTTTATCACACCCACTATGTAGGGAGGTGAGAAGGGAACAGGCACTATTTCTGTCACCTTTGATATACTAAGAACTTCTGTAAGTGGAAACCCTATAAGTTCATCTTCAAGGGTTATACCCAGAAATTCAAGTATTGCTACCTCTTGTGATTCTTTTCTTACTTCCTTCTCACCTACAGGTACAATGTCAGCCATCTTTATCACCCCTTTTTATACATTCGTACTTCTTAGTTCCCTTTTAAGCAGTCCATCAAGGTCAAGTATTAAAACAACTTTACCGTCCCCAGTTATTGTAGCTCCTGATATTCCCTCTATATCTCCGAAGAGTTTGCCGAGCGGTTTTACAACTATCTCTTCATCGCCGAGTAGATCTTCAACGGTAAAGGCAACCCTCTGATTTCCTACCCATGCAACGATTGCGTATCCTATTTCAGATTCTCCTATACCCAAAAGCTCTGATAGATTTATGAGAGGTATGGTCATATCCCTGACTATTAAAACCTCTCTTCCAGACACGGTGGTTATCTCTGTGGATTCTCCGGGCAAGATCTCCAGAACTGAATATATGGGTATGGCAAATATTCTGTCTTTGATCTTAACCATTATGCTTCTTATTATTCCTATTGTTAGCGGGAAAGACATGGTTATCTTTGTACCTTTTCCCCTCTGACTCTCAACATCTATGGTTCCCCTGAAACTTGATACTGTATTTGCAACAACATCCATCCCAACACCTCTTCCAGAGACTTCCGATACCTTTTCCGCGGTAGAAAATCCAGGGTTGAATATAAGGAAAAGTAGCTCCTTCTCACTCATTTTTTCAAGTTTATCTTCAGAAACCAAACCTCTTTCTAATGCCTTTTGTTTAACCTTTTCAATATCTATACCCCTTCCGTCATCCTCAACTACTATAAATATCCTGTCTCCCTGATAATAGGCCTTCAGTTTTATAACCCCTTTTCTAGGTTTACCAAGCCTTACCCTTTCTTCCGGAGGTTCTATACCATGATCTATGGAGTTCCTAATTATATGTATCAGAGGCTCTTCAAGTTTTTCAAGGATTGATTTATCAAGCTCCGTATCCTCTCCCTCCATGACAAGTTCAACCTCTTTGCCCAACATTTTTGAAATGTCTCTTACAACCCTTGGAAACTTTTGGAAAAGCCTTTTTACAGGTTGCATCCTTGTTTTCATAACAGCTATTTGTAGATCTCCCACTATCCTGTCTATGGAGGATAAAACAGCTTCCAACTCATCGGTGTACTTTGACTGATATTCCTGCATCAAATTAGAAGCTATTCTGAGTAACCTGTTTCTATCAAGGACCAGTTCACCAACAAGGTTCATAAGGTCTTCTATCTTCTTAACATCTATTCTCAAAACCTTTTCAACCTGCTGGTCCTGTACCTTTTCCGTTTTTTCTTCTTTTTGCTTTTTCTCTATTACTTTATCCTTCTCTTCTTCTTTCTTTCCTTCCTCAACTTCTAGTTTCTTATCCTCCTCGACCTTTACCTCCTCTATCATCTTTTTGCTTGCTTCAATATCCTTTTTCTCTGCTTCCTCTTTACTGACAGGCTCCACGGATATAAGCTTATCCAGTTCCTTTATAACCTCCTCTGGTCTTTTATCTGGGGGGAGTAATATTAACTCTTCAAGGATCTCCTCAATAGGTTTACCCTTTAGATGAGATAAACCGTATTTATCAAGAAGTTCATCAAGCTTCTGTTTTTCACCCTTATCAGAAACGGTTTTACCCTCCTTTGCGGAGATAAGATCATTTATAAGATCTTCAGGCATTTCAACTTCTTCACCTTCCTCGTATCTACTTATCGCCACTTTTATAAAATCAATGGCTCTAAAAATGACATCATTTATCTCAGGTGTAAGCTTAAGTTCCCCGCTCCTCATCAATCCGAGAAGGTCTTCCGCCTTATGAGCAACTTCAACTATAGGGTTTAAACCGAGGAAGCCTGCACCTCCCTTTATTGTATGCATACTCCTGAATGCTCTGTTAAGGAGTTCTTCATTCTCTGGATCCTTTTCAAGTTCAAGCATATCATTTTCAAGATTCTCAAGTTGCTCCCTCGCTTCTACAGCAAATTCTTCAAAGATCTCTTTCATTTCATCTGGAATCACCGCTAACTCCTCCGTGCTTATGTATCATGTCTAAGAGCATTTTGGCATCAAACTTTACCAAAAAGTCATCCGCTCCAACCTTAAAGGCTTTGTCCATATTTGCATCATCGCTCAGAGTTGTATTTACTATAACTGGTAAACTCATAAGTCCTACCGTTTCCTTAATCTTCTTAACTAGAGTAAATCCGTCCATGCGGGGCATTTCAATGTCCGTAACGAGAACCTGGATATAATCCGTTATACTCTTGTTTTCCTTCTGAGCAAGTTCCAAATAGTGCTGCAATATCTCCCATGCCGCCTGACCATCTTCCGCCTTTATAACATTGTGACCTGCACTCTCAAGAATGTCACTTATTATCTTCCTTGCAACAGGGGAATCTTCAGCGACCAAAACAGTTAAGCTTTTTGGAGATTTTATATCCTTAGCTTCGTCTTTTTCAAATATTACAAGAAGGTTCATATCACTGAGTATCCCTTCAAAGTCAAGTATTATTAAAAGACCGTCTTCCGTATGAACAACACCTGTTATTCTGCCATTCAATTTATCGTTAAGTATGTCAGGAGCCTTCTTTATATCGGACCATGTTATCCTTCTTATCCTTTTAGCATCGTGTACTATTATGCCTACATTTTCCCTAAGGAATTCCAAATGCAACAAAAACTTTCTCCTTTCCGGCGGTTCTTCAATACCCATCCATTTGCATAAACTGACAACGGGTATAAGCTTACCCCTTATCTCAGCCATCCCCTCAACAACTTCCGGCATATTGGGAACTTTTGTCAGCTTGGGTAACCTTAAAACTTCTCTTACCTTGGCTACGTTAACGCCGAATATCCACTCGTAAACTTCACCGTCCTTATCTTCAAATATTCTGAAATCTACTATCTCAAGCTCATTAGATCCAGCCTTTAAAACCTCTGGAAGTCCTGCAGATTTAGATTCCATACCTACCCTTCTCCTTCTTCCAAGGTTTCCATTTTTTCCTCTATGCTGAGCATAAGCTTTTTAATTTCATTGGCTATCCTGCTTGTATTGTCCGCCAGCCTTCTGAATTCCCCCGCAACAACCGCAAAACCTTTACCCATTTCTCCTACCCTAGCCGCCTCTATGGCAGCATTAAGGGCTAGAAGATTTGTCTGTTTGGCTATCTTTGTCAAGTTTTCAACCATTGATCTTATTTGTTCTGCGTCTTGCTTCAACTCTTCAATTACCTTCTCCTTTTCCGCTTTCTCCATCACTAACCTCCTACACTTCTCACCGTATCATCCACAACATTTAAATGACTCTCAATGCTGTAAGCTATTTCCTTAAAAGAATCGGAAATTTTTTCTATTTTTTCCTTAGTTTTTTCTATAATAACCTTTGCATTTTCCGCTAAATCTTTTTGTTCTTTGCTTTTATCTGATGTTGCTTCCAAATAACCGGAGATCTCCTTTATTTTTGCCCTTATCTCGTTTAGGACCTTTTTTATATTTTCCGTTGATTCCATTGCCTTATTGGCAAGTTTTCTTACTTCATCTGCTACAACTGCGAAACCCCTTCCCATTTCACCTGCCCTTGCAGCCTCTATAGCAGCATTTAAAGCAAGAAGGTTGGTCTGTTCAGAGATTTCATTTATGAGAGAAATTATTCTATTTATGTTTTCTGATTCCGCATATAATTTGCTTACATATTCTATATCCCTCCTAAGCTCATTGTATATGTCAGATGAAAAGCTAGCTACGTTATTTATTACCGTAACACTCTCTTCTATAGCTTCCATTATCTTTTCCATCTCTTCAAAGCTTTCCACTATATCGGAGGCTATATAGCTTAACTTGTCCGCTATACCTTCAAGTTCCTTAGTGGATACAGGCTTTTTGAATTTCTCTCTGAATATCCAGACTTTTTTATCTTTCACAAGGAATTCTATGTTTGGATTGTCTTCAATATTTTCAATATTTCCCTTAGACAACAACTTAGCCTTTGGGTTAAAGAGACTTGGTTTTCCATCTTCAAAAAGTATTACACCTTCATCCAGAACATCCATATACCTGTCAATGGAAGGATACATTTTTAACCTCCAAAAATCTTTTCTATCTTTTCCTTTAAAACCTCTGGCGTAAATGGTTTCACAATATAGTTGTTGACTCCTGCCTTAAGTGCTTCAATAACGTTTTCTTTCTTACCCTCCGCTGTTACCATTAGTACGGGTATGTTTTTTAGTTCATCATCGCTTCTTATAGCTTTTACAAGTTCAAGACCGTCCATCTCCGGCATGTTCCAATCCGTAACAACAAAGTCAAATTTTTCAGCCTTAAGTTTTGCAAGTGCTTGCTTTCCATTTTCTGCCTCTTCAATATTTGTAAAACCAAGCTGGTTTAGGATAGATTTAACGATCCTTCTCATAGTACTCATATCATCCACAACAAGTATTTTTATATTTGTTGGTGGCATACCCATAAAGAGACCTCCTTATAAGCCCAGTTCTTCCATTAGCTTATCTATATCATCTTGAGACACCCTTTCCTTGTTTAATATCTGTGAGACTTTACCTTTAATCTCATCAGCTCTTTCTTTATCAACCGAATCTTCAGAAATAGCGGAGTAAACAGCAAGTTCTATCAGTTTTTTCTTTATACCCTCAATTATATCTATAACAAGCTGTAGCTGTTGACTTACAAGATCTTGGAAAGAAAATAGTGACATCATTTCAAGAATTTTGTTATTGACAAAATCACCTCTATCCTTAATTGCCTCAAGCTCCTGCTTTATTCGTTGAGTAGGATTCAGTTTTAGAAGGAAGTCAACCCTTTTACTGATGTCCGCTATACTTGACTGAATCTCTTCCGTTATACTCATAAGTTGGTGAGTTATATTTTCAGTATAGGTGATTATATCCTGCAGGCTCTTAGTTGCGGAGGGCAAAGTTTGGGAAGTTTCCTCAAGGGGCTTACTTATTTCACTTATTTTGGACTCAAGTACTGATATCTCCTCCAAAAGGTTCTTTACCATCGTCTCAAGATCTTTGATACCCATAATTAACAATATATAAAATTCGGAAGCATTTTAAAAAGTTTTACAAGAAAATTTTTAATGTTTTCCTTGACATCAGCTAATATAGATTTATTCTAACTTCTAAGAGGGTTAAGCATGGCTGACAAGTTTTTATCTCAGGAGGAAATAGACTTACTGCTTCAGAGTCTCGGAAAAGAAGCTGGAGAAGAAGAATCAACAATAGACACCTCTCAGGTAAAGACCTTTGATCTTAACTCCCTTGAACATGTCTCAATGAGCAGGGTTGCGGGACTTGAATTAATAATTGAGAAGTGGGTAAGAAATGTAAAAACGGGACTTGCAACCATAGTTGTTAACCTTACCGATGTAAGATCAGAGGATATAACTCTAATAAAGTTTTCAGATTTTATACTTAAGATACCCCTTCCCTCCGCAATAGCCATTTTAAATATAAATCCATTGAAGGGAAGTAGTTTCCTTGTTGTTGATCCTAAACTCATTTTTGTCATAGTAAGCAGTATATTCGGGGGATCACCTAAGCCCTATAAGGTTGAAGGCAAGGAATTTACAAGGGTGGAAATGAGAATAATAAGAAGGGTTGTAGATGTGTTGGTTAAATCTTTTGAAGAAGCCTGGAACATTGTCATAGAAGGAAATATTGAAATAATGGGTATTGAGGTGAATCCTAAATTTCTCACGGTAGCAAGTCCGAGGGAGAGATTTATAGTATCAAAGATAATTATTGACATTGAAGGATTTGAAGGGTTTGTTTATATGGCAATACCTGAAAGAAGTATTGAACCATTTAAGGAAAAATTGAGGAATGTATCCGAAATAGATATCGTTTCAGTTAAAGAAAACCTTATTGATAATATGAAAAATGTACCAGTTAAGCTGGAAGCCTCCTTGGGTGAAACTGTCATAACCATTCAAGATCTTCTCAATCTTGAAGAGGGTCATGTATTGAAGCTAAACACCCATATTAAAGAACCTATTAAGGTAAAGATACAGGGAGTTCCGAAACTTAAAGCTATTTTAGGAGAATCTGGTACAATGAAGGCTATAAAGATTTTGGAATTCATGGAGGAGGAGTAATGGAAGAGGAGAAGAAGGAAGAACAAACAAGTGAAGAAACAAACAAGGAAGAAATAGATCAAGAAGAGCTTGCAAAATCCTGGGAAGAGGCTCTAAAAGAGCAGGAAGAATTGTCAAAAGCAAGTTCGGACAAGGCGGAAGGTGAAGGTGGGGAAGATGTAAACGCATCCGCTGAGGCGGAGCTTAAATTAGACCTTCAGAGCATACTTGAAATACCCCTGAATGTTGAAGTTATTATAGGAGAGGCAGAGATGCCTCTCAAAGATGTTCTTGATCTAAATCCGGGTGCAATCGTTGAACTTAATCGTGAGATAAGCGATCCCGTTGATATTAAAGTTAACGGTAAGCTTGTAGCACGGGGGGAAATAGTCACCATAGGGGAGAATTTCGGGGTGAGGATAAAGGAGATATATGGTAAAGAGAGAAAAGATGTTATAGGGGCTTCCGTAAGCAAAAATATATAAAATACTTCTCCTATGAAGGAAAAGGTAGCACATCTTATAAGTGAGTCGGTGGAATCACTCTTTGGTATAAAAGAGACAAGGTTCAAGGTTGAGGTTCCGAGGGAAAAAGAGTGGGGGGATCTTTCAACCAATGTGGCTTTCATGCTAAATAAGGCTCTTAAAAAGTCTCCCCAGGAAATAGGAAATGCTATTGCTGAGAAATTATTAGATTCGGGCGTGTTTTCTGATGTAAGGGTTGAAAAAGGTTTCATAAATATGGATGTAAAGAGGGAGGTATGGATTGAAGAGTTTACTTCCCTTATAAAAGATGGAGCGGATAGGAAGTTCAGAAAGGATGTAGGCAAAGGTGAAAAAGTCCAGGTTGAATTTGTGAGTGCTAATCCTACAGGACCCCTTCATTTAGGTCATGGAAGGGGAGCTATTGTAGGAGATGTACTTTGTAACGTGCTTGAGTTCTTCGGATACACAGTCACCCGTGAGTACTATGTGAATGATGCGGGCAATCAGGTCTATTTACTCGGTAAATCAATATACGCAAGATATATGGAGTTGATAGGTAAATCCTATCCCTTTCCGGAAGAAGGATACAGGGGAGAGTACATAAGGGATATTGCTGACAGCATTGTAAGAGAAAAAGGAAATATGCTGCTATCCCTTTCTGAAGAGGAGGCTATTGATTTTTGTATTGAATATGGTTTATCCGCAATGTTAAAAAGGATAAAAGAAGATCTTGAAGATCTGGATGTGCATTTTGATGTTTGGTTCAGTGAACGATCTTTGTACGACAGGAGTTTGGTTGATAAAGTGATAAAAATATTGGAAGAAAAGAATCTTCTATATGAGAAGGAAGGGGCATTGTGGTTTAAATCTTCCCTATTCGGGGATGACAAGGACAGGGTTATAAGAAAATCTGATGGAAATTATACCTATTTTGCTTCAGATATAGCGTATCATTACGAAAAATTCTCACGTGGTTTTAAAAAGGTGATAAACCTCTGGGGAGCGGATCACCACGGCTATGAAAGGAGACTAAAAGCTGCGCTGAAAGCCCTTGATATACCTGAGGACTGGTTGGAAGTGTATTTTGTACAGATGGTTAAGCTTTTCAGAGAAGGCAAAGAAATTAAAATGTCAAAGAGGAGCGGTGAATTTGTAACACTCAGAGAACTTATAGAAGAAATTGGAAAGGACGCTGTAAGGTTCATGTTCCTTACAAAGAGAAGCGATACACCATTAAGCATAGATGTTGATGTGGTTAAGGAGAAATCATCTGAAAATCCCGTTTTTTACGTTCAATATGCCCATGCCCGTATGTGCGGTATTTCAAGGGAGATGAAGAACAGATATGGTATTGATAACTTACCTGAGGACTTTGCAAGATATCTTAACCTTTTAAAGTTGGAAGAGGAAATGGATCTTATAAAGAAAGCTGTTATGTTTGGAGATGAGCTTATGGAGATAGTGTATAAAAAGGAGCCTCATGTTATTACATACCTTCTGCAGGATATGGCTTCCCTATTTCACAGCTATTACAACAGTCATCGTATTGTAGGTGATGATATAAATATATCTATGGCGAGATACACACTAATAAAAGGCTTGAGGGATGTTTTTGCCTTTGCCCTTGATCTAATGGGGGTTGAAGCACCAGAAAGCATGTAGGAAGGATTATGAAGGGATACAGGATTGTATTGTTAGTAGGTCTTCTTGTTGCCCTTGTGTTCTTTTACTTAGGACTTAATGAGTGGATATACTCAAACAAACCAATAGCGAATCCACCTCCTATAGTTTATAAAGAGAGGAGTAAGGAAGAAATAAGAAAGGAACTAGCAGAGAACATAAAACTGAAAGAAGAAAAAGAGAAGAAAGAAGAACAGAAAGGACAAAAGGTTGTAAAGGATATCAAGAAGTCCGAAAAAAAGAATGTTAAAAAAGTAAAAACAAAAACGAAAACAAAAATAATTCAGGTGGGAGCCTTCTCAAAAGAAAAAAATGCAAAGGTTGCCCTCAAAAAAATAGCAAATATGGGTTTTACAGCTATAATTCTGAAAGAAGACGGATTCTTCAAAGTGAGAGTCAAGATTGAAGAGGATAAACTGAAGGATGCTCTAATAAAGCTTAGAAAAGTTTTCGGTAATGTTATCATCATAAGATGAGAAGAATTTTTTATCTGTGTTTCCTTATTACCTTAATATCATGCACACCTTTCTCAACAAAGGATAAGGAAAGTCAATGGAGATATTACTACGATATGGGGATGTCCGCATACTATTCAAAGAATTTCTCGGAAGCAACAGCAAATCTCCATAAGGCTGCCCGTGTTAAAGAGGATGAACCACTTATATGGAATGCGCTGGGCCAGGTTTACATGGAGGTTGAAGAGTGGGAAAAGGCGGAGAAATGTTTAAAGAAGGCTTTGGAGATAGATGAACATTTTGGAGATGCCCGTCTTAATCTCGGAATCCTCTACCTCAGAACAAAAAGGTACAGGGAGGCGGAAAAATATTTGAGGGAGGTTATAAATGATGAAACCTTTGAAAAAAAGCACATAGCCTACTTTTATATGGCAAAACTTAAGAAGGAACTTGATGATAAAGAGGGGTACATAAAGAATCTAAAAAAGGCTACAGCATACAATCCTCTCTTTGTTGAAGCCCAGCTTGAACTTGGAAGTGCATACCTTGAGATAAAGGATTATGAAAATGCGGAGAAGGTTTATACTTCTCTCCTTGCGAATAACTTTAAAAGCCCCTCAATATACCTTAGCCTAGCAAGACTTTACATAGATATGGCAAAGTACGATCTTGCAAAGGAAATGATAAAGAGTGTATTTGAGCATAAGCAGACTAATGAATTTCAAAGAAAGGAAGCTTATGATCTACTCAGTAAAATCCTTATAATAGAGCAAAAGCAAAGGGAAGGTATAAAAAAGGCACAGGAGATTCAAAAGAAAATAGAAGCAAGAAGGAGAAGGGAAGGTATAGCTGTTAAAGGAAAAAAAACTGAGGGTATAGTTATAAAAAAACAGGAGGAGAGAAAACCAAAGTATGGTATTCAGGTGGGAGCCTTTTCAAAAAAATCTAAGGCTGAAAGTATGATTAAGAGATTGAACAAACTCGGTTTTCAGGATGTATTTATAGTAGAATCTTCTGGAATCTATAAAGTTATCCTGGGCAGATTTAATACAAGGAAGGAAGCCAAAAAAAAGCTGAAGATATTGAGGAAGATAAATATTTACGGTTTTATAGTTGATATAGAATAAATCCTTTTTTTGTAAGCCTTAAGTGTGTTTAAAAGTAAGGCGGTAACTGTCATGGGTCCCACACCGCCCGGTACGGGTGTAATCGCCTTAACCTTATCTTTTACCTCTTCAAACCTTACATCGCCCACTATCTTACCGTTGACTTTGCTTATCCCCACATCAATAACTATGGCACCCTCTTTAACCTTGTCCCTGTCTATAAGTCCAGGCACACCTGTAGCGGATATGAGTATATCCGCCTCACGGGTAAAAACGGTTATGTCCCTTGTGTATATATGACATATACTAACGGTGGCATTTCTGTTCAACATAAGGGCTGAAAGGGGTCTTCCAACAATAAACCCCGCTCCCACTATAGTTACATTTGCACCCTGAGGATCTATATTGTAGTGTTTGAGGAGTATATCTATACCCAAAGGTGTGCATGGTATAAACCCTTCTTCCGATCCAGACAACAGCATACCCATATTTTCAGGATGAAAGCCATCCACGTCCTTTGATGGTACTATGCTTGTTATGATCTCCCTCTGATCTATCTGCTCGGGCAGGGGTAACTGTACAAGTATGCCGTCAACTTCCTCGTCCGCATTTAATTGGGCTATGAGTTCAAGAAGCTCCTCATGCCTTGTATTTTGAGGAAGTTTGTAATATAAGGATCTTATCCCTACCTTCTCGCAAGCCTTCCTCTTGTTATTAACATATATTTGGCTGGCGGGGTCATCTCCTACAAGTATAACCGCAAGAGCAGGTCTTCTTAAACCTTTTTGTATAAATATCTCAACTTCTTTCTTAATCTCCTGCCTTATCTTTTCGGAAAGGGATCTACCATCAAGTATAAGTGCCACTTTATTACTCCCTTATTCCCTTTTCCATTTTGTACCCGCTGGGGTATCTTCCAAGATTATACCCATCTCCTGAAGTTTATCCCTTATATAGTCAGCTACGGAGTAAATCTTTTCCTTTCTCGCTACATTTCTTGCCTCAACAAGTATCTCTATAAGCTTATCTTCTATTACTGATTTTTCCCTTTCCCCTCCTAAGGAAAAGAAACTTCTCTTACAACCTTTCCTTTCTTCCTCAAACATACCGAAGATGCCCCTCATATTGTTAAGTATGGAATTGACAGCAAATTCGTACGCTTCCAGTTCGGATTTCTCTATATTACCCTCTTTTATATTCTTCTGTTTTATCTGCCCTAATTCGGAAACAAGTCCGAATATGTGGGCGAGGGCCTCAGGCGTATTGAAGTCTTCACTCAATGCTTCAAAGAATTTCTCCTCAGCCCTTTTAACCTTATCATAGAGGGGATGGGAACCTGCGGTTGATTCTTTTATTTTTAATCCTTTAAGAATATCAAGGTCATCTATGGCGGACTTTATCCTGTTGTATGCTCTCTGGGTTTCTTCCATCTTTTCCCAAGAAAAATCAAGGGGACTCCTGTAATGGGTAAAGAGTACAAGAAGTCTTAGTACATCCGGATGATACTTACTGTATATTTCCCTCAATGTTACATAATTACCCAAAGATTTTGACATCTTTTGACCGCCCACGGTTACCAAGCCGTTGTGCATCCAATAGCGTGCAAAGGGTTTCCCCGTAATTGCCTCCGCCTGGGCTATTTCGTTTTCATGGTGTGGAAATACGAGATCAAGACCACCTCCGTGTATATCAATAGTCTGTCCTAAATGTTTGAATATCATTGCCACACACTCTGTGTGCCATCCGGGTCTTCCTCTACCCCATGGTGAATCCCAAGAGGGTTCCCCTTCCTTTGAAGACTTCCACAAGGCAAAATCTAATGGATCCCTCTTTTTCTCAGAAGGTTCAACCCTTGCACCTGCCTCAAGTTCTTCAACACTTCTCTTAGAGAGTTTACCATAGTCTGCGAAGGACCTTACAGAAAAGTAAACATCTCCCCCAGATTCATAGGCCACCCCTTTTTCTATAAGCTTTTTTATAACTTCTATTATCTCCTCTATGTGCTCTGTGACTCTCGGTTCAACATCCGCAGGCCTTACACCAATGGCTTCCATATCTATGTAATAACTGGCAATATACCTGTTCGCTATAGTCATAAAGTCAACACATTCTTCCTTAGCCCTGTTTATAATCTTGTCATCAACATCCGTAAAGTTTCTTATAAATTTCACCCTGTATCCTAAGTGTTCAAGAAACCTTCTGAAAACATCAAATACTATAAGACTCCTTCCGTGACCCACATGGGAATCGTCATATACAGTAACACCGCAGGTGTATATTAGAACATGAGGGGGATTGACAGGTACAAACTCCTCAAGCTTTCCCGTCAATGTGTTGTATATTTTAAGACTCATAATGTGTAATAATATATCACCATCCCCAACGGTGGAGGTCGGTTATGGAAGAGAAGGTCAAGCACAGAGAAGATGCCCTTGAGGTTTTAAAAAAGGCAAAAACAGTTGCGGTTGTGGGCATTTCTCCTAAGGAGGATAGACCTTCTTACTATGTTACCGCAAGGGTTATAGAGAAGAGAAAGCATAAGATTTATCTTATAAATCCGAGATATGCTGGTCAGGAAATCCTTGGTATAAAGGTGCTTTCATCTCTAAGGGAGGTTGGTGAACCTATTGATATCGTTAATGTTTATAGGAATCCTTCCTTTGCGGAAGAAATAGTAAAGGAAGCCCTTGAGGTGGGTGCAAGATATGTATGGTTTCAACCTGGAGCGGAAAATTATGAGGTGATTGATAAATACAAGGATAAGATAAACTTTGTCTATGAAGCGTGCATTGGTGTAGAAGCGGGTTACCTTAGCTGATATAATAACCCTATGGGCAATTCAACACTTGTTGAAGAAGCTATCAGTCTGCTCCCGGGAGGTGTAAACAGCCCCGTAAGGGCTTTTAAGGCTGTAGGGGGAGATCCCATAACCCTTGTTAAGGGAAAAGGAAGCAGGGTGTGGGATGCAGACGGCAGGGAATATATAGACTTTCTTGCTTCATGGGGACCCCTTATATTAGGACATACCCATCCGAGGGTTGTGGAAAGGATTAAAAATGAAGCGGAGAAAGGACTTACTTACGGTCTTACCAATCCAGCAGAAATTGAGCTTGCCAAACTTGTTGTTGAATCGGTGCCTTCCGTTGAAAAAGTAAGATTTGTATCTTCGGGCACGGAAGCAACAATGTCCGCAATAAGATTGGCAAGGGGTTATACGGGCAGAAAATATATTGTGAAGTTTGAGGGTTGTTATCATGGACACTACGACAGCCTACTTGTAAGTGCAGGTTCTGGTGTTGCAACCTTCGGTATACCTGGAACCCCGGGCATACCCGAAGAGATAGCAAGGCTAACCATAGTCATTCCCTACAATGATGTTTCCTCTCTTAAAGAAACCTTTGAAAAGTACGGGAACGATATAGCATGTGTAATAGTTGAACCCGTTGCTGGTAACATGGGTGTTGTAATTCCCGATATGGAATTTTTAAGGGAACTCAGGAGAGTAACAAGTAACTACGGCGCTCTGCTTATATTTGATGAAGTGATCACGGGTTTCAGGCTGTCCCTCGGCGGTGCTCAAGAAGTTTTTGATATAGATCCCGATATAACTTGTCTGGGTAAGATACTCGGAGGTGGTATGCCAGTAGGAGCTTACGGGGGTAAAAGGGAAATAATGTCCCGAATAGCTCCGGAGGGTCCTGTTTATCAAGCGGGAACTCTGTCGGGGAATCCCCTGGGGATGGTTGCTGGTGCGGAAACCATAACAATTTTGAGGGAGGAGAATCCTTACGCGGATCTTGAAATTAAAATGAAAAGGCTTGCGGATGGCGTTTCGGAAATACTAAGGGAAAAGGGGATTCCCCATACCATAAACAGAATAGGATCAATGATGACCGTTTTCTTCACGGATAAAAAGGTAAGGAATTTTGAAGATGCAAAAACATCCGACACTGAACTGTTCGGAAGATTCTTCAGGAATCTACTCAATAAGGGTGTCCTGATCCCGCCTTCCCAGTTTGAAGCATGGTTTGTAAGTACCGCACACACGGATGAAGAGATTGAGGAGGCTCTTGGCAGGATAAAATCTGCCGTGGAGGCTCTTTAGTGACCAATGTAATCGCATATTTCATTATTCTTTCGTTGTTATTTGTGTCCTGTGCAAAAAAGCCAGAGTGTGTACCTAATCGTTCACACCTTCCTCTATCAAAGCAAGCTACCTTTGTAGAAAGCTCTTCAACCGTTGAGGTGGTTATTAAAGCAACGGGAAAAGGTTGCGGTGTGGAATCCGCAATTGAGGATGCAAAAAAGGCGGCGCTATGGTATGTACTTTTTGCGGGGGACAGACCTATACTTAAAACCGCTGAGGAAAGGGAAGAGTTTGAAAGGGTTGAAAAGCTTATATTCTCAAGGGTTGACGATTACATAAGATGGCAGAGTGAAATAAAGGGAAAGCGAACGGAAGGTGCATATACCCTTGTAACTCTGCTTTTTAAGATTGATGTAGGATTGCTTAAGGATGACTTGAAGAGGAGGGAGGTAATCAAAACCACGGAAGAAATACTTGAAGAAGTTGGATATCCCGTAATATATGTGGCTTATGAGGATAAGGAAGGAAAGGTCGCGGCAACCACAATTCAGGAGTATTTGCAAGATAGGGGATTTGAGGTTTATGTAAAAAGCGGTTCCGAAAAGATAGACAAGATAATAAAAGATGTAACCGCCCTTGAAGGTATAGCGGACCCCCATTTTGCATTGGCACTTCAGGCAGGAAGTGACATCCTCGTAAAGGTTGATGTGACTACTTCATCAAGGAAGGTTGCTGGTGTAAAAGTGGATAAGGCTTCGGTAACGGTAGAAGCATATCAGACAACCACCGGTAAGTTGTTGGCTTCTTCTACGGGTTACTCCCCAGAGAGGAAGGTGACGGATATAAACTCTGTCATTCAGGAAGCTGCACAGGATGCAGCGGATAAAATAACTTTCCAAATAAAGAAGGAGTGGACAAGGATATTAAAAAAGGGAAGACCCTTTAAAATTGTCCTTATAGCTGAAAACGGTAATGAAGAAATAGATGAAAGTGTTTATACAACTTTAAAGAAGATATCAAAGGGTAGGATAAGGAGAACCGCTTCTGGAAAGAATGTGTTTACATATCTCGTATATGTGAAGGGTGTCAACAACGCCTTTGAACTGTACAAAGTTATAAAGGAAAGATACGGGGGGTTCGGACCTGTTGAGAAGGTTATGGATACGGGATATCTTTTAGTATTGAGGGTAAGATCCGATGATATGAGTTGAGGATGTAATGTTAAGGCTGGTATTTATTATACTTGTTGGTATAAAGATTGCCTTTTCCGGAATAGATATAAGGGTAGAGGGATACGGTGAAACCCCGGAGGAGGCAAGGAAGGATGCCCTCAGACAGATATCAGAACTGGTAGTATCAGAAATTGCTTCGGAGGTTAAACTCAGACACGCTCTCAGAGGAGAAAAGCTTGATAAAAGAATGAGGGTTTCTATATCACTGAAAACCAAAGGATATATAAGGGGTGTGAAGTTCGGTGAACCAGAAAGGATAAACGGTAAATATAGGGTAAAAGCGGTATGGGATGAGGAATCAATGGAAGCTACCATAAAATCCATCTATATGGAGCTTTCCGTGGATATAGATAAGCTGACGAAAGAGGATCTCAGAGAGCTACTTAGAAAGATAGATTTTCTCATAGCCCTTTATACCCTTATGCCCCTCAAGGATATAGATATAGAGAAGGTTATATCTATGAAGGATGAAGTGCTTAAAAGATTGAACTTTTCCGCTGTTATATTTTATACGGAGCCAGAAGATGCTACAGTAAAAATAAACGGTGTTATATACGAACCCTATAAGCCCATATATCTGCCAGAACGCATGTACATATTTACTGTTTCAAAAGAAGGCTATTACCCCGTTAAGGGAAGGTTCTATGCAATGAAGGGTATGACGAAGGTAATAAATATAAGGCTTGTACCGGAAAGTGAAACCATCCAGAAGTACAGACTAATTATAGAGGACTCCCCCGTTGATGTGAGGGACATAATAGAAAATACGCTCAGAAACTTCGGTGTTGATATAAGTCCGGATGCTGAAGATAAGATTGTTATAAGTTTTAAACATTCAAAGGATGAATTCGGCGAATACATAAGACACAGTATAAAGATACATGCAAGGGTTTACAAAGGAAGAAGGGTGGTAGCAGACACCATAGGAGAAACAGGGTATTTCTTTACGCTGAGGAAAGATATGTGGGAACCTATAAGAAAGAAACTAAAAAAGGTTATAAATGAGGTTTTGAGAGATCTATTTATTAAAGTGAGAAAAAGGGATGAGTATGTTTACAGCTCCTCTATATTCTTAGTAACCTGAACACCTTCCTTCATGTCCTTTATGGTAATTTTTCCTTCGTGCATTTCGTTTTCACCTATTATAACCGCGTATCTAAAGCCCATCTTATTCGCATATTCAAGTTGCTTTCTTAGTCCGCCTCCCCTATATGAAAACTCAACCGTATGCCCTTTTTTTCTAAGTATATTAGCCACCTTCATGGCATACTCTTTTACCTCCCCGAAGGGTATCACTATGTAACTTTCAACATCCTCCTCTACATCGGGTAACAGCAAAGCTGTTCTTTCTATTCCCACAGCAAAGCCCGTTGCTGGTGTAGGAGGACCGCCAAGCTGTTCAACGAGATAATCGTATCTGCCCCCTGCTATGACCGTTGTATTTAGATCATCGGAAACCGCTTCAAAAACCGTTCTGCTGTAGTAATCAAGCCCTCTGACAAGAGAAGGATTTATCCTGTAAGGTATATCCGAAGAGTTAAGGAAACTCTGGAGTATTTCAAAATGTTCTTTGCATTCCTTACAGAGATAGTCAATCATCTTTGGTGAAGATTTAAATGTTTCCCTGCATGTTTCAACCTTACAATCAAGAACCCTCAAGGGATTTTTATCCTTCCTTTCCTTACATACTTCACACAAATCCTTTTCAACCTCATTAAGGAATTTAACAAGCTCTTTCCTGTAGGCTGGTCTGCATTTTAGACACCCAAGGGAGTTTATTTCAATAACTGCTGGTATGTTCAGATCTTTAAGTATTTTGTAAACAATTTCAATTATTTCAAAATCCGCCTCCGGATCTCTGACACCGAATATCTCTGCACCTATCTGATGGAACTGTCTGTATCTTCCAGCCTGAGGTCTCTCATACCTGAACATGGGTCCTTCATAGAACAGTTTTCTGTAAGGTCTGTCCGCATACATCCTGTGCTGAATATACGCCCTGACAGTTCCTGCGGTGCCCTCCGGTCTTAAGGCAAGCCATCTTCCCTTTTTATCCTGAAAGGTAAACATCTCCTTCTGGACTATATCCGTAATTTCACCTATGCTCCTTTGAAAAAGCTCCGCATACTCAACGACAGGGAGTATTATTTCCTCAAAGTTATGCAGTTTAAGTATCTTCCTTACAACATTGGTTATCCTTCTGAATTTTTTAATATCTTTACCGAATATGTCATGAAATCCTCTTACACTTCTGATTTCGTCGCTCATGGGAAAGAAAATTTTACAATAAATTGAATTATGAAACTTTTTATCGTTGAGTCGCCAACAAAGGCTAAGACTATAAAGAGATTCCTTGGAAAGGACTTTGTTGTAAAGGCAACTGCTGGACACATAAGGGATTTACCGTCACAAAACATAGGCGTTGATGAGGAAACTCTGAGGGCAAGGTATGTTTATGTAAAAGGCAAGAAGAAAATAGTTGAGGATCTTAAAAGAACTGCTAAGAAGGTGAAAGAAATATTTATTGGGACGGACCCTGACAGGGAGGGAGAAGCTATAGCTTATTTTGTTAAGGAAGAGCTTAAAAAGATAAATCCCAATATAAAAAGGGTGGTCTTTTATGAGATAACTCCTGAAGCTATAAAGAGGAGTCTCTCGGAAGGAAGGGATATTGATATGAATGCAGTGCATGCCCAGTTTGCGAGGAGGATTTTAGACAGACTTATAGGCTACAAGATTTCCCCATATCTTTGGAAAAGATTCAGGAATTTTAAGCTATCCGCAGGAAGGGTTCAATCACCCGCTCTTAGGCTTATAGTTGAAAGGGAAAGAGAAATAAGGGAGTTTAAAAAGAGGACATTTTATTATGTAAAGGCTCGGTTTATGAAGGACGGTAGCACTTTTGAGGCGGTGTATGACTATAGATATGAGAATCCGTCGGATGCTCAAATTATCCTTGAGAAGATTAGGGAAGGTTTATTCAGAGTTGGGGAAATTGAAAGAAAAAGAGAAAAAATACCACCACCTAAGCCCTTTATAACCTCTTCCCTTCAATCGGAAGCTAACGCCCTTCTCGGCTTTTCACCTGAGAAAACCCAGAAGATAGCCCAGCGCATGTATGAAGAAGGTTATATAACCTATCCGAGAACGGACAGCCACAGGATGAACGAGAAGAAAGCTATTGAGTTTATGAAATTTATTGAAAGGGAATTTGGAAAGGAGTATGTAGGAAAACTGAGGAAATTCAGAGAATTGGGCTTCAGTCAGGGTGCCCACGAATGTATAAGACCGGTGGATATAAACAAGATACCCGTTGAAGAAGAAGAAAAGATGCTCTTTGAGCTTATTTTACGAAGAACCCTTGCAAGCTTGATGGCTCCTGCGGTAGTTGAAAGGGTAAAGGTAAAGATAGAAGTTATTTCTCCGAGCTTAAAGGAGCCCATTTATCTTATAGCCAAGGGAAATAAGCTTATATTTGATGGATGGACGGTTTTGTATCCCTATCAATTAGAAGGAAAGGAGTTGCCTAATCTTGAAGAGGGTGAAGTACTTAAGCTAGAAGAAGTATTCATAGAAAGGAAGGAAACAAAACCCCCTCCAAGATATACGGAAGGTACACTTGTCAAAACCCTTGAGAAGCTGGGAATAGGAAGACCCTCAACTTATGCGGTGCTTACAAGCTTGCTTAAAAAGAGGGGGTATGTAAGATTGAAGAACAAAACCCTTATACCCTCGGATATAGCCTTTTATATAATTGACTATCTTAAAGAGGAATTTCCCGATCTTGTTGACTACTCCCTTACCGCAAGGATGGAAAAAGAATTGGATGAGATAGAGGAAGGTAAAAGAAACTGGAAAGAGGTGGTAAAAAAGATAACCTCTGAAGTAATGCCTTATGGATAGAACCTTTTGCGTAAGATTCTAAGGGTTATTAATATAATTGTGGTGTAAAGATAAATAAGCACATTACCATCGTAGGATAAACAACCCCTCTTTTTTGTCTCCGCGGTAGAGGATGAAGGCTTTTTGTCCTGGGTAGTTTTCTCCTCACCCTCTCCTACTCCCTCGTCAGGGGGAGGACTTGTAACAGAGATGGTTATGGATGCCTCAGAGCTTGCACCAAGATCGTCAACTACTATACATTTGGCTCTGTAATTCCCGGGGGATTGATAGGTGTAACTTATTGAATTTACATTTGAGTAACCTTCTATGTTTCCATCTCCATTGAAATCCCATCTGTATTGAGCTATGGAACTATCTGGATCATAAGCCTCGCATACAAAGTTTACTGTAAGGGGTGCAACACCGGAGGTGGGATTAGCACTTAAGGAGGTGATAACAGGCGGTTTGTTGCGGTTAATTGTTGCAGTGCAATTTTTATCTGAATCAATGTTTATATCACAGGATGTGTTTGTTCCGCACGAAGCACAATCACCTCCCCAACCTGCGAACAGAGAATCGGATGAAAGTGTTACGGTAAGGGTTACCGTCGTCATATACAGAAATTGGGCGGAACAAACATTACCGCAATCAATACCGGAGGGATTGCTGATGACAGTACCCTCACCGTCCCCGTTCTTTGTTACACTCAGTGTAAAATAAGGTGTGGGATCAACAATTATATTAACCGTTCCCGTATCACTTCCTCCCCTTCCGTCTTCCACCGTTAGTTTTGCAGTGTAGTTGCCCTCCGATGTGTATGTGTGTTGTTGGGAATTGTTGTTTGCACAATCATTT